>JBKQRG010000372.1:0-13381 GCA_052144015.1 Desulfomonilaceae bacterium
AGCCTCGAATCGTCAGTATGCGGGCACGCACACCGGCATCCTCGGTATAGGAGACGGCCGCGGCCTCGCCTGAAGAAATAAGCACCGTTCGCCAGGTCCTGGTTTGGGCCAGTCCCTTTATGCTTCCTCGTCCCCGTCCGTGTCCGGAGATGATCGAATACAAGGCCGGCCCGATCTGCTCGGGTTTCGCACGTTTGGTATCGTCCAGGATAACCGGCATGTCACAGCCGGTGGCGCACAGCCGCTCGATCGCCACCTTGGTAAGATCCCAGGTATGAACACACGAATTGTTAAGGGAAGAATGCGGGGGAACCCGCTTCTTGAAAGAAGCCGGATTCCCTGGACCCCTCCGGCAAGAACTTTCATATGGCTGGCGGCACTTCGGGGTACGATGGCGACCTTTTGACTGCATGGTGTGCCCTGCCCTCTCAATCTCAAGATGGAGAACTCCAGGCCCAGTGGACCCATGAAAGTGAGCATCTATGCGCTCCAATGTCCTTTCGATGCCGGGGAAAGCCTTTATCGCAAGTCCAGCTCCAGACTTCCGTCACAAGCACACTGAAATGCCGCGCAATCCCACAACAGGTGAGCAGGTCCACATTTGCCGGGTCCCAATCGTCGTAAGCGCCATGACCGGCCTCCACCAGATATGGAGGTCTCATCGGGAGAGTGGTTTTCCAGAAGTTTTGACAGAGTCCACCCAGGAAACAGGCGCTCCAATCGCCGCGCCACATCCACTGGAACCCTTGTCACCCAGCCCCGCTCCAGTTTGCTGATTAAACTCACATGTCGTTTGAGCTTAAAAGCAACCTGCATTTGACTGAGGCCGCTTAGTCTGCGTAAGTACTCTAAATTAGTCATCCTATTACCTATGCCTTTAGTGGCATGTTTTAGGTCAAAAAACTAGACTCCAATAGGGATTCTCAACAGTAGTCGCGAAAAGGAATAGGATTTGGTGGCGATGGGCATCTCGCCTGTCCCATTTAATAGACGGACTAGAAGCCTGTCCTACCATTCTGCGTTACCCTCCGATCCTATCCGTTATGGGTACAAAACTCTTGAGAACCCCTATAACTCTATTTTCCGATTTCGCAGCCGATCGGAAAGCTGCTGGAGGCTAATCGCTGAGATGCTCCTCTCCACATGCCCCTCTCTAGTGCTGACGTCTCCGGCTCTGCCTAGTTGCGCGTAACGCAGTGTGTCCGGGGAAAAGCGTTTAGATCGTGTTACGCGGCTTAAGGTCCGGCCTGCATCAAGTTTGGGTGTGACAGAAGTGCAGCGGAGAAAATCAGGAGCTTTTATCGAATGCCAGGCAAGATCTTTGGTGGAACGGTCTTTTTAGGACAACCACAATTTTGCTTCCTCCAATCAAGCGCGTTATCCAACCTGGTGAAGTCTTTGCCCAACCCGTTCGGGCAGGCCTTGGAAGGGTTGTCTTCGTCGGGATCCGGGGAAGGCTGGACGGTTGAGCATTTTACACATCCAGCGTCCAGCCCATCTTCAGGTGCCAAAATGGGCTTGTAGCAAATAAAGTAGGTAGTTGCTTGCACAGTGTGGACTAATAAACAGAATATCAGAGGCAGGCACACAACGATCCTTTTCATCCTCGCCTCACCGTGATGTCTCTTACGTTCGAACATGTGGCGCCACGGACTATGGTCATAAGTTCGGAAGTTATCCTAGCTGCTATGGTCTTGCAACATTTAAGATGGGGGGCAAACATCTTTCAGTCAGCTCCTGTTGGTAGTCTTCCTATCTGTCCCACATTGCGTCGTGTCTGAATGGCTTCCGATCGCCGTGTATGGCTCTGATCATTGCCGGGAATGCGAAACCTGCCACGCGGCTGGTCCTGGCCTGTTTAGTGTCCATTGTCTCAAGCTTTCTCCGGCAGTGCACGAATTGAGCCCTAGCCCATGTCTCTAGCTCCAGTAGCTCTTTTGTCATCTTTGCGCTCCTCGTGGGGCTCCTATGCACATGGCCACGAGAAACTCAAGAAATTGGTTTATCGGCAAGGCTGAGCTGAAGGATAGCGGCTGACAACGGCGCGGAATTCTATGCCGCGAACTGACCTGGACGTGTGTCCGGGTAACCGAGGGCCGGAATCGCGCTACCAGGGCCAACTCCAGCGGTGAAAAAAAACTGTTGTACTTCAGATCGGAAAACGAATTGTTATCTCAAGAGCGGACAGCTTAAATAAAAATCTCAGGAGCGGGACAATGAAAAAAGTATTGGCGATAGTCGTGGGAATTCTGTTTGTTGGCGGCATCGTGGTCGGGCTCAGCACATCAGCCGCTATAGCCGGCCCTCACGGGCATCATGGCGGGCATCATGGCGGACTTCATTGGGGACACTGGGGTTTCGGGCCGAGCGTTGTCGTGGCTGGAAGCCCAGTCCTTGTCGACGATGGCTGCACAATGGTCGAGCGGTGCTACATCAACAAATTCGGGGAGAAGCGCTGTCGATGGGTGCAAGAGTGTGACTGAACCTTTCTCTATTCAACTCTGCACTGTTTGTCCGAAATCCTGCAGGAGCCCCAACGTTAAAGGGGCTTTTTGCTTTCCATAGCCTCAAGTTTCATAGGAAGCTCGTGGTTGCATTTTCCGGTCGTGCCTGGGGATTTGGCCGAAGACCTCGACTCCGCGGCCTGAGAGTGAACCGTCAGAGCCGAATCTATTTCGCATAATTTGATTAAATCAGATATCACGGATTCACAGCGCGTTCACAATTGGGCCAATTACTGAACACTGTGCGCAGTTTGATATCCTTGACGTTTCGGGGATGCGAGCATGATCGAGAGGAAATGGTGGCCACAGATCCGACGTCCAAGGCGACAGGCTCTTGGGTGCGAACAGGTTTGCGACCAGACAGATTCTCTCAGGAGGAAAACGTACTATAACTCTGACTTAACAAATGTTACATAGTTCGGGGGCAGGTCACTCCTCCCACTCGACCACATTCAGGCCAAAGCCTTTTCATAATTCCGGTTCAAATTGGAGTGTCCAAAGAATTCCGAAATGACCTTAAGATCGCCCCTCATTTGCGGCTCGGCTCACCTCGCAAGGCCCAATTCACCGGTGAAGCGAGGCCGGGTCTTTCCATACGCTATGGTATTATAAATGAGCACAGAGGCGCTATAGAAGAGCATACTTTACAAACGAGAGGCGCCTTGTTCCGAGTAACTTTTCCCTGTCCCGCAGAGGGGGCGACCGATCATGTCAAAAATACTAGTAGCTGATGATGAGGAAAGCATCCGAAAAATGATGCAGATGACTCTTGAACTGGACGGTCATCAGGTAGTGTTGGCCGAAGACGGTCCGACAGGTCTGCAGATGTTCAAAAAAGAATCCCCCGACGTGGTTTTCCTGGATGTTCGGCTGCCCGGTATGGATGGAAGGGAAGTGCTGACCCACATCAAGGATCTCAACCCTGACTCGGAAGTCATAATGATCAGTGGCCACGGGGACATGGAAATGGCCTTGGAATGCCTCAGGAGGGAGGCCTCGAACTTTCTTACCAAGCCTGTCAGCGAAGAGATCCTATCAATTTCGCTTAAACGGTCTCTTGAGAGAGTGGCGCTGAAGAGAGAAGTCAAGCAGCATACCATCAACCTGGAAGCCCTCGTGCGGGAAGCCAACGCGGAACTGGAACAAGCCTACCAGTTCATGGAGAACCTTATCGAAAACTCCCCCGACGCCGTTATCAGCCTTGCCAACGGCGGATCGATCATCATTTTCAATTCCGCTGCCGAAAGGCTCCTGGGGTATGAGAAGGCTGAGGTAGTCGGAAAGAAGAATATCACAGATCTTTATCCGCGTGGTGAAGCTAGAAGAATAATGAGAGACTTGAGATCCAACGAATACGGAGGCCCTGGGATTCTCCAGAACAGAGCCCTCGTGGTTCTGGACAAATGTGGTAAGGAGATCCCCGTGTGTCTTTCCGCGTCGCTAATTTACCATAGAGGTCAAGAAGCTGGTTCAGTCGGTATTTTCACCGATCTTCGGGAGATAAAGGGTCTCGAAAAGCGGCTTATTCGTAATCTTCAGTTGATGAATAACCTCATCGAAAACTCCCCCAGCGCCACAATCTATGTTCGCAAGGGTGGGGAGATCGTTATTTTCAATGCGGCATCGGAGAAACTCTCAGGCTACAGTAAGGAGGAAGTTATCGGAAGGCTGGACGTCAGAGATCTCTATAAGCCGGGCGAGGCGAGGCAAATCATGAAGAACTTTAGGTCCAACGCCAATGGACAGCCGCGGATTATTGAAAGGGACATGGTTTGGGTCGACAAAACCAGGGCCGAGATCCCCATTCGTCTTCACGGGTCCCTCCTTTACGAAGATGGTAAGGAAATAGGCTCGTTAGGGATTATCACGGACGAACGAGAGAGGAAGGGCCTGGAAAGACAGCTTTTGCGTTCAGAGAAACTGGCCTCGCTGGGACAGCTCGCCGCGGGCATCGCGCACGAAATCAATCAACCGCTCACAGGGGTCCTCACATTTGCTTACTTACTCAGGAAGAAATTCCAGGATGACGAACGAACACACCAAGACCTGGAGATTATCATCAGGGAGACAACCAGAATAAAAAAAATAGTGCAAGGGGTTCTCGATTTTGCCAGGAAGACACCGATGCACAAAGAACCTCGCCGCATAGACGAATTGCTGGATCAAACACTTGAAATCGTTATTGGTCAGCACAGATTCTTCGGCATAACTTTGAACAAAGAATACGATCCGTCCATTCCCGAGGTTGTGGTCGACTCTAATATGATGGAACAGGTATTTATGAACATCATCCTTAATGCTCTCGACTCCATGAACGGTTCCGGCATTCTCACAGTGCGGACACGCAAGGCCTATGATTGGATCGAAGTGGGCTTTGTGGACACAGGATACGGCATGCCCGAAGAGATCCTGGACAAGATTTTCGATCCTTTTTTCACCACTAAGCCTTCAACCGAAGGCACGGGAATGGGACTGGGATTGGCTATGACTTATCGCATAATAAAAAACCACAACGGAGACATCTTGGTTTCAAGCAAGGTTGGATCAGGAACCACTTTCACCATTCGGTTACCCTTGGACGGCAATACCAACCCAGCGGAAGGAGGGGATGGGATATTCTGACCGTCAGGGCTTCAGCGTTGTCCCTGAAAATTTGGAGGCTTAGCGAGACCCATTGATAACCGGAGACCCCCGCAAACTATACCCTAGCGTGCGCATATCTTGCCGCATTAATTCTGACCAAAGTCAGATTAGTCCCGATAACTTCAGCATGAACACACGTCTGCGGTAATTATATGGTGTGGGCTAATCTCCGGCAATTTCGCCTAACTACCGGCCGAATAGGATAATAGCCAGACACACCAAGGCTATAATGATAACGCTGCCAAGCGCTCCGTTTTTAAGGTCATCATTCAGGGTTTCCCAAAAAGGGATCTTTCTCGTGTCCGGGATGAGATTGCTTCGGATCATGGCGCGACCTGCTGGCGTCTTCGAGCTATTAGATACTGCATTTTGATTTTTGCGCTGGTTCTCCGGTGGGTACTTGTACAGTTTTGGAGAAATGGCATCATCATCTGCAACAAGAATTCTCATGGCTTCTGTCTCCGCTGCCGGAAGCTCCAGCTTGCTACCCTAAGTAAGCAAAAGACGTGCCAGGAACGACCACCACCTAGAGGCCGTCTCAAAACTCAGAATCGAGAAAAAATCGTGCCACACTTCTCGTTCCCAGGCTCCGCCTGGGAATGCATGACCTGGAAGCTCCACCTCCATTATAGGCCAGAATACCAGATAGTTATCGGGTAGAGCCCGGAAGATATGGGTTCCCAGGCGGAGCCTGGGACCCAGGAAAATGATAATTTGCGTAGCACGATGTTGGCCTTTCTCGGATTTTTGAGACAGTCTCCCCAAGGTTATTGCTAACTTATCACAATGATTATATAAATTATGGTGACAATACCGCGGCAGGATAGGTCGGTCCGTTGCGGGAACTATGGTGTCCGTCCCATAGTTCTGTTGAGGCCCTGCAATATCAAGGGAAGTTCGTCCACACTATATTGAAACGATAGGGCTCTTCTTTGGTGAGCTACTTTTATTTTGACCCCTCTAACGGCGGCCCGTGCATCGTTCCGGAAGCTCCTAACGGGCGAATTGCATCATGAGCTTTCAAGGGAAACAAATCAGGGCTGCGTAAAATCCGCTCTACGCGATTTTCTACCGCCGCGCGATCCCTTTGTTTTTACTCACGATGAGAAAACCCGATAGCGTCCATTCCGGAACTCAATTATTTTGCTTGATGAGTCGTCCTGACTCCTATGGTGCTGCCCTGTGAGCCTTTCAGGCCCAATTGGGAATTTTATGGGCCGTCGAGCCGCATTCCAAAAGATTGAGGCACATCGATCTTAGACGCCATTGCTACGGCTGCCGAATCATGAACCCTTGTGCTGCAACTTGACCGTATTGGGTGTTCTCCAGAAAGGTCAGGTGAATTTTGGCAGGGTCAATTATTTCGCCGAAAATGAAGCCTTTCTGATCCACCATGTGCACTGTCCTGTTGTTAGCGTCAATTACTCCAATCACCGTCTGATTGAAGGTCGGGCCATACTTGGTTCCGGACAAAATGTTCCCATCCTGCATATCAATTACATACTTGATCGAGAGCTTGCAGGGGCCAGGCTGACAATATGCTAATTGATATGCACCGGATTCTTTTGGAGCTGCAGTCCTGATAGCAGACATGTCAGCAGCCCAGGTTCCTTTGAGGTCAGGGATGTCATCGTCCGCATGAATGACCGTTGGAGCAGCAATCATTATTATAACTAGCATACATACCTCTCCGGACATGGTGTTTCCTCCAAGAATAATTAAGTTGATAAAAATTTATCTCTCGAGATGCACAAAGCAAGAGCGGCGATTCGGTCTTCTTCGTTTTCGACTTGACTTCTCAACTAAATCCAAATAATATCCCGAGAAAAAGAGTAGGGAATTATTCGGAGGCTTATCCGGGATGAGAAGGAGGAACCAAACATGAAGGCGTGGGCCGAAAAGAGAAGACGGGAACTGGAAGCTTCGGGTGAAACGGAACTGGCTCGCATGTTTGAAACAGTAGTAAAGATGTGTGAAGCTGATGATAGTCTCGTCCCCAGCTCAAAGTCTGTAACAATTTCAGCGGATAGTCTCGATACCAGTAAACCGATCTAAGAAGGCGCTTACAACACGCCCCCTTTCTTTCACAGAGCAAGAACCCTGCAAAACAGCCTTTTAACAGACCAGTCCAAGAATTCTCTTCTATTCTAACAACCTACCGTGATATCATGCCCTCCTGATCAGGTCAGTAAGCCACTTTGAGACGATCCGAAATAGCGATTCACCTGCCAAATTCTGTCAAGACAGGCTCAAGAAACCGGATTTTGGAGGAGGGAGCCGTGGCCGAGTGTAAGCACCACAAAATCTGCGGTCTTGATGCTCTTGAGGGGAGTGGGGAAGAGTTGTGTATTCTGCACTCCCACAACCCGGAGAAGGACAAGAATGCTTTCGATGCAGCCTTGGCTGAGCATCGCAAACAAAACGGGGACAATTTCAGGTACTTTGTTTTCCCAGGGCTTGCCGACTCCAGCCGTACCACCTTCACTGAATGGAACCTTAGAGGAGAATCTCTCAAAATCGCCACAAAGACAGCGATGAGACGAGAAGAGGCGGGATTTTTCTTTCTCCGTTGACACAAATCCTCTATGATGCGGCTCAGTCTTAATCCTTTTCTCGACTACAATTACTACCCAGGGTTTGTAAGACGAAATCTGCGCGATGTTTCGGACAGGGCAGCGCTCAGAATCATTCATTATGGAGGTCACAAAGTTGGCGCTAATCAAGTGTTATGAGTGCAGTGGCAAAGTCTCCGATCTAGCCGAAACCTGTCCGCATTGTGGAGCGCCTCACCCGAGATTTGATCCCAAACTAAGCGAGCAACTGTTGAACGCCTGTCTTAACATGAATGAAGGGTCTGTAAAGCATTTGCTCAACAAAGGCGCTGATATTAATGCAAAGACTGAAAACGGAGAGACACCATTGACGCAGGCTTCTTTCCAAGGCCACGTCGATGTTGTAAATCTCCTCCTGGGGAAAGGCGCTGATATCAACGCAAGAACTGAAGGCGGCCAGACAGCATTGATGCTGGCTTCTTTGGGAGGACAGGTGGATGTCGTAGATCTGCTTCTGGCCAAAGGTGCTGATATCAATGCAAAAACTGAAGGTGGTGAGACAGCATTGATGTTCGCTTACGTCGGAGACCACGTGAATGTCGTAGATCTGCTCCTGGCCAAAGGCGCTGATATCAATGGAAAGCATAAAGACGGAGTGACAGAATTGGTGGCGGCTTCCCGCGGAGGCCACATGGATGTCGTAAGGCTACTCCTGGCCAAAGGCGCTGATATTAATGCAAAGAATGAAAACGGCGACACAGCATTGGCGGCGGCTTCTTTGGGAGGACAGGTAGATGTCGTAGATCTGCTCCTGGCCAAAGGCGCTGATATCAATGCAAAGCATGAAGACGGCGCGACAGCGTTGATGGTGGCTTCTTTCGAAGACCAGGTGGATGTCGTAGATCTGCTCCTGGCGAAAGGCGCTGATATCAATGCAAAGAATAAAGACGGCGTGACAGCATTGATGATGGCTTCTTTCGAAGACCGGGTGGATGTCGTAGATCTCCTCCTGGCGAAAGGCGCTGATATCAACGCAAAATCTGAAGGCGGCCAGACAGCATTGATGCTGGCTTCTTTCGGAGGACGGGTGGATGTCGTAGATCTCCTCCTGGCGAAAGGCGCTGATATTAATGCAAGGAATGAAAACGGCGACACAGCATTGGCGGCGGCTTCTTGCGGAGGACAGGTAGATGTCGTAGATCTGCTCCTGGCCAAAGGCGCTGATATCAATACAAAGCACAAAGACGGCGGGACAGCATTGATGTGGGCTTCCTTGCGAGGCAACGTCGATGTCGTAAAGCTACTCCTGGACAAAGGCGCTGATATCAACGCAAAAACTGAAGGCGGCCAGACAGCATTGATGGCGGCTTCATCTGGAGGGCATCAGGAGGTGGTGGACTTACTCAAAGCACATGGAGCCAAATGAACAGCCGGAATGCCAATAGAAGATTCGGCGAGGGGTTCGCTGGGGATCGATACCGCGCTAGTAACAACTCCCCCAGGGAGGAAAGTTGCACAGTAGTCGCACAGTGCTTTTTTTGCCCCATCATGGGGCAGTTTGGCGAGATTACCCAATGATATCAAAGGGAGACTTGGGGAGAGTGGTGGGACTCGAACCCACGGCCACAGAGGCCACAACCCTGTGCTCTGCCAACTGAGCTACACCCTCCATTAGTCAATAATTTACACGGTACCATATCTGTTAGTCAATCAATCTGTTGTACCGAAAGAAATCCCTCAGTTACCCGGCGTAAATTTGTCATTACGAGGCCGTCAGGCCGTGGCAATCCCCCTGTCATTGCGAGGAATGAAATGACGTGGCAATCTCTGAGATGCTTCGCTCCGCTCGCAATGACAATCCCTACCATCTACAGCAATGACACTCTTGGACCGCTTGTAACTGACCGAAATGATTACAGGCATCCTTGACGATATGATTGCCAAATATCGGGGACCGAACATCGTCGGAAAATAGGATTACCTCACGTGTGGGTCATGCATCCACAAGTACTGTCCGACGTACTTGACTCCGTGCCAGAGGCGCTTGAGATCATTGAAATCACCCAGCGCTGAAGTCACCTGGTGTACTAATGTTGATGGACGCAGGTAAAATGCCTTCCAAGCCTCGTGTGTAAAGATGTTGATTTCATCGCCTGTCAGGTCAGGATAATCAAACTTGGCGCTCAAGTGCCCGGATTCAGTAACCCCTACGTCTTCTCTTAAGAAACCTCCTTCTCTGAGGTACTGGTTGAAAGCAGTTCCTTCGTACGTGGATGCTATGGTGAACTGAACTGTGTCGGGCCGTAAATTCAAGGCATAATCGAGGGTCTCATTCATGGTTTCACGCGTCTCACCAGGCAGACCAAAAACAAAGCACCCATGCACCCGCAAGCCGACCTTGCGGCAATCCTTCATGAAAGGAATGGCCTGCGAAGTGTTCACCCCTTTCTTAATGCGCTTGAGTATATCGTTATTTCCGGATTCAAACCCGACCACAAGATTCCGAGCCCCGGCCTTTTTCATTCGGTACAGCACATCGCCCGAAAGATCGTGCCTAGTGCAACACGACCAGGTGATTCCCCTACCCTCTAAAGCGTCACACAATTTGAGAACCCGTTCTCGGTCACAGGTAAAGGTATCGTCCTCAATCTGAATCTCTCGGATGACCGGAAGTGTCTTATGTATCCAAATCATTTCTTCGGCAACATCCGATATATTCCTGGTCCTATAGCGGTGGCCGCTTATGGTTTGAGGCCACAGACAATACGTGCAGTGATTGGGACAGCCCCGACCTGACAGAAGCGAGATGTAAGGATAATTTAAATAAGGAATACGGTAATTCAGTAGAGGCAAGTCGCGACGGATGATCCGGGACACCCAGGCAAGTGAGTCCAAATCCTCCAACTTCGGGCAATCCGGATTTGTTCTGACTACTTCGCCATCCTTCCAAGTCAAACCTTGAATTGATGAGAGGGGTTTGTTTTCGCACAATTCTCGTAAAGGGATCTCCAACTCGCCTCGAATTACAGCGTCGATGGCAGGAGAAGTCAGAATCTTTTCAGGAACTACGGTAGCATAAGGGCCGGCAAAGAGAATCAGTGACTTCTTGTGCTTCTCGCGGAGTTGCGCAGCGGTTTCCTGATCGTAGGCTATTGTTTCCTGATTCGCATAAAAAATGTAGATGTGATAATTGGGAACAGTACTTACAAACTCTTCCCGAGATATCCCCAACACATTACAATCCATGGCTCTGGCCGTAGGAACAGCTCCTGCTGCATAACAGATCCAAAGTGGAAGCCAGTGACTAGCTTCGCTGCCACCGGCATTGTACGTGGCTTGAAATCTGCCCCCCGCAACAGAATCCATGCTCGGAATATTGGGTGGGACTAGGACGAGCGCGCTTTTCATTATTTTTTCATTTCAATGTGCTACGGCTTGACTCATCGCCTCAGTCTGGAAGTGAAGAGTGAGCGGTTCAATAAGCTCGTCGAGTTTCCCCTCCATGACGCTTTCGAGCTTATATAGTGTTAAGTTAATGCGATGATCGGTTACTCGGTTCTGAGGAAAATTGTAGGTTCTGACTCGCTCGGAACGATCTCCCGATCCTACCTGGTTTTTGCGATCCTGACTGATTTTTGCCTGATGTTCTTCTTCCATACGCGCCAGTAGCCGAGCCTTAAGGATCTTCATCGCTTTGGCTTTATTTTTGTGCTGCGATTTCTCATCTTGACAAGTGACGACAATATTGGTCGGCACGTGAGTTATTCTGACAGCGGAATCGGTTGTGTTGACGCTCTGTCCTCCAGGACCGGACGACCGATAGACATCTACTTTCAAGTCCTTCGGATCGACCTCCACGTCTACGTCTTTCGCTTCGGGCAGCACTGCAACTGTTACTGCAGACGTATGAATTCTGCCCTGGGATTCAGTGGTAGGGACCCTCTGGACTCTGTGGACCCCTTTTTCAAACTTCAATCGGGAATAGGCGCCGTTTCCATGAATCAAGGCGATTACTTCCTTTATGCCTCCTGCCGATGCACTGGACGAAGACATAAGCTCGACCCGCCATGCCTTGGTTTCGGCATATCGGCAGTACGCCCTGAAGAGGTCTGCCGCGAACAAAGCAGCTTCTTCTCCTCCAGTACCAGCCCTTATTTCCAAAAAAGTATTCTTGGAGTCATTGGGATCTCGGGGCAATAGGAGAAGTGCCAATTCATTTTCCAGGGCTGTTTTCTTAGTTTCGAGCGCTGGAAGATCTTCGCGTGCCATTTCCACTAATTCAGCATCACTATTATCCGCTATGATGTTTTCCATTTCCGAAATCTCATTCATCACAGCAGTTAATACGCGGTAAACTTTTATTATATCAGTAAGATCAGCCTGTTCTTTGGCAACTTTCTTGAGCTTGTTCGGGTCGGAAATTATCTCAGGTTTGGATAACTCGTCATCCAACTCCTCGTATCGCCGGCTCAATTCTTCTAATTTCGATAATACTTGCATGATATGTCATGGGACCGAGACTTGGATTCGGCTCCAGGCTTCCTCTTTTTCAAGCGTTCTTTTCAGCGCAACAAGCGCCACTTCAAGCTGATCGTCACTCGGTTCCCTCGTGGTCATCTTCTGCAGCCATAAACCAGGCAGCAGCAGAGTATTGAGGAAACGATTATTCAGCTTGTCTGCTAAGCGTATCACCTCATACGAAAAACCCGCTATTGGGAACAAAAGCACAATTTTGAATAAAACATAGAAAATATTCGTGACTACCCTGCTATCAAACACCTCTTTTGGTAACAGAGGAAAAACAACAGCGAACAGGAAGATGCTTGAAACCAGGACTAACAGTAAAAAGGCTGTTCCGCACCTTGCGTGAAGTGTCGGATATTTTCGCGCATTCTCAACAGTTAGCTCCTCCCCTTTTTCATAAGCATGGATCGATTTATGCTCAGCACCGTGATATTGGAAAACACGCCGGATTTCGCTCATTAAGGAGATCAGCGCTATATATCCCACAAACATACCGACCTTGATAATTCCGTCCACAACATGAAACGAGAGGCTTCTTACGGTAATATCGCTACCGATGAGCACGCCGAACCCCAGTGTAGCCAAATGAGGAACTACAACAAAAAGGAGTATAGCGCCCCCTAAAGCCAACGCTATCGTGCCGGCGAGCGCCCAGGGGCCGATTGGTTCCTGTTCTTCGCCCAAAGCTTCTTGTGCAGAATAGGTGAGGGCTTGAATCCCGTTAAAAAGGGCCTCGTAAAGAACTATGCAACCTCTCAACACAGGTTTTTTCAGCAACGGCCATTTTTCCATCGGTGAGTACCAACGATCCTCACGCACTGCAAGCTCACCATCGGGTTTCCGCACAACCACGGTGAAGGTTCGAGGGGCACGCATCATAACTCCCTCTATAACAGCCTGGCCGCCCACTTTGAGTTGTGTACCTTCCTCGGTCAAATGATTGACAATGATCATTATTACTCCAAAACGATTATTCGAGCTGAATACAGAATTAGAAAATCCAACGCCCAGCTCGAACTCGTAAATATCAGGATTCCTTTTTCTAGGAAGTCTTTTTTTCTGCTGTTTTGGTCTTTTTCGCTCTTGTACGCGGAACCGGGGCTTCGATTTTTTTCTTGGTCGTCTTTGCCGGTTTTTTTCCGGTGGCCACTTTTGTTT
>JBKQRG010000373.1:0-6563 GCA_052144015.1 Desulfomonilaceae bacterium
AAAACGCTGCCTTCGGCCGCAACCAAAATCAGGCTGGCACTATTTCACTTACAAACTTGGCAGCTTAGAGAGTTTCCCCATGCACTTCTTCTCCGGAAGACAAGAGATCAAATGTTATTAATAAAAAAGCCGGTTCCCGGAGTTCTTACCCTTCTGGTTCAGGCAGTGCGCTGAAGTATTGCTCGTTCGATCATTGTGCTTACCGCAAGGCACTCGAGACCGAAAGGAGGATATCCCGAGTAGCCCAGAATAGGCATCTCCAAGATTTGGAGCGTGTGGACAAGAGGTACGGAGTACATCCATTTGGCGAGGCTGTAGTAATTCCACATTTCCCAAAAAAATCCGCAAATGAGCGCCGCGAGGCATGCCGAAATGGCTGGGTACCAAGTTCCTTTGGCAAGGTCAATGAAAATATGACGTTCCTTCAGAATTGACTGCAGCGCGACGATGATGGCCAAGGGAGAAACCCAGACGAGAGGAAAAAGGTAATTCGGCCAGATTCCGATACCGGTCAGCCCAATGCCGAATATTATCAATACGAGCCAAGCGTAGAGACTCGAGTAACGTCCCGGGATAGGTCTGAAGTTTTTAAATCCTTCCCTGAACCATTTATATGAAAGTATCCATTCCTGGGTACCCAGAACTGCAGGCAACACTGTTGAGAACGAGATCGTGGCCAACCAAAAGTAGGTCCACGGGCCATATTCAGCACCAACATAGCGCCAGTTTTGAACAAAGCGGTTCAGGTATTCAAAATACCACCAGAATACTGCGCTTGCCGGAAACAAGGACAAGAACAATCGGGTGCGGTCGAGCATCATACAGTGGCGGGTCCTTCGATAGCATAAGCCATTGATCACCAGAATGTATGACAACCAGAGAGGGGCAAACGTATTGGGTTGAAGAGCCTCAAACCATGAAAAACGAGTCCAGGCGAAGAACCACGAGACCAGGCCGGTTAACAAACCCAACCATCCCCACCACGGAAAGGGAGCGCAACCGGATTCCGAAGAATTCCTGCGCCGCAGGTACGCGACGACAATTCGAGCAGCCAAAGGGCCGTACACGACGACTATGCCGGTCAAGAAGGCAACCAGCGCGATCCGCGAGACAGGTACGTGTTTCACGTATTGGGTGATCGGAGGAAATTCCAGAAATTGGCTCACGGGATAACCGGCGAGATAGACTCCGAACAAAGGCAGTCCCACGAGCATGCCAGTCAAAGCGACGAATTTGAAGACGAGGCTTCCGAAACCGGACATCATGATACCCTTCTCTCGCTGAATTATACACCGCTTTCTGATGACACAGGATCGGGCTTTGTCATAAAATAATTCTCCTGGAATGACAGTTATTCTCGGTTACTCTTAGATTTTTAGCAATCGGGGGCGCCTGAAAAGTCACTCCTGTACACGCCGGTAAGTGATTTTCCCGAACAGCCAAAGTGTGAGAACCGTAATTTCAAAACGTGACCCCACATTTCACATCATATTTTGAGGGGGCGAAATATTGCATGTAAGCCAAGTGGCAAAACGGCACATTTGAACCGGTTGGAGATGAATTCACTCCCGAGATGCAGAAAGGCTTGAGTCCTGAGCTTCAAAAGCGCTCGTTCGAGCAGATCAGATCCATATTCGGGGATTGAGAGGCTTTTTTAGAGGGGCCTCAAAAGCAGAAGGGCGTGTCAATAGTTTGATATCTTACTGCGCCACACGGTTTGAATCACCAAGTCATGGCTGGTCTGTATCGGAGTCTCAGAGCTTAGATGGACTCGTTTGGTTGGACTCTTCCGGGAGAATCCTTTCGGCCGCTTCCCTGAGGGTCGCCATCAACTTCTTGTTGTCAATCGGCTTCTCTACGATTGCATCGACCGCGGATTCAATGATTTTCTCTTGTTCCAGTTCCTGACCGCCCCACCCCGTCAACAGAATAAATGGCGTCTTGGGTAGTCCTCGCTCGTGGCAAATCGCTCGGATCGCCTTACCCACCTCCCAGCCATTCATGCCCGGCATACCTAGATCGCAGATTACCATGTCGATCTTGTGCTTCCTGAATATCTCAAGCGCCTCTTCACCAGATAATGCGGAGAAAACCTCGTGTCCCTGTTTGGTCAATATCCCCTCAAAATGCATCACGATAATCGGCGTGTCGTCGATCACAAGAATCTTTAATTCGGCGCGTGACACCTCTTCGCCTGGAAGCATTTGCGCCTCTTGGGACTGTCTTGCGGAAGGAATCGTTACAGTAAAGGTGGCGCCGTTTGCTTCTTCGCTCTCCACATATATGGCCCCACCATGACGAGTGATAATCCCGTGGCTCACGGCGAGCCCCATTCCAGTTCCGATCGACACTCCCTTGGTGCTCCAGAAAGGCTCAAACACCTTCTTGAGATGCTCTCTATTTATGCCCACGCCACTATCAATAACCTGGAGCCTGACTTCATCCCCTTGGAAGAATGTCTTAATTCGGATCTCGCCCCCCATTGGCAAAGCCTCGGCAGCATTCTTCACGAGATTAATCAGCACCTCTACGATCTCGCTTTCTTTTCCTTCCACAAAACATCGTTCCGTCAGTTCCAGATTTAGGGTGACAGTTACGCCTGCCTTGTCCGGACCCGTCTTCCATAAAGGCTTTGTCATTTCAGCCGTATGCTTCACAGTTGCAGAAAGATCAAACACCACGTTTTGAGCGGGTTGCATCTCACGACGCACCTGGGCAAAATTCTGGAGTCGCCTAACAGTTTCGGCGCCTGACAGCGAATCCCGAAGGAGTAGTTCCAGCGTGTTCTTGAGTTCGGCCAGTTGTCCGGTTTCAAGTTCAATTAAGCCGAGGTCAATGCCTCCCACTACCATCTGGAGCAAGTTGTTGAAATTGTGGGCTACGCCGCCGGCAAGATCGCCAATGGCCTTCAGCCGCTCAGTCTGGACCGCTAGTTCTTCAGCCCGCCGCCTTTCGGTAATGTCTTCACAGGTGATCATGCGTTCGCCCGAAGGCAGACTCACCGCAATGAAATTAATGACTTTTTCGGTTCCATCCCGGCACCTGACTGTAAATATCCGAGGTACCGGTTGGCTGATCTTAGATCTCCTTGTGTCATCAATCCACGTTGAAATCACATTATGTCGGTATTTCGAATCAGGATATGCCCTCCTGCACCATTGTCTCCCATTGGGTATATCTTCGAGAGCATACCCGAACAATTCTCTGAACTTCGGATTGATATATGAAAAGGTTCCGTCTTGCTTGATTGACACTATACCAAGGGGAGCATCCTCTGCTAACGCTCGAAATCTCTGCTCGCTTTCACGAAGCGCTTCCGTGCGCTCCTCGACGCGCTTTTCCAGATGATCACGTGCCTCGATCAGCGCCTGTTCTGCACTGTGGCGCACGGTAATTTCCGATTCCAGGTGGTTGATCAGATTATTTTTTTCAAAGGACAATTTGAGGGATTCCACAATGGCATTATTCATGCGGTACGCCAGAATTACGAGGCCGACAGCGAATGCCGTCAGCACCAACGCTGCTAAAAGACTGGTTTGTTCACCCTCGTAAATGAACCGAGCGCTAACAGGTAAGAGTATCAGTACGCTGGGGAAGGCACTGCAGTCCAAGAGAACCGAGTGCATTCGCACATGCGCAAGAGCTGCCCCACCCAGGACCAGGGCTAGAAGAAACTGGTGCGGAACTGAGCCGGTTGGGAACAGAAGGATGCCCGATAAGCCCCACCAGAGTCCGGCAATTGTCACCAATGCGCATAGCCAACGATGCCAGTGCAGAACGGCTTCTACCGAAGGAGAACTGTTCCCGAACCTCCGGGTAAGAGCGTATCGTGCCGCCAGCAACGCCCAGTGTACTGCAAGCCAGATGAATAGCCGGTAACTTGACACGGCCCCCCACAGGAGTCCGGTCAACATTAGGCCGCCCAAAAAAGATATCAATAAATTACCGCGTAAATCGGCAAAGAGCTGGGATATCTGAGTGGCACGAAGATCGATCGGCTCCAGACTGGAAAGCTGCTCAGAGCGGGAGGCACCGGTCAATCCGGGTGTGCGCATATCCGACCCCCAGGCAGAGATAAGTCGATCAGATGGAAGGCATGAAACGGTCCGGAATTAAGCAGCACACGAGTCATTTTGGCGGCCTTGGGGTCACTAAACCGGTCGCCGGATGTTTCCTCCGACCCTAGAAAACCTTCCTATTGTCCCGACAAGGCCCAAGATCTGCAAAACCGTCGTTAGCTTGATCAAGAAACCCTCTGTTTCACAAATATTGAGCGTAACCCAATGTATGCCTCTCAGTCAATGACGATCTCTTGCCTTGATCACGAGGTCCGAGACATGCTGATCTCGCTTCGAAAAATCATTTTCGGGGACCTTCCAGGTGGGGACTTTCGCAGATGTTACCGGGACGGTAAAAGATCCTGCGATCACGTCAGTGCGGGTTGTCATACGTCCTGAGCCGGGAGGCTACTGGGTACAAGGCCAAGCACCCGTTGAGGAGGACCAGGCATGGAGTTTGCAGGTCCAGTTTGGTGAGCCTGGTCTCCATTACGGTCACGCGTTGCGCATAAAGGCTTTGAGAGCCCTTCATACACTCCAATCTCGCAGTATCTGGATCGCCCTTAACCTACCGCCAGCCATTTAGTCCCGCGTTTTCGCGGGATTGCCGGAGGGCTCGGGAATCCAGCGGGAGTCGGGACAAAAAAGCGGGTTCCCAGCCTTCTCCCTTCCAAAAAGCCGTTTCCCGGCCTGTCTCCACTTCTGTAAGAACTAGTTTTTCAAGACTAAGCCGGAGCCTCACTAATTCGGCCTGATTATGTTACCGGGCGCTGGTTGTATTGCGGGCGTCAGGCGCTGCAACAATAATTGTTGTTGCTGTAGCTCATACTTGCGATTTTCAGCGTCAATTATGTCTTGTTGCTGCATGTTTTTTATTATTTCGATTTCCCGGCGCCTCTGGCTATCCAGTTTTGCCCGTTCCTCTTCACGTCGACGTTGAGCCTCTTGTTCCGCTTGTAATTGCGAGCTCGAGACTCGGTAATAATCTGCTTTCGAAGAATCCTGGGCAGTATTACTACAAGGTTTTACAAACCATGATTGCACTGGATCCATGAAATCCAGACGTGGGCGCCGCGGAAAAGGCCGAGTCCCGCAATAAGATAAACTTGGAATTTCCAAAGCAACAATAATAAAGGCTACGACAAATGTTCCGATTATTTGAGACTTCATGATCATTTAGGCGCCTTGTGTGTCTTTTAAGAATCTAATTCTAGCTTGCATATAAAGTAGTCCTATATCATTAAGTTTTACTGGTGCCAAATATATTTTAGCTAAATTATGCGACTTGAAACCTGTAGGAACTTTGGTGTCAGGTTTTGAAATGAGAGGCATCCTCGGTTGTTCTTCGGTTATGAGCAATCGGGCGTTGCCTGAGGATGGCTGGATCGCGAAAGCAGAATACTCGGCCCGGCGCCCAGTCAAAACATCGAGACCGACTATCCAAAGCACTTGATTTTTATTGACGACGGTCAGATGATAGGATAATCGTATTAATCAATCCAGGTTAAAACAGGTCAAGAATCCCAGCCAACCCGCTATTATTGCGGGATCAGGAGAGTCCCCACCTGTGAACATGCCGGCCATACATAGAATGTCGACATCAGACGAGGTTTTCCGAGTTCTTCACGATCGTATAATTTCAGGGGACCTCAAACCCGGAGATAGGCTTCCCCCTCAGAATCTACTGGCCGAGCAGCTTTCAGTTAGCCGCAACACCCTTCGGGAGGCGATCCACAAACTCACAGTCATGGGACTGCTCGCGGCAAAACCTGGAGTGGGAACCTCGGTTCAAGTGAGTTCTCCGGCCTGCTACGTAGGCTCTTTGTCCCCTCACCTTCTGCTGGATTCGGCTACGGTGCGGGAATTTTTGGAGGCCAGGCTCTTCATGGAGAAGGCTTCCGTCCGCTTGGCCGTTCTCCGTGCGACGACAGAACAAATCAATGGCCTCAGAGCCAATCTGGACAAACAGGCGATCGCGTCTAAAAAAGGAGATGTGGAAGAATTCAACAGGCTGGATGCAGCATTCCACCTTGAATTAGCCCGGTGCGGCCAAAATCAGGTTCTGGTGAGATTTTTGGAGACCATTGGCGACCTTCTCCATGAGTTCATATCTGAAGTAAATCAGCTACCGAGCGCTCTGCAAAAGGCTGTTGATTACCACAGGGAAATAACCGCTCTGTTGGCTTCCAGAGACTTGCAGGCGGCGGAGAGGAAAATGGCGCAGCACCTGAAAAGTGTTGCAGACATCATCCAACAGAATTTGGGAACCGAACTGGACATGAATGCTCTGTTCGAAATCGAGCTGGGAGCGAGTACCGGAGCGGTTGGAAAGAAATGACAAAGGCTATAGTGTTTGCCAAGAATAATGGCGTGTTGCCACTCGTCACCCTGGCTAAAGTCGGGTCCAGTCCAGCGTTTCCGCGGGATTGTCCTGAGTAAAAGGGTAGGACGTGGTGAGCGAAGTGAACCGTATCGTTCCCGAAAACCTCGATTGATGCGGTTCCC
>JBKQRG010000374.1:0-10662 GCA_052144015.1 Desulfomonilaceae bacterium
CCGTTGAAAAACGTGGGAAGCAATCTCGCTGCTTTGGGGATTGCTTTCCCGCGGAACGCGGGATTTCACTCCTCGCAATGACAAATCTACGCCCCTCCTAACTGAGGGGTTACCGCTTGTACGCTTACCCACGGAATAACCCGGGTTTCATCCGTGACGAAAAAAAGACCAATTGCACCTCGTCATTTGGCTCCAGATACGGGAATATTGAGAGCGTTCCTGGAGATACTACGTGGTATCTTCGGCTGTGCTGACGATCCTGTTTCCACAACGCAAGGAGAGATGCCACGAGGTGTCGTGACGCCGGGATGGTTTTATTCCGTCATTATTAAGACTGCATCGGCAATCGTGACGTCGCTGAATGACCTGTCAAACTACCAACTAGTTTGTTGAAATACCCGGGCACCTTGGTCTCAAAGGTGAGCTGCTCACCGCTGAACGGGTGTTTGAAAGAAATGGATCTGGCATGAAGCGCCAAGCGTGTACGGGCTTCATTCCCTTTTCCATACCTCTGGTCTCCCACCACGGGGTGTCCAATGCCGGCGAGATGCACGCGTATCTGGTGTTTCCTGCCCGTTAACAGATCAACTTCCAACAGAGCAAGGTCTTTTGTCTCCTTGAGCACGGTGTAGGCAGTATGAGACAGTTTTCCTTTTGCGGCATCGGATGTAGAGTACACGTTATGAGCTTTGTTCTCTACCAGGTAGGTGGTGATGGTCCCCGAGCTGTTCTCAAACTTGCCATGAACGACGGCAAGGTACTTCTTCTTCGTTTCTTCCCATTGGCCCTGTAACCGGAGCTTTGCCTCTTCGCTCTTCGCGAAGACGAGTATACCTGACGTATCCCTATCCAGTCGGTGAACGATGAAAATGCGCTTACGGGACTTGGAGTAACCCTTGCGGACATAATCTGTGAGAATGAAATAAGCTGTTCGTGATTTCTCTTTGTCTGTACCCATCGTCAGGAGGCCCGGCGGTTTGTCGACCACGATAATATCTCTGTCTTCGTGAATAATCACGAGTCCTTGCGGCAGAGGTTTGGTTTTCGGTCTTGAAGGCCTACTCATCTTGAGTGCTTTAACAGTCCTTGCCGGCAGCCCAACGCCCAGCGTTCATGCTCTAGTAGATCTCCGAGGAAGCCTCCCACATCAGCGGAAACGAGGATCTTCCCGTCGCTAAAAGCCCCAGCGCCTCCCCACCCGCACAGCAGGTTTTTTCCACGTCTATCTCGGCGAGCGATGTCCTTACCCATATCTATGACGAGAACGTTCCGAATGCCACAATCAAGTAGCTCAAGAGTGCGAAAAATCCCGGCAGGCCCTGCGCCTACCGTCTGATAATCATATAAAAGGTACCCCCTAATGCCAGTGCTTGAATCATTTCACATTGCTCTGTTCCGGATTCCTCCTTGAAAGCTCAACGTCTGTGACTTGCGGACCAGGTTGAGCAACTCAAGGAATGCCTTGTACCGATCTCTAAACATGGAGGCTGCATCAATCCCTGAATAGTCAAAGTAACCCTTGCCCGTTTTGGGGCCGATTTCCCCTTTTTCCATTTTCTCGGTGACCGAGGGCATGGGCTTGTACTGGTCTTGCTTAAACCGGTCAAAAAGATAATTGCTGGAATGATAGAGAATATCGAGACCGCCGAGGTCGATGAACTCGATAAGTCCCAGCACCGCAAGCCGGAAACCGAATCCCGCCTTGATCGCAGTATCAATATCCTCGGCTGTCGCAATCCCCTCCTCAAGGATGCGAACCGCTTCGTTCATGGCGGCAACCTGAATTCTGGGTACAATAAAGCCGGGGCTATCCTTAACGGTCACCGGGATTTTTCCGACCTCGATGAGGAAACGCTTCATCCGATCTTCTGCCCAAACAGCCGTTTTCTCACCTATTGAAACTTCCACAAGAGGGATGATAAAGGCCGGATTTAACCAGTGGGCCGTTACGATCCGTTCAGGCGCCGAAGACACCTTACAGAAGGTTGCGAGATCGATTGTGGAAGTCGCGGAGGCGATGATGGCCTTGCGGTCGAGTAAAGGCTCGACCTGTTCTACAAAAGCCTGTTTTAGGGCGGGCTTCTCGGGTAACGCTTCGAATACGATCGAGCACTCTCTTAAGACCTCATCGTAACCGGAGTGAAAAGAAATGCGACTCATTGGCTTTGACGGCTCGGCGTCAAGCTCTCCAAGTTGGCTGAGGAGCTTAAGATTCGATTCTATTTCGTGTTTGGCTTGACCAAGTACGCTGTGCTCTTGACCTTTTTCGCGTGCTTTGACATCCAGCATTCTTATCCTAAGTGGCTGTCGGCATAACAGAAGGGCGGTGGCTATACCTATGCCCATACGTCCGGAACCTACAATGGAGATGCTCTTTTCTTCAGTCATGTTTCTTCAACCCGTTTTCCAGGGATGGTCCCTTTATTATTGATGCATACTCATGGGGAGCCACAACGTGAGGGATGGGAAGAGCATGAGTAATGCAATCACAACCAATTGCACAAGAACGATGGGAATAGCGCACTGGTAAATCCTGCCCATACCCACCTCCGGCAGCACTGCCTTGACCGCGAAAAGACAGAGCCCAAAAGGCGGGGTAATCATTCCCAACTCAATGTTAAGCAGCATGATCGCAGCAAACCAAAGCGGATTGATGTGATACGAAGTTAGGATCGGCCAGAAGATGGGAACCGTAATCATCATGATAGGAAGGGATTCCAAAAACATCCCCATAATGAAAAGGACCGCTTGCATTGAAATCACAACCATTATGGGAGAGGAAAACAAGGACAGAAATATCTCGATTAACTTCTCCGTGGCCCCTGTGAAGGCGAGGATCTCTGAAAAGGTGGCGGAAGCGCATATAATGATAAACATCATCCCTGTAATGAGCGCTGTTTGCTTCAGGGAGTTCTTGAGAAACTGAGTGTCCCCTCCACTATAAGCGATGCCAAGAAGCAAGCTGCAAAGCACCCCAAACACGGAGGATTCGGTCGGCGTGGCAATCCCGAAATAGATCAGGAAAATGACCACAAAGATGATGCTGGTGAGCGGGGCAAGATACTTCAACGAAAAGATCAGTTTTGTGCGGAGACTGTGTTGCGATGTGGCATATGGGGGAGCAAGATGGGGCTGAAAATAACATCTCAAACCGATATACAGAAGATAAGCGATCGAAAGCATGAAGCCTGGAATAACTATCGCAATCAGCATATCACCGACGGAAATACCGGCAAGCGCGGCGAGGATGACCCCGAGGTTGCTCGGCGGGATCATGGTCGCCAACCCTCCACTCCCGAGAAGCGGGCCGATACTCATGGCAGGGAGATACCCTCTCTTATCCATTTCCGGATAAAGGCAAGAAGACAACATGGCTGTAGAAGCCATACTTGAACCGCTCAGGGTTGCATTGACCGTACCCCCCAACACAGCGACCATCGACAATCTTCCGGGGACCTTCCCGATCCATTTGTCCAGCGCATCGAGGCTTTTGTCTGCCACACCCGAATTGAAGATCAATTCTCCCATGAGGATGAACAAGGGAAGAGGCAACAAGGAAAAGTTTGTTACAGAACGAAAGATGCTCAGCATCGTTTGTTCCAGGCCGGGGCCTCCTGCCCAGATAAACGCCGCAGCCACCATGTTCACGAAAAGAAAGGCATAACCAACCGGGACACCAGCAGCAAAAAGCAGGAAAAGCCCTGAAAAAATTGCCAGCAATATCATCCACCATTCCACAGTCATACCTCCGAAGATCTAACTCTCCTTAATTGCTCTATGCTTTCTTATGGATTCGCGAAGTCCGATCAAAGCCTGGATCAGAATGAACAAGCCCCCGACAGGTATAATGAACAGAACGTAGGCCAGAGGCACCTGTATGATCGTCGGGTTGTAAATTCCCCTCTGGTAGAAGTCTAAAGTGACGGTGGACCCAAAGTAGACAAAGACGAAGGCTACAAGGCAGATGATCACGTATTGAAAGACGGAAAGCAGCGACCTTGTTCTCTGGCTCAGGAGGTTGATAACCATATCCACGGTAATGTTTTTCTCGGTTTTGACGAGAAAAGGAGCGACCAAAAACGTGACGAAGAGCAAGCCGTATTCGGAAAACTCCAAGACCCAAGCCTGCGGCCTGTTTAGGGCAGACCGCAGGAAGACCTCAATCGCCACGGAAAAGACGATCAGGGCAAGGAGGACGGCGCTCACCCAAACAAACGCTTCCAAGATGCCGTCGAATATGCGTTTCAGCTTCATAGCCGGGCCCTCCCAAGGGAATCGCGTGATAGGGGATCAGTTGCCGGTCATCTTCTTGAGATTCGGAACAAGGTCAGGAACCTTCGTCATCATAAATTCCCACCAAGCATCGTATGCCAATTGGTTAAATTTCGTCGCGTCTTCGGGATCGAGTTTGAAGAACTGGCAGCCTGCTTTGCTTATAACGTCTCTTTCTTTCATTATGGCGTCGTCATAGTACTTGACCATGTCTTCCTCGAACTTGGGCATCGTTTGGAGAATCTTTTCCTTCACAGGAGCAGGCAGGGATTCCCATTTCTTGCTGTTGACGAGAACGGTTCCATCCCCTTCGTAAAAAGGATGGTCCATCACTTGTTTGCAGATTTCCGTCCAACCTGACTCTCTGGCGCCGAGGATGGGCCAGCAAAACCCTTCAGCAACGCCTCTTTCAAGACTCGTGTACACATCCGACGGTTTAATGGACACCGGCGAAGCACCCAGCTTATCAAGGAAGAAGACATAAAGAGGGCCGGTCCTGATCTTCTTTCCCTTCAACTCGTCAATGTGTTTGACCGGCGTCTTAAGATACATATGAAAGCCACCATGCAGCCAGCGGCCCAGGTATCGAGCCCCGATCTTTTCATGAGCCTTCACCATGTAATCGTAGAACCCTGACTTTCTTTCTTCCGCGGGACTCAATTTGGAGAGCTGAAAGGAGTTGAACTCGGCCCCTTGAGGCGCATAATAGGATGCCACATTGAAATTGATGTCGATGATCCCTTTTCTCAAAGCCTCCACTTGTTCTACGGAAGGGATGGTCTCCGGGCCTCCGCGGTATTCGATCTTGAGGTCCTCGGGAAACATGGCGTTTATTCGGTTCACCCATTCAACAGTCATTACCGACAGGGTATGCGTCTTGGGTAGAAAACAGACGGCTTTCAAAACGATGGGATCCTTAGCCGCGCTGGTCCCTACAGCGAATCCCGCAAAGCAAGAAAACAGTACCACCAAAACAACGACACATCTTTTCATGGCTTCCCCTTTTATGATCTTTCGTTGAGCCCTAACGTGAAGAAACTGGTGAAACTTTACCAAAGGCCTTCATCCAAAAGCCGCGTGACGTCGGACACAGACATGTTGGAGAGCCCCAACGCTTCCAGAGTGCGCCCGGTCTTCATGAAATCCTCGTCAGCGATAACCCCGATAAGCTTGAGCAAAGAGCGCGCGATGGGAATCTCCACATGACACAAATCACCAATGGAACATAGCAATGCGAGATTACACTTCACATCTTCCTGGATATACCGGTGGCTGAGATTGAGTTTCTCCCGCCAGCTTTCGCTCTTCACCAGATCGGTATGGGCTTTCCTGCCGTACATCCAAACGTCTTTGCTGTTTTGATCGTAATGATCGGAGAAAGGATAGTGATGGCTTTCAAAGCCCAAGTTCTTGCGCAGGGAAATTCTTTCTCGATCGTGGGCGAGAATCAGTTTTTTTACGGACTTGGTCGTTCCCTCGTTGTGAATGTCCCACTGTTCAAGGCTTTCAATGGGGCCTGTGTTGAGAAGCACCAGGACCGCGTGGATGACAGGCCCAACGTTGAGAAGGGCCACGGACAAGGCGTTCTCTACAGGATGAACAACAGGATAAAGCTCCTTGATTATACTGATCGCAGCGTCTGTTTTTCTTGCGGGAAAGACTCCCACAGGTAACTTCACGGCGTGGCCGCTCACGAGCACTTCATCAACAGCCGTCTTACGGGTCAGGTAAGGAAGCGTCCCCGGTTCGGTAATAGCGATGTCCTTGAGGCATCCTTTTTCTTTGAACACCTTCGCAAAGAGATAGGACCCCATGGAGCCGGGAGACAAAAACAGCACCTGTCCGTCCTGGAGATGAGGAGCCAAAGCCTCGGCGACAGCTGCTTGCGAAAACGCGGGGCTGGGCGAACAGATGACATCTGCGCCACTAACAGCTTCACCAATATCTTTGGTAACCATGTGAATCTTGGCCTCACCCGTACGACCGAGGCCTCTCATCTTAATTGTTTTGGTTTTGTAGATCTCTCCAAGCTCTTCAGGGAAAGCAGTCCACATGCGGACCTTCAACCCTGCCAGAGCCATATCTCCTGCCGTGGTCAAGGCGCCGTTTCCGCCACCAAGAACAGCTACCTCTTTGACAGTCATAGAGCAGGCCTCCTTACGTCATGTTTCCGAATCAATATGCAGTCTTGATTCGCCATCATCGAAAGCGTAAAGACGCATGGTCTCTCTGCATTTATCCAGGTGGTCCCGGACAGCATCTTCAAGACCGATGCTGTTCCGTTCAAGCACGCATTGCAAAATGCGACGATGCCCATCAAGCGCCAAGGACGCATGATCCGCTCGGTGAAGACTCTTGAGGCGATAGCGGAGCATGTCACTGCGAAGGAGCTGAATGAGGTCAATCAGCCTCCTGCTTCCGCTTGCCCGGGCAAGGATTTCATGAAACTGGGCGTCCAACTCCGGAAAGACTGACAGGTCTCCTTGCTGGATGGTTGCCTCTGACTGTAGAACGTTTTCCTTCAAGGCTTCCAGCTCTTCAGCCTTGATACGTGTAATGGCCCAACCGGCAGCGAGGGATTCGACTACCTTTCTGATCTGAACGATTTCTTCGAACTCATCCCAGTCGATTCTCCTCAGCCGATAGCCTGCCCTCGGGAGGAGTTCCAGCAATCCTTCTTTTTCCAAGAAGTGAAGGGCCTCTCGTACAGGAGTACGGGAAACACCCAACTGCTCTGCCAGCCTCGTCTCTACCAAAATGGCATCTTCCGGTATCTTATCGCTAAGAATTTCTTGCTTTAAGTAATCGTAAATCCGATCCCGGATTGAAACAGGCGGTTCAATTCTCAGTTTTAGTTCTGGAAAAACCATATTTAAACCCTATTAAACCACATTATTTCCATATCTGATTCGTCGAATGTGTACCCTGTACCCCGTATTTCGGACCCCGATGATTACAAATAGAAATTATTTGTGTCAACTAAAAATTACGATTTTCAGCTCATGGAAATAGAATCGGGAACCACGGCTGTCCCGAACTTGTCATTGCGAGGAGTGAAATCCCGCGTTTCGCGGGAAAGCAATCCCGGACTCGTTCTGCCATTGTCCGGGAGTAGAGATTGCTTCGCAACGCTCGCAATGACAGGTCGGGTTAGCCTCTCGCGTGACAGGCCACAACTTCTCTTTGCGAGGAGCAAAGCGACGAAGCAATCCCGGATTTCGTTCCCGCCACGTCACAACTTGTCATTGCGAGGAGTGAAACGACGTGGCAATCCCGGATTTAATCATAAACACGCATGAGAATAGAGATTGCTTCCCCCGTTTTTCAACGGGGTCGCAATGACACCTCACAGAACCGGGCGCAGAAGCCTTGATCCTGATAGGTGACACCATAACTCCAAGACCTGAACCCATAGACGTTACGCATCTGGACACAAAATTGAAAATCAAGTAAAAAACCCCCAGCTAGGGCTCGTTCAATCCTGCGCAGGATCGAACCTTGATTCGCCGAAATAAGTCCGTTCACGGATCTGAGCATGCAATCATTTGAGATTATCGGCGAGATTACGGACATCGAAATCATCACTGTGGGCAATTCCATCCGTGAGATTGGAAGATTACGAAAGCAGTACGGTGATAGTCACTGGCGAAAGCTTAAAGGAATTGCTATGATTCGGCTTGCAAATGGCCGAATTCGGAGAGCTGAAATCCACTGGTATGAAGCTCATGGGATAGGCAAAAAGGAATTCAAACGTAAGAGTTACCTGGATTAGAAACATGAAAACACGTTTTGCCGTATGCGTTGACAACTCTGAATACCCGGCCTCCCTGGAAACCCATAAGATCTATCGTGTGATTCCGGATAAAGATGCCGAGCGGGAAGGTGATTTGCGCATCATTGATGAGAGTGGCGAAGACTACCTTTACCCGAGCAGATATTTCGTACCGATAGAAGTGCCGCGAGAAACCGAGCGCGTCCTAATGGAGGCTTTTGATAGGATTTAAGAGGAATCCGGAAGACTTGTTCCATTACGTCGCAGGTGGGGTCAGGTCGTACATCTGGAGCTGTCGCTCGATCTCCTCTATTCGCCTCCGCAGGCTCGTCCGCTTAAGTGTGAGTCAAGAGCCGATTGGACCCCGCAATCGTTCCACAATCACTATGACAGCGCCCAACTTGTCATTGCGAGGAGCGAAGTCCCGCGTTTCGCGGGAAAGCAATCCCGAATTTAATCATAACCACGCAGGAGAATAGAGATTGCTTCGCTACGCTCGCAATGACAGGTCGGGTTATGCGCTCGCAATGACACTTCACACGCCCCCCAAATCGCACGAAGACCGTCCGCTACCGTGAGAGCACGGCGGCCTCTGGACGCCCTGCCCTCGGAATATTTGTACAAACCCTCTATACACCGCCAGCCAATTAGTGTTTTTGCCGGAGGGGCCGGGAACCGGCTTTTTACACAAAAAGCGGGTTCCCAGTGGCCTTCTCAGCGCCCTTACCCACTTCGACATCACGTTATGCGCTGTCTCCGAGGGCGCGGAAGCCTCGATCCTGATGGGTGACCGGTAGGTGAAGATCTGCAGGGCAGAAACGCTCTGAGTAGCTGGTTGTCCAATATTTGTATAAGTACCATGACCGACGCTTCTGGAGGCTGGCATGGACGATGACAAAAGGTCCAGAGACGAGATTGCGAGAGAACCTGACGAGTTGCGCAGTCCAGCTGATGAGTTGGAAGCGCAGGTACCAGAAAACGCTACAGCGGTTGCTTCATTTCCGGAAATGAGTAGGCACGAGATTCTAAATCCTGACTCTTTCTTTTTACTGGATCAACCGCCGAAGCCTCTCCGAGTTGGCTCGGAGACCACTGAATCGATTGAGCTGAAATCACTCTTTACTCGTGATGTGACGACCTCGGGCAGCTTTGACGTGAGAGGAGCAATTTGGGCTACGACGTTCGGGAAGGTAGTCCAAGCTCTCCCGATCCCGGTCTTCTTGATCGACGAATCACTAAAGGTTACCGTCGCAAATCAGGCCTGCGGTAGATTCACTCCTTACTACGAAAAGATTCAAGGGAAACCATTCGCGAGCCTTCTTGGGGGACCGTCCGCTGCCCAGGCAGCTCAATCCGTTTTGGAACAAGTTTTCACAGACAGGAAGGCGCGCATCGGTGAGGGAATGCTCAGGATCGACGACGCTATGATCTGGGCTCGCATGACGTTTCGATCGATCAGAATAATATACGAAAGGTTTGTCATTGTCCTTGTTGAAGATCTGACCCGAGAAAAGGTGCAACTTCATGAGAACGAAGTACTCAGGCAGGAATTAGAACAGCGGGTTCAACGACGTACGAGCGAACTGAGGAAAACCAATGAAGACCTGACCGGAGAAGTGGCGGAGCGCAAGCGTGCTGAGGAAGAGAGAGAAAAGGTGATAAGTAGACTGCAACAGGCACTCGCGCATGTCAAGAAACTGAGCGGCCTCTTGCCCATCTGTGCTTCCTGCAAGAAGATAAGGGATGACCGCGGCTACTGGCTTCAGGTTGAAGAGTATATACGAGATCATTCTGAGGCGCAGTTTAGTCACGGCATTTGCCCGGAATGCGCGAAGAAACTTTATCCTGACTTTTTTGCCGACAAATGAATGGTTGCTTGTGGGGCCAGGTCGTTCATCTGGAGCTCTCGCTCGATTTGCTCCACTCGTCTCCGCAGGCTCGCACGCTGAAAGATGAGTCAAGGGCGGAGTTGACCCGTCCTTAGAAGTGGGGGCAGAGTGCTATCTCGTTCAAAGTTTCTCTGTTTAAAAATATAAATTGCCCTCAAAGGTTTGAGTGTGATATTTTCCCGCCGATTTTTCTTTTATTTTAATAAACCCCACGGGACTGATGCAGGAATCTCGTAAGTTATTGCGAGAATTGGTCTGCGGAGTACGGGGGCCGTGACGCTACGCCACTTCTGGTAAGCGTCTTTTTTTTTGGGGCATCTCATAGCCGTAATCGGGTATCAGAATAGGTAGGGGAATGGTCTGCGGCGTTTTCGATAGCTAACCTGCCCCCGCATTATGTACCACCTGTTAACTTAGAGGTATGGTGCCTTATCCTACCGGGAGAGGGCTTCTCTGTTTAGTCCAAGTCTTACGTGTACTAACCCGGAACCTGGACCAGTTCTTGGCGGGCAGTCCATTGGACAATCCACAGAACCTGTGGATAACTCATCCTCAAGCCTGTGGACAATTTCTCCAATTGGTCTGGATGTCTTGCATTTCAGCAAAACGCTGCCTTCGGCCGCAACCAAAATCAGGTTGGCACTATTTCACTTACAAAATTGGCAGCTTAGAGAGTTTCCCCATGCACTTCTTCTCCGGAAGACAAGAGATCAAATGTTATTAATATAA
>JBKQRG010000375.1:0-27069 GCA_052144015.1 Desulfomonilaceae bacterium
CCCTCTGGCTCGGCCTTCAGCGGCTCGACGACATCGCCGGCGTCTATCAATTCATGGCTCCCTTCGTCGTCCCACATCCTCAAACACCTCCGGTGTCCAGCAACCCCGGTTGTGGGTAAGGATCAGGTACCATGTGTGTGAGAGTTTGTAGGTGACAAAAGCCTTGCGCTGGCCAAAAGTGAGCACATCATCCATTAGATCGGGTGGGCCGGCTATCATGCTTATCTTGGGAGTTGTTTGCATGAATTTGTACAGTGGAGCCTGCCGCGAGTAAAGGCATGGGCGATAATCATTAGTCCCATGCAGGCCATGATCCAACCGGGAAGAGGGCCCCGCAACGCAGCGATCCACGCGGGAGAAGAACTCCAGGTTATGAAGGGTAAATTGAAAATCCACGGGCGTATCAGCTCATAGAATAGGCTGGCGACGGGCATAATTTCGTAGCGTCCGGCATCGGTATATTCGATTTTACCGACCATGTCATCCCAGCTAACTGGTGGTCCGAACTCCGCTGGGCTGAAATAGGCATATTTCAGCAAAACCAGCACGCAACTGACTGCCACGAGCAGCATGCTGACGAACGTAGGGATCGGTTTGATAAAGGTAGCCTTAAATCCGTACAGGAGGTCGGAGTATTATTCAGCTTTTGACTCGCTCGCCGTATCCGCCCGATACGGGACAACTCGAGTTAGACTATGATCACGAGCACCTCTCCGCTGACGCCAATGCAAAATGCTCTTGCCAATATTATGCGCAAGAAATGTCCCGTAAGTGATTAGGCACAGCAGGAAAATGTAAGGATTCAAGAGCGACGCTAGAAATATGAGCACCCCGACCCCGATAAGATTGTTCCGTGCCAGAAAAAAAAGGAACGCCACAAGTAGAGGATAACCGAAGCTCTGAGACAACCCTCCGGAAATCTTGTCCATGAAGCCGCCCATGAAACAGAAGGTGCAACAGATGTATATCGCTGCAAGATTGTCTCTGAACTGAAGCCCAAGCCCAAAGAAAAATCCTGCCGTGGTTACAAAAAGAAGTCCTGCGAGGATCTTCGTGAATTGGACTGGGTTGATGAATCGGGCAGCGGCTGCATAAATCGCCTGAACGCCCCAGGGAACATAGTTCCTTGCATATTCCGTCAGGAGATCATTCTGGTAGAGTTCAGGATCTAGCCACTGCTGCATCCAGAAGATTTGCTGGCGGACATCGTCGTTGACAATGTAAGGGTTTGTCAATGCTGGCCAATGCGCGAAAACATACACACCTGTAGCAGCAATCAGCACATAAAGTAGATAGATCGTACGGTTCTGGATTCTGGACATACCGCAATTGCTCGGAACCTGAATAGTGTGACTTATCGGCCGTCTTCAGGCTCTCTGATGCCATAGATGTGAGTATCCACGGCCCTGGCCCAGTGGGCCTCCTCTGGCGAATGGTCGTCACAATTGTCATTAATCATATCGGCCTATTCGCATCTGGTCAAGAATCACATTCGGCGTGAGTGATCAATCGGGGATTTCTACGGTCTCTTCAAATTGTCTCCGGAATCAGAGTAATATTGAAAGATTACACAATTAATTTACTTTTCGCTTGACAAGCATGCCGATTGTTGAGTATCGGTCCGGCCGTAGCATCATACAAACTATAGTTTTGTGGGACCGTGGGCGGTTCTGAGATTTCCCGGTGGTCCTTGGAAGGATAAGAATGACCAATATCACTTTCCTGCTATTGCCTGTAGCGCTAACCACCTCCTTATTCTTGGTCCTTTACAATAATGTGTATAATGGGCAGCTAATACTTTTCATCCTGGCGCTGTTCAATTTGTCAATCCTGGTTCTTCCGAAGAACCGGAGTGTTCCGAAATCATGCCTGCCTTGGGCCAAACTTTCTTCATTGTGCCTAACAGGCGCTATCATAACGATAACAGTTATAGAGGCGCTCTTTCCTTTCGTCTTTCCAAACGAGTACAACCAAATTATGGAGCTGTCCAAGAGTTTCATGTCATCCGGTAACTCGCTGACAACTTTAAACTCTGTAATTTTTGACAATTCCGACCAGAAGATACGGAATTTGGCATATGCAGTGCCTGAGAAGGGGGCTCGCTACAAGTTCTGGCACGTGCCGGGCCGAGAGTTCACGTACTACGGTTATGATCCCAATTCAAAGACCAGCTACACGAACAAGTTCCACTGGAATTCTGACGGCTACTTTGACAATGACTACGATTATCGCCGACCCGAAGGGGTACACCGGATTGTAGTTGTTGGTGATTCCTTTGTGGAAGCTGTCCAGGTGCCGCTGGCGCGGACGTTTCATAAACTTATGGAGGCGGATTTGAATGGAGTGTCGGTCACTTCAGAGACTCACCGTAAAATTGAGGTGATCGCCCTAGGCAGCGCAGGCACGGGCCAGTTGGAGCACCTCAAAGTCTTGCAGGAGCGAGCAATCTTGTATGATCCGGATGTCGTAGTCATAGGACTCTACAGCAACGGTTTTTGCCGTGACGATCCGGAGTTGAAGCGAGAACTCGTATTGGCTGCAGGAGCAATCACTCCTCCGATACGCGGCCTGATAAGTCATGGCTACATAGCACTTGCCTTTGCCCTGCGACGCATAGAGGATATTCAAAGGAACAGAATTACGGTATCTCCCGACCTCCTCCAATGGGCTGACTCGAGTATTCCTAGAATCGAAGTGGCATGGTCTCGTACACTGGAGAGTATCCGATCGGCGAACGATTTTTGCCGTACGCGTGGCATAACCTTCCTTTTGGTATATTTAGGATCTGACCTGGAAGTGAAATATGGTCTTGATCCGGAGGGGACTGTCGCGCGCCTCAAGGCCATGGGCCCGGTCCATCAAAAGATGGACTGGGATATAAGCAAATCCTTGAGACGGGTCACCGCTTTTTGTGAAGAAAACGACATCATCCTGATATCCCTGTTGGAGCCGCTTATTACCGCACAAAGAGAGACAGACAAATACGTTTTTGGCGATCATTACACCATGTTCGGACATGAGGTGGCCGCGCAGGTGTTAGCCCGAGCGGTAGGTTTTAGGCTTCAGACTCATCTCGCCGGAGCGCCCGCCGTGGAGCGCTCAGCTGCTTCATTCGAGAACTCACTCAAAACCACAAATGGATCGAGGGTTAGTGTTAATCCCATGGCAGCACATGACTCTACGGCGTCGACCTCAAGAAACCTGGCTCGATAGTCTTTTTTTCCTCCAAAGCGGGACGGTTGCTCATGATGGCAACCTCGTGGGAAATTCATCCCCGGTATACGAAATTGCGCCGGGCACTCATCGCGAAGTCGCTTTCAGCTCTAAGAAGTAGGCTGTGACCAATGTCGCGATGAGAGCCCAGACATACAGAGGCGGGAGTGCCAGCGCAAAAAAAGTGCGAAGCCAGGGATTGGCAATGATGACGCAAAGCGCAACAATCAACGCACTTATGAAAAGCCTTTGCCATGGCATCACCGGTCGCGCGAGAAGCACCAGGACGGAGAATCCGCAACCAACAAGAGTAAGAGTAGCTGCCGTCCGCGCGAGGCAGACGTCCATAGGCATGATTTGGCGCGTAAGGGCATACGCCACAAGTGTAGCGGCGGCGGCAAACCCGCCGGCAGGAATGGCCCGATGAAGCACACGTGAGACAAAACCGCGGCGAGCCCGAGCATTATTGGGCAAGAATGACAAGAACAGAGCCGGTGTGCCGATAGTAAGAAAGCCGACGAGTGTCAGATGACGGGGCAAGAATGGAAACGGAACCTGGGCTAATCCCACTGCAAAAGCCATAGCGAATACGTATGCTGTCTTGGTAAGAAAAAGATTCGCTGTGCGTTCAATGTTGGCGATGATTCGACGACCCTCGGAAATCACACCCGGAAGCACTGAGAAGTCGTTGGTGAGAAGAATGAGTTGGGCGATAGCACGGCTGGCATCAGCACCGGAACCCATGGCGATGCCGAAGTCAGCATCTTTAATGGCCAATACATCGTTGACGCCATCGCCAATCATGGCTACTACATGGCCACGTCCCTGCAAAGCTTTCACCATGAGCCTTTTCTGGTCCGGCGTGACTCGTCCAAACACGTTACATTGTTCGAGGACACTACCCAGTGTACCAGGATCCGATGGAAGGGTCCGTCCGTCTTGAGAGAAGTCAGAACCATAGACTCCCGCCTTGGCGGCGATTGCCGCCACAGTGTGTGGATTGTCGCCAGAAATGACCTTGATCGCCACACCTTGATCTCTAAAGTAGTCCAGCGTCTGTTGAACATCCTCGCGTAGCTGTTCACCCAGTATGACGAGCGCAGCCGGTATCAACATTGGTAGAGAAATAGATTGGCTCCCACGGGACCTAGGAAGCCTGTCTCCGGTGTAGGCAAAAGCAAGAACTCGCTTTCCATTTCTCGCGTGCTCGTTTACCTCAGTCCACAGAAGCGACTCGGAATCAAGTCGGCCGAGTACGATCCTTGGCGCACCAAGCACCCATGTGCCATAGCTGTTGAAGGTAATAGCGCTCCATTGGCGAGCCGATGAAAATGGAACAGTGCTTGTTGCAGTCCATGAGTTTTCCCCGGGCACGGGACAAGCGGCAGCAATGGCAATAAGGCTGGCATTGGGATTTGACTCCGCCCCGGCAAGAGCGCCAAGCGCCTCCTTTGGATCGCAAGGTAGTTCAATGAAAGTTTTGCCAAGAATATGTTGTACAGGGATAATTTGTTCTAGTGCCATTTTTCCTTCGGTAAGGGTTCCAGTCTTATCGAGGCAAAGAACATCTACGCGGGCAAGCACTTCAACCGCTGAAAGCTCCTGTACAAGTGCATTGCGACGAGCAAGCCGGACAACCGCAACGGCCATCACCACACTCGTGAGCAAAACCAATCCCTCGGGCACCATGCCCACGACGCCGGCCACTGAGCCAACCATCGCATTGGCCCAGCCGCTCTGCGAGTTGAGGATTTGAGTGACAAACAGCAGCAAGCCAGTAGGGACAAGAAACCACGTGATGTATCGTAGGATAAGGTTAATTCCTTCGCGCAGCTCGGAGTGGGAAAGTTCAAAGCGACGAGCAGCATTCGCCAGTCTGCGGGCATACGCTTGCTCACCCACATAGACGGCTTGGATACGGCAAGTTCCAGCGATAAGGAAACTCGATGAATACATTGCGTCTCCCGTCGCCTTTGTCACAGGATCCGACTCGCCGGTGAGAAGGGATTCGTCAACCTCAGCATTGTCAGAGTGCAGTACGAGTCCATCAACAGGCACCTGATCGCCGGAACGCAGTTCAATGATGTCGTCAACGACGATCTGATCCAAGGTTACTTCTCGTAATTGGTCAGAGCGTACCACTCGCGCCCTGGGGGCCGTAATAAGGACAAGACTATCCAACGTCCGTTTAGCGCGCAGTTCTTGTATGATGCCGATTGCGGTATTTATGATCAGAATAATGCCGAAAAGTGCATCTTGAAGAGGACCCACTAGCAGAATAATCACCCACAAGACACCCAGCAGGGCATTGAATCTCGTAAAGACGTTTGCTTTCAGTATCTGTGCAACACTCCGGCTCGTCTGATGTTTTGTAATGTTGGTCTGCCCACTGGCAATACGCTCCTTGACTTGGGACTCGCCCAAACCACCAGGTCCGGGTATAAACAACGGCGACATTGAGGCTTGAGAAAACTGGGAGCAAGAATCTTCCTTTGGACGGCTGTCTTCAGGCAATTTCAAGGTTGGAGCACAGTCTGTGTTTCTCGCCTCTTCAATGATGGACGAGGTGGCAAACAGAACAGATAGCCACAAAGCTGCAAGTGCCCAACCACCAATCACGTCCGTTGGCCAATGTAGTCCGAGACACACATGCGATAACTCTACAAGGAAGACGATGGCTATAGCCGTGGTCCAGGCAGCCACTTTGACCTGCCACTGACGGCAGGCCTTAGCAAGAAAGTACCCAAGAGCCGCATAACTGGCTGATAACGTGGTGTTTCCCGAGGGAAAGGCGTGAATGATCGGATGGACTATCCCTTCAACTGAGAACAGACGGCGTTGCACGACAGTGACGCTGAAAACATAATCAAGAAAGCCGGCGCCCAGAACGATAGCTGCTAATAACGGAAGCGAGTGCCAGCTCTTCGTCTTGTGGACCCGAAAAACGGCTATTGCACTTGCCAGTGACAGCACAAACCACCCATTGCCGAGGATTTTCACCTCATGCATGACAGGATTGAGCCAGCCCGCGCGATGTCGGGAAAAATACGCCACTATAAGCGAGTTAAAATATGTGGGTTCATCGTGGGCAACGACTCCATGCACGACGCTGCTAAGCACCCATATACTGAGTCCGAGTGTCACCAGGGAGGCGGTGAAGGATAACCCATAAGCTCCTTCTGTGTTAAATCGGCAGACAAGAAACTCAATCCAGCAGCGATACAGCGTTTCTATTCTGGCCAGCCATGGTCTTTCGCGCAGTCTGCGGATAAAAGAGCCAAATTGATCGGGGTGCCCCGCAATCCATCTCGCGCCGATTGCGGCGATCGCAATGAAAACGGCGAGTGTAATCAACACAATATTGGCGACAGGGGGACTGCAGGATGCATCAGGAACCGTGGATGGTACACCACCGGTTTGCGTGCTCAAAAGCCTTTCAGGATCAACCGGAACCTCAATTCTCATTCGGGCAAGAATGCTGGCTAAGTCCATAATAATCCGTAAAATTGTCTTCTTTCCTATATTAAGCCGCAGAAACAGCCAGAAAGTCCGTTGGTGTCTCGCAAGCAAAACGCTGGCAAATAATAGGGTGTTTGATTAGCCCAGAAACTCTTGCGCCCTCCGGACACCCCTTCCTCGCAAAACCTGTCCGTTCCCGACAAGGACATTGCGCCACGTTCACTGAAGCAGTTCGGAAAATAGACTCGGAATGGGATCTCCAGCTTGACAGCACAGTTCACGTTTGCCATCCGACAAGTGTGGTAAAGCTAAGTGTTGCACCGAATAAAGCAATTATCGTCCCGGCAAACTTATTGATTATACGTAGCTGTTGCGAATCGAGCTGTGGCCTAAACCAATTAGCAATTCCGACGAGAATTGGCGCCCATATTGCTGAGCCCGCAAAGACGCCTGCAATCAAAACAAGAGTGGTCACAAAATTCCCTTGCCAACGAGTTACTCCCAGAGCAGTAAAAGCCGCTGTGAGAACGACAATGGGCAAGGGATTGGCCAACATTAGGGCAAATGCTGAAGTATAATGAGCCATAAGTCCCGTTCGATTATTTTCATGCATTTGGCAAGCCGGATCGGAGAAGAAAACCTTGATGCCCAAAAGGACCAGAATCGTTCCGCCCGCCAGTTCCAGCCAAAGTTGCTTCTGCTCGATAAAGTTTGAAATCAGAGTGATTCCGAAACCCGCCACACAGCAATAAACAGCATCGGCCGTAGAAGCGCCTAGAACCGATGCTAGACCCCTGGAACCGCCTTGTGTGAGGGTCCGGTTGACACAAAGAAGCCCAATAGGGCCAACAGGCGCACACATGAAAAGACCTACCAATAGCCCTTTGAAGAATATTGTGTGTTCCATAGACACTCTGACTCTATTGCTTTTTCATCGATTCCGCACAACCTTTCCTAAGACCTTATATCATAATGATTGATACTGAAAAAGCCTATCGAGGATCACTTGGCTGCCAGAAGAACCGGTAATGCCCTGCCTATTCCCGGGGTGTTGAACCGCGGGATCATTCTTTGAGGTATAAATGACTGGTGTGATTGGTCAGCTCTTGCTATCATAAAGATGAGACGCGACTCTGCCCAGAGGAAGGTCGGCCCATTGCAATATTTGCTCACCGAGCATTTCGGATAAGTGGCTGTGATTCTCTCATAAATTGGGTTCAAGCGACCCGAAACAAGACGGACAGGAGGATTATCATGATACCGGTCGCCATAATACCAGGCCCAACTGAGTTAATACTGATATTAGTAATTGTAATCATGGTTTTCGGAGCCAAACGGATTCCGGAAATTATGGGTGGTCTAGGACAAGGAATCAAGACCTTCAAAAAGGCAATGGAAGGTGAAGACATTACGGAAACGCCTCCACCTCAGGTTACTGCTCCTCCACCTTCCGAACCTGCCGGAACGGGCGGACAGACCAACGCAGCCCCTGAAGCGAAGACTGAACTGAAATAGCTCCTTTTTTCCGCCGAAGCCTGTCGACCAGTCATGAAGTTATCAGAACGTCCGTTCCTGCAAACGGTTCAAGAATATCTGTCTATGTCATTATCGCCCGTGATTTTCAGGAGATTGACACAAGAGCGACAGTTCCCCTCGGCGTTCCTCGAGCTGATTTCTCTTCCTTTAATTCTAACCGCGTCTTTTGTTATCGCCGCGCCTGATCATTTGCACACGAGCGGGAACATGATAGTTGCAGAGACTGGCTCTCAGCGATCGATCGACGCAAAAGCCCAAATTTCTCGTCAGCAACTATTTGAGGCTGTTTCAGGATATCAGGAGGTATTCGGGCGAAAAAGCGACCCTGCGGGAAAAACTGTTACGGGTATTGAAGCTTGGAGGTTCAGTGGACGAAAAAGTTCGCCTTCAGAAAATTCTGATCGGCTCAGGACTTTAGAAATCCACAAGAAGCTTGCAAGCAAGCGTGTTGATCGCCAGGAATGGGAACTTGCAATCCCGGCGCTTGAGCGCGCCATCCAACTAGCTCATCAGATTGCGGCTACCGAGGAATCCTCCCGGTTACAGGAACTCCTGCAAATCGCAAAAGCAAATTCCACTGGGGTGCCACGAGCAAACGCAAATAAGTCTGCTGACATTGTCAATTCCATTGGAATCCGGCTGGCGCTAATTCCTGCAGGAAGCTTTTTGATGGGAAGCTCCGACGCTGAAATTCGTCGTATCCAGAATGAATGGAACGCGCCGGAGAACATGCTGACCCCCGAAACCCCAGCTCATAAAGTGGAAATATCCAAGCCTTTTCTTATGGGCAAGTACCATGTCACAGTGGGACAATTCGGGCTATTCGTGAACGAAACAGGGTACCGTACGGTGGCGGAGCGGCAGGGATGGGGATGGGTCTATGATGAAGGCAAGAAACATTGGATCAAGAAGTCCGGCGCGTCATGGAAAAATCCCGCCACAGAAGTTTGGGAGGATGATCCGATCACCCTTATCTGCCATGCGGATGCGGAAGCATTCTGTGAGTGGTTGAGCAAGAAGGACCACAGGCAGTGGCGACTTCCAACCGAGGCGGAATGGGAGTATGCCGCCAGGGGCGGCTTGGAATCAAAGAGATTCCCTTGGGGAGACGAGTATCCGCACGGGAAGAAGGCCAACATAGCCGATATAAGCTCGCCCATGCCTTGGGGCGACAAGACTGTGGATGATGGGTACTCTAGGTGGTCTCCAGGTGGATGCTATGAACCTAACGCGTTCCGGCTCTACGATATGGTGGGCAATCTTTGGCAGCTCTGTCACGACTATTACGAACCTAAAGGATATGAGACGGTGAGATCGGGCGCAATTGATCCTACAGGTCCTCGAACCGGTAAAAAAAGGGTTGTGAGAGGAGGAAATTGGGCGTTTGGCGCGGGTATTGCCAGGAACGCATTTCGCTACGGGATTAGTTCCACGATGTGCGTTGACGTGACAGGTTTTAGAGTGGTCGCGGAGTTGAATCCACGCGATTCGGAGCCAATCCAAGCTTATCCTGATGAGCTTAAGAATTCAGAGCACATGCTAAGGCTCTTCGAGAAGGTGAAGGACCTTGTGAGCGCTGGAAAACGTGCAGAGGCTCGAAAACTGGTGGAGGGGCTCTTTAAACCCAATCCGGCGGATAGTATGAATCCGGCCGACCCTGGCTTCTTGGTCAGAAGCTTGCTGGACGCGTTCATTGACGAGACGATGGACAACAAACTCCAAACTTTTCCCAACTCATTGGGCATGGACATGATCCGCATACCAGCTGGTTCTTTTATCATGGGGAGTTCGGAATCAGATATCTCTTGGGCCATGAACCCTCTCGCCGGCGAGCAACCTGTAAACTTGGAAAATGAGTACCCGCTCCACAAGGTGCGCTTGTCCAGGCCGTTTCTTATATCAGCCACCCCGGTGACAGTCGGCCAATTTCGGCGATTCGTTGAAGAAACGGGCTACGTCACAGATGCTGAGAATCAAAAGGGTGGACAAGCGTACAACATGCAGCATTTGCGATTTGAGCGCAAAGAAGGCTCGAATTGGAGGGACCCGGGTTGGATCGTAGCTGACGATCAGCCGGTGACGATGGTTTCTCACTACGACGCTGAGGCGTTCGCAAATTGGCTCACCGCCAGGGAAAAGCAGCCTTACAAGCTCCCCACAGAAGCCCAATGGGAATACGCCGCTAGAGGCGGACGAGCAATCGCCCAATTTCCGTGGGGAGATACATTTCCTGATGGCCGCAAGGCAAATTATGCTGACAGGAACAAGGAATTTCCATGGAGTGATCGGAATGCCGACTGCGGTTATAAGACAGTGGCTCCTGTGGGTACCTATGAACCCAATGGATACGGACTTTACGACATGGCCGGCAATGTTTTGCAATGGGTCCGCGACCATTATAAAGAAGATTACTATAGTTTTACTCCCGAGATCGATCCTGAAGGGCCGGGTCAGGGAGAATGCCGAGTGATGAAGGGCGGCGCCTGGACTTCGGGTCCCGCAGATCTGAGGTGCGCCTTTCGGGGTCGGGGAAGGCCGGATCTTGCGATCTATAACAGCGGCTTCAGGGTTATCATTGACTTGAGCAATCCTCAGAGGGATTTTTACTTTAGCAACGATTTCCTAACAAAAGAATGGATTCCGAACGCAGAACGACGAGAAGTGGCCGCTACCATCGCGAAGGAACAGGACAAGTGGGGTTCCTATGGCATGAAACAGAAAAAACCGGAGCCGGTTGCAAGAACTACAGATGATATCCCAATCAAGGGAGTGGAAATTCTTAACGTCACGCCCAAATCTGGCGGCAAAAAAGCGGGCCTAAAACCAGGCGATGTCATCATAGAATATAACGGCTCACGCGACCTCACGAGCGACAGATTAGCCACTTTATCGGGATTGACAAAGCACAAGAAAGGCAGACAGCAGGTTATCTTCGTAAGAGACGGCTACGAGCGCTCCTCATTGGTCTCACCTGGTCCGCTGGGAATTTCGGGCATGGATACGACAATTCGTGGGCCTTTCAAGAAATTCGAGCCCGGCCAGCAAGAGCTCCTGGATGATAATTACCAGAAATCTAAGCCCCTGAACTGGCTATGACCAGGCCCTGAAAAACGCAGGCTGCAAACGCTTGCGCTATCAGCTCCCATCGAAGGTTTGTTTGCAAGGCTAAAAAGAGACCTGAAAGGTTACAAATTGTTCCGGACTTTTTGGCTAATATGAGTCTCCACGATTTTTCGAATTGGAAAACGAAGTGGAGACGTGACAGTCTTCTACGGAGGGAACTCTCGGAGATCAGAACTGCAAATTCTTTTCACGAAAATCTTTCTCCATCTTCAGAAAATTTTGGCCAAATTCTATTGTCCAAGGCAGATAGTGCTGAGTCATGAACCCGTCAAAACTGATCTGCTCTTTCTTCCGTTGCTGTTTCGGCTTGTATCGGCCCGTAAGCTTCTCCTGAAGTATTTCATGCCTACGGTTTTGTGCAGCCTCTGGGGTCCATCCTTCCGATGCCCATCCGCACCTCTCCCATTGCAGTTTTCCTGACTTGGCATCTTTGAAGGCAACCCAATAAACGCGGTCAGGGCGTTCCCACCATTTCCGCGTCTTGGATTCCGTGTAATAGACGCCAACATACTTGACAATGGATTTCTTGACGGCCATGATTCAATAGACCTCCCAGTAGGTATCCCGCAAGGGACCCTCGACAGTAAAAGAATGAGGCGAGCGAAACCAAGGGATAACCTCAACGCGGACTTTTCTGGGAAGTTTTTACTATATCAGTCTTGTTGGAAATGTCAATAACTTATTGACATCAGGGCAGATTGTCATCTTCTGACTAGTTGCGTCGTTTTGTGGCTAGACAGGCAGAAATGCACTCCGGATGTTGAGGTCGTACGTTCGAATCGTATCGGGCGCACCAGAAAATATTGATCGTCCCTTTGGTCTTGCCTGTATTGGTACGACATATTTGTTTATGTGAAGCGAGAAAGAGTATTAGAAGTGCCAGAGATCTCGCGGTTTTACGGACTCATCGTCTTCATGAATTACGGTGACCATGATCCTCCACATTTTCACGCGAGATACGGAGATCAAGAAGTCATAATTGAAATCTTAACAGGTGTTGTCCGAGGTCAGATGGCCAAACGCGCGCTCCGAATGCTTTTTGAATGGTCTGAAAGCCATCAACAAGAACTGATGGACAACTGGAATCGGGCGCGAGAACGCAGTCCGCTGCTAGGGATTGCTCCACTGCCATAGGGGATCGGAATGTTTTTGCATGTCACAAAAGTCGAATACTTGAAAAAGTATTGTCTCAGACTGGAATTTGATGACGGCACAGCTCGAGAAGTGGACTTAGAAAATGAGTTATACGGTGAAGTATTCGAACCGCTGAAAGACCTGGACCTCTTCAAACAGATTTACCTCAATCCCGACACCAAAACAATTGAATGGCCGAATGGAGCGGATTTTGCCCCTGAATTTTTGCATGACATCGGCAAGGAGGTAAAAAAGATCGCTTAGGGGATTGGACAGACGCCGGATCTTGAGGTCGTACGTTCGAATCGTATCGGGCGCACCAAATGTGAGTTAAGGATTCAGGACATCTGAATCCTTTTTTGTTGGGGAATGGCCGGGGGTAAACCACGGTTCGGAGGGGACGGTCATTTCAAGACGGGATACGTCTATATTTCTGTCTTGCATCGCGGACGGAGGATAGATCAAATCACGAATGCTCCAGTTAGCCGGAACATTGGGTCACGAAGAGCGCAGCTATGCAGAGGATTTCTTTAGAGCACTCAGCGGCGCAAACAAGCTTCATGGGACATTGACTTTCAGGTACCTGTTTGTATTTGGTGATTGTCCGGGACGCAGGAGGAGTCCAAACCCTTGGACAGGTCAAACCGGACACATCCGAAGGAGATCCTATTGACGCGCTACGTGCCTTTGTTCAGGAGTAGCGGTCCTACGGTGTAGATTATAATTGACTCATCGGCACGAATAGGGCTACGCTCAACAACTGGAAAAACCATGCTTTTTCATGAACATGACGACGTTTTTGCTTAGGTCGGTGCTCGTGAGCTGTGCAGCGGCTTTTCAGAGTCACCTGGGCAACTTCCTTACCATCAGTCATCTCAACAAGGAAGTGGCAAAGCTCGCATATACTACAGTCTGAATCGAGCAACATGCCCGCACTCGATAACTGAAGTTCCTTTGAGGAGAACTGGTTAAACACGTCGGGGGTCATCCTATGATCGACTGGAAACAATACCTGGAGTCGATCTGCCAAGAACCGGAATACACAGAATGGGAGAAGGTATTCGTACGATTGGACGCGGAAGCCTCTGCCGCGGGAACCACACTTGACCTGATGGTCCAGGCTTTCCGCAAGACGGAAGAACAGCCGCAAGAAAAGCATTCTCCGTCCCGACAGGACGCGCTCCCCGAGGAATTTGAAAAATACGACGCGCTGGAAGGCCTGCGAAAATTCGCAAGCGAGCACGTGCTCCTGCGAGGTAGGCCGGGGTCTGGCAAAACCACCACTTTGCGCAAGCTGCTCCTTGAGGAAGCGGACAAAGCAATGAATGACTTACGAGCAAGAATCCCGGTAATTGTCTCACTCAGGCGCTTGAAGACCACAACATCTGGGCTGGTCCGCGATGCTCTGCAAAGACATGGTGTCCGGTTGAGAGCCAATCAACTTGACTCACTGCTGGGCCAGGGTCGGTTCCTGCTCTTATTCGATGGCGTAAACGAGTTGCCCAAAGAAGAAACACGCCTCGATTTAGAATCCTTTAGGCTCAAGCATAGCGCATCAACACCGATGGTGTTCACCACCCGAGACATCGGTCTCGGCGGCGATCTGGGGATCCGAAAGAAGCTTGAGATGGCTCCGTTGTCTCCCACGCAGATCGAGAGCTTTGTTAGCGCGTACGTGGGTGACGCGGAAGCGGCGAAAAAGATGCTGACATCTTTCAGGGATCGGACGCGCGATCTAGCACAAACCCCTCTGCTCTTGAGGATGCTTTGCTCTGTTTTTAAAGCCAAGACAAGCATCCCGTCCGGGTTGGGAGAGGTGTTCAGGATCTTCACCGGGAGATATGAGCAGGAGGAAAAAAAAGACGCGCCAGTCTCCAAGGAATCGAGACGGTGGTGGCCCAGACTCCTTGCGAAGCTCGCCTATCATATGATTTACAGCGGCGACCATCCCAGTGAAATGGCGCTCGTCATCCACAGGGATGAGGTCGAAAAAGTTCTTACCGGTTATCTCAAAGAACAAGGGATAGGAAAACCAATCCAAAAGGCCACTCAATTCCTTGACGACCTGGTAAAGCATCACCTGCTCAAGGAAGACGCACAGGGTGGGATGGAATTCCTCCATCAAATGATACAAGAGTACTATGCAGCAGAATATCTGCTGACGTTCTTGTCCAGTCTCCCGTCTGCCAAGATCCAGCGGTACTACCTGAATTATTTGAAATGGACAGAACCTCTAGCGATGATGCTGGAATTACTGGACAACGAACACCACTCTATCGAGTTTGTCCAGCTCGCTCTCAATGTGGATCCCGTGCTTGGCGCGCAAATGGCAGGTCGCGTGAAAAGGGAGTTCCAAGAGAAGGCGGTCCAGTTGGTGGCCCGCTGGCAAGAGAATTCAGTTTTAAAAATATGGTTGCTGCTTATCACGCAATCCCAAGGGGCAGTGCAACATCTCATTGAGGCATTGGAGGACGAAGACGCGAATATTCGCGCACTGGCTACCAATGCGCTGGGAAACATAGAGAGCGAGGCAACCATACAGCGTCTCATAAGAATGTGCTGGGACAAAGACGCGGATGTGCGCAGAGTAGCGGCCCATGCACTGGGGAAAATCGGGACCGACGAGGCCATACAGACCCTTATGAAAGCGTTGGAGGATGAAGATGCAGGCGTTCGCTGCGCGGCGGCTTTCGGACTAGGATGGACCGACAGCGAGGCGGCCATACAGCCTCTGATAGATGCTTTGGAGGACAAGGACGAAGATGTGAGAATCGCAGCATCCAGAGCACTCGGAAGGATGGGTGCCGATGAGGCGATAGAACCTCTTATAAAGGCTTTTGCTGGGAAAGATGAAGATCTGAGGTATGCGGCGGCCTTCGCACTGGGTAAAATCGGGACCGATGCGGCCATACGACCTCTCATAAAGGCATTGGTGCACGAAGATGCAGATGTTCGCAGAGCAGCGGCCTTCGGACTAGGATGGCCCGACAGCGATGCGGCGATACAGCCTCTGATAGATGCTTTGGAGGACGAGGATGAAGATGTGCGCAGTGCTGCAGCCAGAACACTGGGACGGATCGGTGCCGAGGAGGCAATAAGTAGTCTCCTAAAGACTTTGGCGGACAAAGATGAAGATGTGAGAAGAGCTGCAGCCGAAGCGCTCGGAAGGATAGGTGCCACAGCGGCTACACAACCTCTAATAAAGAGACTGACGGATAAAGATGAAGATGTGAGAAGAGCTGCAGCCGAAGCGCTCGGAAGGATAGGTGCCGAGAAGGCCTTACGACCTCTAGTAGAGGCATTAGAGGACAAAGATGAAGATGTGCGCAGTGCTGCAGCCAGGGCGCTAGCACGCATCGGGAGCGAGGAGGCCATAGGGCGCATACTGACAGAGATCGAGAATGGGATTTTACCCACTTCCGTCCTCCACGGTCCAGAGCGCGAATTCGCATTTGGCCCCAAGGAACTGCCCGATTTGTCGAAACTTGCTCGCGAAAAAGACCCTCAATTATTGCCTGTAATTTTCGATATCCAACAGCGCTGTCGGTTCTACAATCCTTCCCTCCTCCCTATTGACCGGAGATTTTGTATCGTTCATCTTTCCGATCTCCATTTTCGTGAAGTAGACCGGGCCGAAGATCTATACGTGCAATTGGTATTGGAATTCAAGAAAGACCTGGAGCTGTCGAGCTTTCAAGCGCTCGTTATATCAGGTGATGTCGTGAACAGATCCAACGAGCAGGGCTACAATCAGGCCCAAAAATTCTTGACTGACATGATAAAAGAATTCAGTCTCACATCAGCGAACATTCTCATTGTCCCGGGAAACCATGATTTTAGCCACTGCCTTTCTCGTAAAGCCTACACGCCAACATATCGAGAACAGGTAATGGGTCCAATTCATGAACAGAGACACATTGGAAAGGATGAGGATGAGTTCATCGGAGTCAAAGACGAAGCGAAATACAAGAAGCGATTTGCCCATTTTCAAGATTTTTATAATGCGCTTAATAAAGAACATTACCCTGAGGAATACTTCGAGCAAGTGATCTGGCGCGAATATGCTGAGCAAAAAATAGTTATCGTGGGGCTCAATTCGGCATGGAATCTCGATCACCATTATCGCTCTCGATCAGAACTACATTCCGGTGCACTGAATCAAGCTGTCAGACAAGCCGGGGAGTACCGGTATAGCGATTGGCTGAAGATCGCTGTTTGGCACCATCCTGTCAGGCTCGACGATACTGAGAAGACCAAATTCAATGAGAGCTGGATACAGGACGATGGCTTTATGAGCCGCCTGGCTGCGGCAGGCTTTAGCGTGATACTCCACGGGCACGCACATCAGACCGAAGCGTGGCGCTTTTCTGTAACTACGGGTAGAAAGGAATTTGCCATTCACGTTATCGGGGCGGGAACCTTGGATGCGGAGGAAGGCGAATTGACGCGAGAAAACTTCTGGCAATACAACATAATTAATGTGTCCGGCACGAAAGTAAGTGTAGAATGCCGCAAACGGGTGAATCCAAGAGGAATATCGGGGCTCGACTCCGATTGGTTGAAAGGCAAATCGCACAACTCTACCTATGAATTTGACATCCTCGACGCATCTGTGTAGACCTGTCCGCCTCCTTCCTTCCGGCGTGAAGATTGAGCGGCTTTTTTCAAGCACATTTCGTTGGAGAAAGGGTCAATGGAAGAAATAGTACAGGAACTCGTTCCTTGGACTAAGCTCTTCTTTGCCATACAGATCCCATTGTGGGTCATTCTCATCATTATCCTTCTTATCTTCATCGTTTCTTTCATTTTCAAATACCGGCTGGCAGCTTATTTCAGCCAACTAGCAAAAAATAGAGCTGATCTAAAGACTATCGTAGCGAAAGCACGGCTGGCGGAAAGGGAAAAAATACGGCTGCAAAATGAAACCGATGCCTACAAGAAGATTCTTAATGCTACACTCGCAATGGACAAGATACTCAGTGATTTCCACGTAATGATGCGCATGGCATCCAGTTGTGGCGATTCGGTAGAGGAGCGCGGGAGATTCTTCCTGCAGCTGGATCGTGAAGTCATCGGAAAGTGGGCTGCCGAAGTTTCGCAGGGTTTTGGGCTGCTGCACGACAGAGAGTTGTCCGTCATGATTCAGACGATGGAAGTGATAGCAAAGCAGGTCATAAGCATCTGTAATCCGATAGACGATCTACTCCAAGAGAATGTTCCGGATAAGGATCGGGAGGCTGCCGCCGTAAAGAAACTTGAGGAACACTTCGCTGCTAGAAAGGAATGGAGAACGATAGTGCATTGTGTGCTTGAGTATACGAACAGGAAACTGACAGAATGAGCTGAGTAGTTTTATCAGTAGGGGGGTCACGGGTCAGGTCTTGTATTTTGACATTCAAGAAGCAAGACCTGACCCCACGAACGCGCCCAACAGGTGCGACACCGTACCCACTGTTTTCCATGACGGCTCAGGTCGCGCAGGGATTATGAAATTAGCCTCAAGACTCCATATCCCGCGGTGGAATGATGAGCCGCCGTGGAGAAAACTCCGGGCAAATATGGTGGAAACGTGTCCCGTCTAGGGTGGCCGAGATCAGCACCATGCCACAGATTCTTGGATGGGCTGTTTCCATAGCTGGGGTCAGGTCTTGTATTTTGATATTCAAGAAGCAAGACCTGACCCCACGAACCGCCAGTTCCGACGTCTTCGGCCCCGGCTCATGATAATCTCGCCAGCAACTCAGTTATCATCGCCAAACGCTTAAAGACGCAACATTCTATGTTTTTGCCTCGTCTTTTCATACGAATGGGGCCCGAGTACCGGAGTTCCCTAATTTGACAAGAGAGCGTGGAAGGCGAAATATTCCGGTCGGTTCCCGCTTGGCTTCGAAACACGACTCTTCAAATTGGAATGCCATCGCTCCTGATCGGGCACGATTCAAGCAACAGGAAAACAGCCATCTGTCGAAATGAGCTATTGCGTCCCTTATAAGTCTGCTGCAAATATAAGCAGCATGGACACCTTATTATTTGTGCAGCTTCCTCCGCCTCGATTCTCGTTTTCAGAAGCGCCGACAAACATCCCGCTGGCAGCAGGGTTTGTTGCCGCCGCTCTGGATGCGACCACGAAACTGAGACTCTCCAGCGAGGTTCTTGAATCAGAAATCGTGGACGTTTTTGCGGATCAGGGATTAATCCTGGAAATTGTCAAACGTCAGCCTGCGATAGTAGCAATGACGCTCTATGTATGGAATGTGGATCGCAGTCTTTTTGTGGCGTCGAACATTAAGAAGCTATTACCTCAGATTCGGATTCTCGTCGGCGGTCCTGAAGTAACGCCGGATAATACCTGGGTGATGAATCATCCCGCTGTGGACGCAGGCATATTCGGCGAAGGGGAATCCAGGATCGGACCATTGGTAGAGGCTCTTCTCATCGGAGATGTCCCCAACCTGTCCGGCTTTTTTATCAAAAGACCCCCTGGGTTGCACCTGGACACAAGACCAAGTCCCTTCTGGGACCTGGCTCAATGTCATTATCCTTATCCGGACAGGCGAATTGGTCCATCCCGAGACGGAACGCTGTTCCTGGAGACAGTCAGAGGGTGTCCGTTCCAATGTCGATATTGCTATTATCATAAAGCCTTTTCCAGCGTGCGGGAGCATCCGACCGGCTCGATTGATGAAGTTTTGGATTTCGCATACTCCGACAATTCCGGAGTAAATGAGATCTATCTCATGGATCCGACATTCAATGCGCGGCCGGGATTTAAAAGACTCGCCCGATCAATAGCAGGGCGACGGAATCTGAGAGAAATAGCGCTACATACGGAGTTGCGCGCGGACCTGCTTACCCCTGAAGATCTCTATTTGCTAAAAGATGCTGGGCTGGCTTCGGCCGAGGTCGGACTGCAGACCATCAATCCCGCTGCCTTAAAACAAGCCGGGCGAACAGGAGATCCGGAAAGGATCGCGCGAGGCGTGGCTCTGCTTAAAGATGCGGGGATAGAAGTCACCACCGGGATTATCCTTGGACTGCCTGGGGATACGCCTGATGGATTTATGGCCACTCTGGAATGGTTAAAACGGACCGGAGCTTATTCAGAGGTCCATCCGTTCGTGCTTTCAGTGCTACCAGGGACCGATTTTCGTGCTGAGGCGGAGAACCTCGGAATAACATTTCACCCTCGGCCTCCTTACTACGTGCGATCAACGCGGGCATTCACCGAGGCAGACTTCAAAACAGCACTTCTAGAGTGCGAGAACATCTTTGATATGCAATTGGATTACATCGCACCGCCGTCTCTGGTGGACCAGGGTCCCTCTGTTATTACTGACATTGGTCAAGCGCAATACGTGAGCAAATGGATAGTCAACCTTGAGACTTCCCGCTGGCAGGATTTCCTATACCCAGTTCTTCAGAAGGCCTCGGATCCGTTCACTTTTTGGTTCAAAGGTCATTTCGACGAGAGATCCATCCTCTTCCTGATGCAGGAATTTGCCCATGCAAACCCCCATTCCTGCATGCACGTAGTGCTGGAGTTCGAGAATTTGCCCGATTTAAGATTCTTTCATAAAGGGGTAGAGGCTGCCGGGAATCCCAATCATTATCTAAATAAGTCTTTCAGACCTCTTTACGGTGAGGGCGATATAGTTTCAATCAATTTTTGGATAATATGGCCAGATCCAGGAGATCCGGCTGTTCGCGATAGAATCTCCGAAACTCATTGTGCAGTCGCGACTTTCATATGGACAGTAGATGAAATTAATGAAGATAGCTTATTGCAAACTTCCACTCCCCTGCTGATCTCCAGGTCAGCAGCGGAAATCGATTTTAATTATGAAAAGGTTTTTAGGATATTCCATGTAACTCACAATGATCGAAATGAGGAAGTATTATTCAGAGATTCACACCTGCAGGATAAATGGAATTCTTCTATTCGAAACATGAATTGCGCATCGAGATTTCCGGAAAATATTATTATTGAGTGACCGGATCATGAATACGATCTTGTTTTTTCGCTGACGCTTTCGGGATTTAGAGGTGATCGGGGCTAAACGATTTGGGCACATTCAGCTAGAATGAGATTTATAGCAAGTGCCAAAATTGATGTCCGTTTGACAATGAACTCGAAATTCTGAACGAGTGTGATGGCGCCAAAAGTTGTCATTGCGAGGGCGTCAGCCCGTGGCAATCCCCTCAGTAGAAGCTTGGGAGATTGCTTCGTCGCTTTCACTCCTCGCAATGACACGAAGAATTGATCCAGTATCGTCTCAGATCGCGCCAAGGCAAATCGGACAGAATTTTGGACAAACGCTATATATTGTAGTAGATTAATATTGTTTTTTAACTAGCCGTATTTGTATCTATAATATCATTAGAGCTAATATGTTGAAGTGGGCCCATCTGTATGTTCTTGACTTTTCCGGGAAAATCAGGTATGTTACCGGCATAATATCGACTAAATCAGAACGCTCTTAATTCATTTTTATATGGGATGGGTGTGACGGTACTATGAAGTCGTCCAAATCCGTGGGGAATTCTCCCGCTGTGGTGCCGATCCTTCCCTTGAGGGATATGGTTGTTTTTCCACACGTGTTGATCCCGCTTTTTCTTAAAGGATCACGAGTTGTGAAGTTGGCTGAATCGTTGGTTGACGGCGACAACCTCGTAGGTCTTTTTTACCAGAGAGCACAAAACCGCGTCAGCCCTGCTCGCGAAGAGATTTCGGTAGTTGGTACGCTAGCCCGTATTCAGCAGGTGGTTCATTTAGAAAATGGGGGTGTCAAAGCAATCGCGGACGGCATATCTCGTGTTCGACTCATTCGACAGATCCAGACTGAACCCTATTTTATGGGAGAAGTCGAATTCATCGAAGAACAAAGTGAGCCGCAAGAGCTGTTGGATACACTGATACGCAGTGTGGCCGCGTTATTCAAGATTACTCTAAGTCTCGGCCGGCCAATAAGTGAGCACTGGGCGGCGATGATAGAGAGAGCAGATGATCCCGGAATACTCGCTGATCTCATTTGTGTATATCTTCCTTTAAAAGCAGAGGTTAAACAGAGCCTTTTGGAGATCGAAGATCCTCTGGCCCGGCTAAAAAAGGCTTTTTCATATCTGCAAACGGATGTTCAGGCTAATTATCCTAAATTGCAAACCGCTGGAGAGACGGTTCCGGGGCCTATCTCCGCAAAAAGACAAAAAGAACTCGACCTGCGACAGCAAATGCGGTCGATACAGCGTGAGCTCGGTACCCCTGATGGTTCTCAGGTTTGCGAAGTGCAAGAGTTCCAAGAAAAAATCCGTAACTCGGGCATGCCGGATGACGCAGTAGAGGTGGCCACAAGAGAACTCCAAAGACTCGAACGTATTCCGCCTCATTCTCCTGAGTACATTGTTTCCAGGACTTATCTTGAAGTATTAACGGGTCTGCCCTGGAATATAACAACAACGGACAATTTGGACATAACTTCGGCACAGAAGACGCTTGATGAAGATCATTATGATCTAATTAAAGTCAAGAATCGGATATTGGAGTTCCTCGCTGTTCGTAAGTTAAAGGAAGACAACAAAGGTCCAATATTATGTCTGGTAGGGCCTCCAGGTGTGGGAAAAACATCTCTGGGAAGGTCCGTCGCACGGGCCCTTGGCAGAAAATTTATCAGGATGTCGCTGGGCGGAATCCGCAACGAAGCCGAAATAAGAGGTCATCGTAGGACCTATATTGGAGCGATGCCGGGGAAAATTATTCAGGAGATACGTCGGGGAGGCACAAAGAATCCAGTATTCATGCTGGACGAGATCGATAAGATCGGTCAAGACTTTCGAGGAGATCCTGCATGCGCGTTGCTCGAAGTCCTTGACCCGGAGCAGAATCATGCTTTCGGCGATCATTACCTGGATATTCCTTTCGATCTTAGTGGGGTAATGTTTATCGCGACGGCCAACCAGCTTGATTTTATGCCACCGGCCTTGCGTGATCGCATGGAAGTCATACGCATACCGGGCTATACGGATGAAGAAAAAGAAAAGATTGCCGAGCTCTTCCTTATTTCAAAAACGATGAGCGAAAACGGCATTCAGGACCTCCCCATAAGATTCACTCCTGAGGGGCTGCAATTCATTATCAGGTCATATACCCGAGAGGCGGGTGTCCGCAATCTCGAACGTAAGATCGGTTCGGTTTGTCGCAAAATAGCTAGAGAAATCACTCAGGGAGAGCCTTTAAGAGAGGTCATAGATCCGGAAACAATCGAACAATTGATCGGTCCGCGCAAATTTTTCTTCGATTTAGCCGAGGAAGAGGACAAGATCGGTATTGCCACCGGGCTGGCATGGACTGAAAATGGAGGTGACATAATATTCATCGAGGTGGCGGGATTTAAAGGGCAAAGAGAGCTTACAATGACCGGCTCTCTCGGAGACATAATGCAGGAATCAGCCCGCGCGGCTCTGAGCTACATGCGTACCGCCTGCGATCTTTATGGTATTGAACAGAGCCTGTTATCCCAAACCGAGCTTCACATACACGTGCCCGCCGGCGGCATTCCAAAAGATGGACCCTCAGCAGGAATTACCATTGCCGTGGCTTTGGCTTCATTTTTTACCGGCATACCGGTGCGCCGAGATGTTGCCATGACTGGAGAAGTCACGCTCAGGGGCCGGGTTCTTCCTATAGGCGGAGTTAAAGAGAAAATATTAGCCGCCCGACGAGCTGGGGTGAAGGAAGTCATTCTTCCGAAGAAAAATGAATCCAATCTGATAGATCTGCCGGACTATGTAAAGGACGAGATGATAATACATTTCGTAACTGATATCAGCGAGGCTGTTCGGATTGCGCTGGTTTCGGAACCACAAGCTGCTGGAACCGGTTTTTTTACTGAGGAGCCTTTTCTGCCGTTTTTTCAGAACGCGCAATCTGAATACGCGCCGGAAATTGGGAGACCTGCCTGAAAAAGTTGTAGCGAGCTTTCGATCACATGTATTTTTTCATTGCCTTTTTGGCTGCTTCATCTACCAATTCATTCTCCACGTGCAGACTATGTCCTCGCACCCATTCCCATTTGATTTCATGACGAGCCGAAGCATGCTCCAGGCGCTGCCAAAGGTCTAAATTCTTAACCGGCTTCCTGCTCGAGGTCAGCCAGCCTTTTCTTTTCCAATTATGGATCCATTCGGTTATTCCGAGACGCAGATACTGAGAATCCGTGGCCAATCTGATTTTACTTGGGCCGAGCAATGATTCTAAAGCCATGATCGCGGCTGTCATTTCCATACGATTGTTTGTGGTACGGGGCTCACCGCCGGATAGTATTCTCTCATCCTCGTGGTTTCGAATGAGCGCTGCCCACCCTCCGGGTCCGGGATTTCCCGAACAAGCTCCATCAGTGAAGATTTCTACAACATCATTCATCATATTTTTTTCACCGACCATCTCACTCCGGAATGATCTTGATATAGGCCTGCCTGGTCCTTGGACCATCAAATTCACAAAAAAATATGCCCTGCCAGGTCCCGAGCACAGGAGCGCCTCGTAAAATGATTACGTGCACTGAGCTGCCCATCAGAGAAGCCTTTATGTGCGCGTCGGCATTTCCTTCGGTGTGTTTGTAATTTTCGTGGTGCGGAACCAGACTTGAAAGCTTTGTATTGATGTCCTGAACAACTGCCGGATCCGCGGCCTCGTTGATGGTTATACCGGCCGTGGTATGAGGCACATAAACAACCGCTAATCCATCGTTTACTCCGCTTCGAGCAATGGCGTCTCGCACGTCTGACGTGATTTCAACGAATTCAATGCGAGAGCTTGTCTTCACCTTTAGCATTTCCATGCGGATATCCTCCAAACGTCAGTTGTAGAATCGTATGGCAAGTATACCACTTCTCAAATTTTCGGTCGGATTTCCCCACGCTATTAACCGCAGGTGAATAATGTCATTGCGAGCGGATTTGGTAGGATAGGCGTCTCGCCTGTCCTCTGGAATGACCGGCAAGATGCCGGTCCCACTAGCAATCTCCCAGGCCGATATTTCGGGGATTGCTTCGGGCTATGCCCTCGCAATGACAATAATTCTGCGATCCTGGCCAGCCCCCATTCTGCTTTGCGCATCCCATATGATTTTCACCATTGGCTAATCAGCGGTAGTGAAAAGCGCCTCGACGAAATGGCCCGCAGAGAATTCGCGCAAATCATCCATTTTTTCACCAATGCCAATATATCTAATAGGGATTTTTAGTTCATTAGAAATCCCTACAATCACTCCACCCTTGGCCGTTCCGTCCAATTTGGTTAGGGCGACTCCTGTAACCGGAATAGCCTCATTGAAAGTGGTCGCCTGCAATATGGCGTTTTGTCCCGTCGAAGCATCAATGACGAGAAGAGTTTCGTGCGGAGCGTCCGGAATCTTCTTGGCTAAAGTCCGCTTCACCTTCTTTAGCTCTTCCATCAAAGGGACTCTAGTGTGTAATCTCCCTGCGGTATCCACCAAAACAATATCAATACTCTCCTTCATAGCTCTATCAACAGCCTCGAATACCACTGATGATGGATCGGCTTTTTCCTTCCCCTTAACAACCGGGCACCCAACTCTGGCTCCCCATATTTCTAGCTGTTCCACAGCTGCTGCCCTGAAAGTATCAGCAGCGACCAGTAACACGCTTTTCCCATTGTTCTTGTGTTGAGCCGCTATCTTGGCCATAGTAGTTGTTTTTCCCGACCCGTTTACTCCAATCATCATCACAACAAAGGGTTTCACTCCAGCCCTTATTTTTAATGGTTCTTCCACTCCGACAAGAATTCCCATAATGAGAGATTTTAAATGAGCGACAATGGCTTGCGGATCATGAAATTCGCGACGCTTCATCCTTTCAGTAACACTCTCAAGAAGCTGAAAAGTTGTCTTGACTCCTATGTCCGCCTTCACCAGGATCTCCTCTAATTGTGCCGATATATCCTGATCCAGTTCTCTTCTGCCGACAAAGATCCGATTGAGATTCTTTAAGAACGAGCTCCGTGTTTTCTGAAGACCTTTTTCAAGTCGGACTAAATCAGTCTTCTCCTTTTCTTCCGGTTTTTCTATCATCAATTCCGCTTCTGTGACCGCTGACTCGGCTGTTTCTACGTTCGCCACCTCTGATCGATAAGTTTCTTCCTCGGCCGCGGACTTTCCCTTCTCCTCTTTCACGTCTGGTCCGCCTCGTTTAAAAATTCGCTTTAGAAATCCGCGCTTCTCGGGTTTGTCTTCACTCATATCTTGGCGCCTTTAGTTTCCGAATTGATCAATCTTATTTATCTGACAGTCTAACAGGGCCTGATGGTACGGTCAAAGGAATTTAATTAATGTTATTTCTAGTAAATGGATTGATCTTTTTGAATATATTATGATAAACTACAAGAAAGCATTCAAGGAGGCTGCCTTGATCTGGAGATTTCGAAACTCAGCTCTTATCATTTCGTCTGAGCTACATCAAAAAATAAGCCAATCTTGTACGCGAGTTGACCAGGTTCCTAGCGAAATTCTGAGTTTTAGGCAAACGCGACCACCGATCTTCCTCAAGCATAGAAAAAAGAGATACAGCGCGTCAGAAGAGCTTGGGATCGCTTCTACGCGCAAGGTTGCAGCGGCTGCCGGTGGTTGAATAGGTTGCTTGGTTGAGTCCCATTTTCAGTGAATTGCGGAATCCAAATGCCCCTTCGCCAACGATCATTTGTCTTAATGTTGCTTTTCTTCAGCACGTGGTTTTTATTCACGAGTTTGCCTTGTTTTGGCGTCGAAGAACAGGAAATTTTCTCATCTGCTAAAGCCAATGGACCAGCGGCGGACCGGATTCCTGCTGAATTACACAACAATTCTAAAGGCCGAAACGATGTGGTCGAAAAGCTCTCTCCTTCACGAAATTGCACGGGAAATCCGTTTTTCATCGGGAATAATTGTACGAATCGGGACTCGGCAAGACCGGAAAGGGAGGCATCATTTTGGGCGCAGCCTAGCACTGCCGGGAATCAGGCTCCTACTCTCCCGGAAAAGGTTGCGGCAACTATAAATCTGCCAGAGCCACTGGTAATTCATCGTTATCCTGAAAAACGCAAGAATTCCAACGGCGAAATACAAGTCACTGAACAGCTCGCACCCTCTCGTAACTGCACAGGTAATCCTTTTTTCGCTACTGCCAAAACTAATGCGACTGAGCCGAGCGAACCGGTTCGGCAGGCCTCCATAGCACCCCAGAGGATTAAAGAGTATTCTTCATTGCAGCAAGATTCTCATAATCCAGGACACCGATTTGTTATCATATTGGATCCTGGTCATGGAGGTAAAGATCCTGGGGCAGTGTCCAAAGACGGCTTGCTTAAAGAAAAAGATTTGACACTGGATATAGCAATTAGGGCCAAGGCAAAAATTGAGGAGGCTCTCCCCGATTGTACGGTAATGCTGACAAGGAACAAGGATATTTTCTTGGGGCTTGAGGACCGAACATTCGTAGCCAATTCTATGAATGCCGATCTTTTCATTTCGATCCACAGCAATGCCAGCTCTCAGACCGATGCTGAAGGTAAAGAGACCAACTTCCTGAGCAGGTCGGATTCGCAGAAATCAATCT
>JBKQRG010000376.1:0-9119 GCA_052144015.1 Desulfomonilaceae bacterium
AAAAGCCACGCAAAGCTCAATCCATCCCCTTGCCACCAGTGTTACCCGGCCTTTTTGAGAAGTTACATTTAAAATGAGGCCACGCCCAAGTCACGCCCAAAAACAGTGGTCCCCAGATGGGGCAAAAAATCCCGGTGCAAATCTGGTGCAAAGTTCGGCCAGGGGGAGTGGCATCATCCTTGCCTAGCGGATTCATTTCCCCATCGCGCGTAGAATCAACTGAGGGCAATTTTCAGACGACAGACATTTACTTTTCTGTCCCACGAAGAAAAATCGCTCAGAATTCGATTTAGACGCGTTTTCAGTGAAATCTGCTTTCAATCGGCTAATTTTAGTCGTGATGAGGCATAATAAACACACAAAAGCGGCCAACAGCGTAGCCTGCCAGTAGACCTCATTTTGTGCACACCATTTGCTCAGGGTTGCACAACTAAATCAATGGGATAGAGACGGGTTGGGATCGGCTATCAGGAGAGACTGACCACGAAATTGAAACATAGAGACTGTTACTGTCGTCTGCCTCCCCCTGAGTCAATCCGCCTGCAATAGTAGGCATCCCTTGTCAGGAGAAAACAGCGGTATGGGTTGATATGCCGGCTGAAATAGCAGATCAAAGGCACATGCGCACCGGTAACATAGCACAAAATAATCTTTTGCGAACCTGAAGCTCCCAAGGTCCACGCGCTAACGCGATGCTGAGCTTTCGAAAGGGATTTGAACATGTTGAACGAAGGCCGGGACACGTTTTCTTACAGGGAGGATCGCACCAAATCATTTACGGGTTAAAGTCCGGGGGCTTGAAGGGACATCTTGACAAGTCAGATTCATATAGTCGGAAGTCTGACGGCGGCTCAAGATAAGGGTTCGCACAACAGCGGACCTAATGCCTTGAAGCCTTTTGACAAATCGTCCCCGCTGTAGCAACCGCAGCGGATAATCAGTTTGATTGAAACTTTGAGCTTCGCCTGATCCAGATGACGCATATCCTGGTAGCAACCGCAGCGGATAATCAGTTTGATTGAAACAAGATCGTGATGTGTCCACCGCTATACCTCTCCGTAGCAACCGCAGCGGATAATCAGTTTGATTGAAACCGTAAATTGCTCTTGCTGTCATTGGTAACTAGGGGTAGCAACCGCAGCGGATAATCAGTTTGATTGAAACACGCGATCTATGCCCGCCTTAGCAGCCGTATAGCGTAGTAGCAACCGCAGCGGATAATCAGTTTGATTGAAACATTCACCAAAAGAAAATATTCGCCCTTCGCTTCGGGTAGCAACCGCAGCGGATAATCAGTTTGATTGAAACTCACATATACAACAGATGGTCACAGGCTTGCTGGGTAGCAACCGCAGCGGATAATCAGTTTGATTGAAACGAGACAGCAAACAAAAACTTGAATCCTGCTTGGTAGTAGCAACCGCAGCGGATAATCAGTTTGATTGAAACCTGGCTATCAGTTCATTGGCTTTGCCATCACGTAGTAGCAACCGCAGCGGATAATCAGTTTCTTATTCGTTATAGAAATATGGGCTCACATCTTGTCTTACGACATGCCTGACAACGTGTTCCAACGACACCAAGGCATCGGGAACCGCAAGTGCTGAGACTGCCCTATCCCAGAGTGCTTGTCAGGCAGATGCTCTTTTCAACCGGAACTGATTTGGAAAAACGATTTGTCAAAGAACGATTAGTCGTTTTCTACGACTTCTGAACGTCACGTGTCAACCTTTTTAAGGGCTCTACTCGGGCAGAGAAAGGGGTTCGCCTTACTCCCACTACATTCTTGAGAATCCTCTTCTTAAAATCCTTACTTTCGTCAAAATTCCTGATAAATCTCTGGGTGCCGTCGGTGTAGCATATTACGCAGCCGGGTGTGAGCATCGCATAGCTGTGAAAGCCACACCCCATAATATATTTCTCGAGTTTGTCCTTCCATCCATGCACAGAAGTAGACGCTGTGCCCCAAACGATCCCGGTTTCTAGCACATCCGACTTGGGGCCAAACACTCTTTCGCCCTGGGTCTTGAGGGCAAGATTCTGTCTAACACCTGCGGTGCAAGGTTTCGAGAGATCGGCATCTCCGTTTGGGCGCCGGGGATAGGCGAGAACTACGGCTTTGTTGGCAGGGTCGGTCATGTACCGGTGTCCGATGTTACCACTCTCCGGGTCATGCCGTTTCAGGTCGATTTTCCCCTGGACACCAGTATCGAATCTTTTAACACCGATAATGGGGGGGATTGCTGCATCCATTTGATTAGCAAAGCTTTCCAGAGCAGACTTCCTAAGCACATCGGCCGGATGACCGGAAAATGCTGAATGGTTGAGACTATTTTTCACAGATTTTCTTAACCAGTCCTTCATAGCCTCTGCTACGGCAGGACCTGCGGTTTCAGCTTTCAAGCCCTTGTCCATAGCCGCCCTAAGCGCCGGGTGATGGATGGTCTCCACAATTCTCTTAAGAGTTCCAGGATTTTTCTCTTTTGCAAGCTCCTCGTACAGTTTCAAGGCTGATGTCCTCTTTGTGGGCTTGCTGTTCTTTTCAGACCACCCGTAAGGGTCCTGCTTGTGCGTTGCAGAATCCTTCTGATTCCAATTCATACACGCCATGTCGGTCACTACGTAGCCATTGCCGTCTACCGTTTCAAAGCCTTCAACATACCAGTCGTATCTTGGAAGGCAGGGAATACCATCGTTCCCCGCGTTGGGCGCTTGGGCCAAAACCCTTCTGCGCCAAGTTCCAAGAGCATAAACATTTATCCCGCGCGCTTCCAATGGACGGGGATCGGGAAGCTCAGATGCCAAAAGTATTGCATCCAGCGCATGATTGACGGTCCCTGCTTCGGCCTTGTCCTTACTTTTCTCAAAATCGGGATACGCTATGGTCCGGTACAGTGCCGTGTGACGTCCACTCGTGAAGTCGATTTGCGGTCGTTTCTTTTGTCGGGCACAGAGCTTCGAGTATAGGAATCGGGCCAATGGACGAGGTCCGCTCTGGGATTGGACAATTTGTGCGAAATTATTTGCGATCAAACTTAGATATCTGTCCACTTCCCAAGCCCGTTCAGAGTCTCGCATGAGATTGAGGATTCCCTTCTTTTCGTAATGCAGGAAGTGCAGGGGCCTTTGGCTTCTAACTTGGCGCAGATATCCATCATATTTAACGTAGGCTTCTGCGCTGATACGTAGCGCTGCATGACCAACGCGCCTGGTCCCTTTTTCAGCATTGCACTTCGGGCAAGCGGGCAGGATGTTCAAGTAGCTGTCGAACAAGAATTCACGTCTGGGCTGGATGTGCTCGACTTCCACTAAGCTTTCCGAAGGACTGCCGCAATAAGCGCACAGGCCACCAAACTCCTTTGTAAGCATTTCTTTTCTGTCTTTGAAGCCGTACATAGGACCCCATTGATAGATTTCCTCGACACGTTGATCTGACGTTTGGCGTATTTTCTTCCTATCGCCGGCGAGTAGATCGAACGCGGTACGTTCCACGACAATCCTGTCCACACCATCCGGCGCAAGGGGTAGGATTCGGGCTTGAATGTATCTCCAGAGCTTGCTAAAGGCTATTTGCTCCCTTCGAGAGATAATATCGGATTCCGAAATGGACTTTTTGAACGGAAGCGGTTTCCCGGCCAAGACGTAACGCACGTACTCTTGACCGTGCTCTCTACAGTACCGATTCCTCCCGGACGGGCTCTGCAATATATTCATTACCCCTTCTTCGACATATTTCCATGCTTCGGGGTTGCTTTCCTCATCAGATTGACAAGTCGCCATTTCATCTCTGAGATTTCTCAAAATCCCTCGGGCATTTTTTCGGAGAAGTTTCTGATCGTCCTTCGCTTCTTTCTTTGTGGCAGTTGCCAGTTCCTTTGCAATGCGATGGAGTTTGGAAACGGCCCGGTCAACGTCATCCAGGTGGCCGGGGTCCTCTTTGAGCGCTCCTTGAAAAAAAGTAACCAACTGCTGTCTAATCGCATCATCAATAGCGTTGACACGCCTTGGTGTAACGTTATTGCAGTTCTCCCAGGCGCACCGGCTGACACCACGGTTATCAATTCGTACAGGCCGAACCTCATTGCGCGGGTCACCGTAACGGTTGAGAATTCGTTCGCTGGCTGCCAGTACCCGCCTTTGCATTTCGAGCGATGGAAAAATTTGGCTTAACTCTTTTTCCAGGCTTTCAAAAAACTCCTCACGCGTGTAGCGATAGGTCAACTCTTCTTCGCCGGCGTTGTCTTTCTTCTCTTTTTCGCCAAATAGGGACTTGTAACCTCTCCTTTCGCAGAAACGAATAACCCTTGACGCAGACTCGGGATCGGACCCCAGCGCCATCAGCTTCGCTCTCAGGTCCCTCAATCGGCTCTTCTTTGTCTTCCTCGTTCTCCTCAGCCTTCGTATTGCCGCGCGGGTCTCCGATTTCTCTCTTAGTTTCCTCGCATCTATTAACATCGTCCCGGCGAACAGGGGTTCGTTCCCTTCCGCTGTGTTGCGGACCAATGCAATGCCGATGTTTGATGATCCGTAATCTATCCCGAGCGTGATCATGTGACTTCACTCCCGAAGCTATATCTTGCATGAGGTATATGAGAGGCCCGAAAGTTCGACCGTCTGGGCCGATGGATGAATTTATGCCTAGTGCGTCCTGGAAAAGGGCCGCAATGTATTCAGGCTAGCCCACAAGAAGTAAAATCGCGGCGGTAGAACATGACTATTGAATGCTGTCAAGGGTACGTCTCCAGGGCTGCGCTGTCAATCGAATCTTTGCCGGTCTTTTCCATCCATGAACAACATTTCGCAATAGGCCCGGAGCTGGGAAAAAATCCATAGACTTCTTCAAACTCTCAGGAGCGTTCTCGGAAGATGCTGGGTTTTTCACTTTGTTGACCGTGCGGTTATGAATCATAGGATCACTGAACAGACAAAATGACGATTCGAGGGAAATGCTCTTTCAGGCTTAATTTAGATATACCATTAGGAAGATGTTGGCCGGTCTAAGTCACCGCCCTGTGAGGCGTAACACGATTTGCTCTCATGCTCTCCACCGGGTGCGTATATCACTTGTAAGTGGTATACATGCACCACACATGCAGGACATTCCGGCCTGAGAAAATGCTAACCAATTTCGCCCCATACTTGGGCTCGGAACACCTTGCCTACCAATATCGACCAAAGTGTGGCAAGATTGCGGGGTTGGAATGACAGTCAAACTCCTCGGCCGCTAAAGATATGGCTGGCCCAGTAGACGAATCGTGGTGAAGCATATACAGTGCTTTGAAGCGGTTGGAAAAAACCCAACATGATGCTCGAACCGCCAAGAATTCCTGACTTAATTGCGGGCTCTTATACAACGGGAACAACCAACGAGGGCACAAAATTTTGCTCGGCTTCGATCTCTGAAAATTCGGAGCGCATGCGTCCAATGTCCCGATGGAGCTGTGACAAAACATGGATGTAGGAATAATATTCGGCCAAGTAGCCCCTGTCACAGGTTTCTATCCTGTTGAACGAGACAACCTCGGGCCTTTTGTGTGGAGCCAGGGAAAATTCAGTATTCGGAAGCCTGAAGGAATACGATTCCTCGACCTGTTCCTATGCTATTACGGACTCAACGGAAGACTCGTCATCAACCAAGCCCCGGCCTTAGCAAGCCCTGTTGAGATCAGCCTCACCCAGGGGTGGATCCGATACGCCGTGGACCTGTGCAGCCTAGAGCGGAGTGATCTGAACTTCGAGGTTACCCCCGTCATTCCGGTACCCGGCGAGTCCCGCGAACTCGGAGTGATGATCCGTGAAGTTAGCCCGTTCCAGAGCATGACAGCGTACGAACTTGCGCAGAGGAAGATGGTTAACAAGCGCGAGAACGTGCGGGAATTCTTTTCCGGCCGCTCATGTTTGAATTCGCTACCTACAAGATTGAGAATAGACATAGAAAACCGATGCAACCTGCTGCCCCGGTGCTCTTACTGCGAATGGGATTGGGCAAAGGAGATGGAAAGACATTCCCGGCTCGGTGAGCCGCTCACTGTCTTGAAGGAGCTGGGGCCTTTGTTCCAGCATTCTGAGGAGGTTGTAGATTGCAGTTTTGGTGAGCCGTTTCTCAACCCGAACCTGGAAGCCGTCCTCGAGAGGATTTCTGACGTTGGGGCCCATTTCGAGATCGCGAGCAACGGGCATCTCTTGGACCGAACGAACCGAAGCAAGTTGCTCGGCAAAGACATCACGTTGTATGTCTCCATTGACGCGGCCACTGATAGCAGTTATCGACGTTTTCGCCACGGGAGTCTAGATCAAGTCCTGAAGAATATTCAGGCATTGAGCGAAGAAAGGCGTGATCGCAACGGTCTCCCCAAAATCGCAGTCTCCTTCATCGCCATGAGATCCAATGTGGCCGAATTCGAGTCTTTCCTCGATCGTATGGTGAAGCTTAGTGTCGACGCGGTAAAGGTGCGAGGTCTCAGGGACAATCCAAATCTATCGTCGGACGCTTCCATAAGAAATTCTAGGAAATTTGATTACCGGCGTGAAAATCTGCCAGCGGCCGACTTGATGAGATTCCTGGACCTTGCGAAGACGTTAGCGAAAAGCAAAGGGATCCATTTCATCAATGAATTGGAATTTGGGAAGGAACTTGAAGAACTCGACGCTCCGATTTGCCGTGAACCCTGGCACGCTCTTTATCCTTTGCGGAGGGGGGTCGTGCCTTGCTGTTACTTCAGGACTGCGGTCATACCGTGGGAGTGCCGCGAAAACCGGTCTCTGATCCAATTCGTGACGGAAGCCTGGAACGGAGATGTGATGAGAGAGTTACGGCAATCCCTCGCTGCTCGCGAGTTTCACGAAATGTGCAAGAATTCGAGAGACTGCCCGATTGTGAAGAGGAAATCGCTGGGTCTCTAAGGCAACGCTACAAATCGAGGGTAGGCCCCCTTCGCACACTCCCTGTTGGCTTTCCGTTGTCCACGAAACATTATATCTACGGGATTTTATTCTCATCGCTGAAAATTGTGCTAGGTAAGCCCGAACCGTTTACGGACAATGGGACAGCTCCTTGCCATCCGGCATAATTCGGGTAGCTGGCCCCGGGCCAAAGAAGAGCGGATGGCCTGGTAGCGTTCCCCGTTCCACACGTCCCAAAGAAATTCCTCCAGCGGTTTCCCTCGCCGCTCTGACCAGCGAGCGATGGGGATGGTCCGAGAAAACAGGCAGACCACTATCCCACGGTCCAAAACATGAATGTTGCGCCAAGGCTCACTGCATATGGGTCCCTCTCCAGCTTCCTCTTCCACGTCAAAGTCCAGTCGAGCAATCACCGGCACGCCCTTGCTTCGCCCCAGGGACTTTGCTTCACTGAACATGCCTTGGAGCTCGGCCAGCCCAAGCACTTCAGCGCCGTAATGGAACCGGAAGCCTCTGCGGACCGAGACTCGATGTTCCAACTCAGCATCAGGGTCAAGATAAATTAGTTTGACACCGTCCACACCTGTCTCTTTCATGAGGTCGAGAAAGGGTTCCACTTGATCTTGGTTGGACCTCATAGCTACATAAGACATGAGGACCTTAGGCAAGAACCTGTGCGTCGCGCGTTCCTCGCAAAGTAACTTCAGATATTCCAGTAGCTGGGAAAAGTCGCTGTTTCGATAGCGAGAAAAGCGCTCGGGATCAGCCGCATCGGCGGATATGTACAAAACCGCGTTTTTGCCCAGAAGTCGCTTTCTATTTTCCGAATCCAATAAGGCACCGTTAGTGCCGAATTCAAAGTACTTCAAGGATCTTTCAAATTCATGGACATAATCCCAGAAACTTTCTTTCAGCAGCGGCTCCCCGTAACTATTGTCAACAACTTCATCCGCCAGCCCATAGAACCCGCCCATTTCAAAGAGAGCGTTCAAATCTGTGGCAAAGCCTGACTTCCTTTCCTCTCGTTTCGTACGCGACCAATCGCAGTACACACAGGGGGGAGCCATGGTGCACTGAGTGGCCGTGTTGATCCTCAGCTTCGTCGGATACGAAGCGAGGGTAGTGTGTCCTTCCACGTACTCCTTTTCGTTGCGACACTTATTCGCAAGCCTCTGACGAAGACTGTTAATGCTCGATCTGTCCGGCAATACATCAAAGCGACGAATCATGATCCCCAGTTCTCGTGACTCTCCCTCGACACGGACCAGAGGGTCAATTTCGCCTGTTATATCAGAGCCGAGAGAGGAAAGAACCAGCGGGTAGCGATTCCAGCCTTTGTGGAGCTCGATCTGCAGCTTTCTGCCCTGTCCTGCTAGCGAAAGCCTACCTTGATCACCATGATAACACGCCTGAAAGACGAAGAATTCAGAGGACTGAGGCCGCCGAAATGTGAAACGCTTCTGAGTCCATACGAACGGCCCCCAGATGTCACGTTCAATCTTGTGGAAGCCGTTGCCACTTTCTATTGTACCAAAGATAGTTTCAGAGTCGGACATGATTTGCATAATTCTGAGGGATTGCGTCATCTTAACCAAAGCCAAGAGCCATTTTGCCCATATGCATTTTGCTGAGGCGCTTACCGACGATAGCTTACCACATTCCCTAGAGTCAAGCGCAACGGAGCAAGCAGTGTATTGCCAGACCAAATTTGATGGAATTCTAATTGGATTATGATATCCCCACCAATAAGGGGAGCGCGTACGCGCTTATACCACACTCGCGTATCACAATATTTTAGGGGTCTTGTCAAGCTCTTTTCATGAGCCAATCTACAAGACATTGTAATCTACTAACATAATTGGGGGGTTATGCTCCTAACAACTTTTTCTCGGCTCTGGTAAAACTGAAACACCGGTCCATATCGTTGTGCATGTGTAGTATATTTGTGTTGCATATGCACCACGCATGAGGTAAGATGTTTACCAGAGAGGAGAAAGTCATGAAAGCGATAGGTTATTGCAGGGTATCGAGTCAGGAGCAGGTGGACGGAACGAGCCTGAAAAGCCAAGAGGAGCAAATCCGGGCCTACTGCACAATGAAGGGCATTGACCTCGCTGGCGTCCTGGTGGATGCTGCTGTCAGTGGTGGCAAACCGTTGGCCGACCGGCCCGCCGGCGGCAAGGTGGTCGCTGCGTTGATGACCGGACAGGCGGATT
>JBKQRG010000377.1:0-47459 GCA_052144015.1 Desulfomonilaceae bacterium
AGGGCTCCCCCCCTGTGCCGCCGACAAATAAGGCGGCGCGATGCGGGACCCAAGAGGCGAGACCGTAATTCGTTGATATCAAGTCACAAACTGACCGCCGGTTATACAAGTTGCGTTGTAGGGATAAATACTATGTTTCTTGCCTTCCCGCAGAAGTTCCGCTCCATTTCTCAGAAGATGCTTTATAAGCGCATTTCGTTTCATATATCATAGTTGTATGCAAGTATTCTCGATACACCCGCGGGCCATTTAAGAGTCACATGAAAGTCGTCCATCGATCTTGTAGGGAGTTAACATTATGAGTTCACATAATATTCTCCCCTCCTCTCGGCCGACTTTGACCCTTCGCTGTGCGGTCAAGACATAACTGTTTTCGAAAAGAGAGTCCAGGTCCATTGGGCGTGGGGCCCCCAATGCACCTCAATGTCCCTCGCCTTCGATTAACGTAATGCCTGGACAAAGGCATTGCTCGCCGTGTGCGGAGCGCCTTTTGCAACCCAGCGTCCCGTGGAACTCCTCCTCGTCCTCCATTTCTCAATTCCGGGGAGACTATACTTAATTTGTTGGCGGCAGTCCACGTCATTGTCAGGTCATGGCTGGACTAGCACGTCTATCGATTCCGCGCCTGAACCTTGGTCCAAAAGCATCATCGAGCGCTCCAAAAAATAAGTATGGTGTCCCAGGAATTAGCAAGATCACACGAAAATGACGAACGACCTCTCAGCCGCTTTCCAATTATTCCTCGGCTGACAGCGTTCTCGTCTATGAGGTTCCTCCACCAAACTTCCGGGAACGGTCCGCCGCTCCCTTGCGAGGCCCCTTTGTTGAGCCGGACTCGATTCAAAAGCATTGACCCTGCCGGCCTTTCCTTTTACAATTCCGGGTGCACAGCCAGCCGCTGGAACGTGATTCTCGTTGAGGTGGCACGCCTTCTTCGACCCTCGTGAAGAAATGAGTTCCGGACGGCAAGCTGGCCGATCTCACCGGGGAGCCGGTGTCATCAAATACCTTTTGCGCTGAGTTTGAAGAGAGGTCGTGTTTGAAATCATTATGGCCATGGGCCGCGGTCGCTTTCCTAGTTTTGCTTACCGGGAGTCTAAGCATGGCAGTAGCCGAGACGTCCCCTAGTGAGGCCAATAGCCTTCAAGCCGTTCTCCATGTATTCGGTCCCGGAGGGCCGTATCGTCCTATGCGAGAATGCGCAGATATCTTCTCCGAGAGGAAGGGAATCCAAATCCAGATAACTGTCGGCACTCCACCGCAATGGATCGCTGCAGCCCGACAGAATGGCGACCTGATTTATGAGGGTGCTGAATTCATGCTCAACGACTTTATACGATCCTACCCCAACACGGTGGATGAAACTTCGATCACCGGATTATATGCACGGGCTGCAGGCATTTTGGTGAGAAAGGGCAATCCGAAAGGTATCCGGAAGCTGGAAGACTTGGCGAGAAAGGGCACCAAGATCGTTGTGGTGACTCAGGAGAATATGCAGGAGGTGTATGAAAGGGTCGCCGGCATTCATTACAACTTAGTGATGCCGGTTCTCACGGGCATCGAGGCGGTCGAGGCTTGGAAGAGCAAACCGGATCTGGATGCTTGGATTACGTACGAGTCTTGGCATGCAGCATTGAAAGATGTAACGGACCTCGTCCCCTTAAAGCCAGGAGAGCAAGTTCTCCGCATTACTCCTGTTGCCGGGGCACGGTCATCCAAACAGAAGCAATTGTCCCGTGAATTTGTTTCCTTCCTTCAAAGTGAAGAGGCCCACAACGTATTTCGCAAGTGGGGGTGGAAGTAGCTTCAGCATGCAGGACCTGCCTCGGGCCAGGAAAAGGCCACACCCCAGCAACGATAAGAGTCATTCCCACGACCGTCCTCGCTGAAAAATTTTTCCGGCCTCTCGCAAAAGATTATGCTCCAGAGAATTGTGAATTTCATCATGAGACAAATTTGGTCAAAGAGGCCGTTAAATTGAAATACAAGGAACCGGGCCGGCAGGAGAAAAAGCGACGCTAGGAGTCACCGATCCTATAATCCGGGCCCTGGCCTTATCAAATTCTTTCTAACGCCTGCTCAAGGTCCGCAATCTGATCGTCGACGTGTTCTATGCCCACAGAAACCCGGATCATATCCCGTGTAATACCCATTGATTCGCGTACAGCCTCCGGCAGGGAAGCGTGCGTCATGGACCACGGATGCTCGATCAGCGATTCCACTCCGCCAAGAGATTCAGCCAGGGCGAAAAGCTTGACCGAACCCAGCAAGTGAAACGCCTCTTCTTCTCCGCCTTTGACACGGAACGAGAAGGTACCTCCATATCCGGTCATTTGGCGCAGAGCGAGTTCGTGTTGCGGATGGCTTTTCAGACCAGGGTGGAGCACTCGCTCAACTCTGGGGTGAGCCTCCAGCCAGTGCGCCAGCGCCAAAGAATTTTTGTTATGTATATCCATCCTGGCGGGCAGAGTTTTCACTCCGCGAAGGACTAAGAAACATTCCAGCGGCCCGGAACAGGTACCCATCGCGTTCTGGAGGAATTTGATTCTGCCGACCAGATCGGCGTCTTTGACAATAACTGCACCGCCGACTACATCGGAATGACCATTAATGTACTTTGTCGTCGAATGGACCACCACGTCGATTCCCAATTCGAGAGGGCGCTGAAAATAGGGGGAGAGAAACGTGTTGTCACAGATCGTGGTGATGCCTCGCTCTATAGCGATATCTGCGATAGCCCGCAGATCGAGAAGATTCATAAGCGGGTTTGTTGGGGTTTCAGTCCATATAGCTCGCGTGTTCGGTCGAATTGACCTTCGCAGCGCCTCCAGATCACGCAGGTTCACAAAATCCACCTGAACGCCGTGCTTGCTCGTTACATTCACGAGGAGTCGGTACGTTCCTCCGTAAAGGTCGTCGTGGACGATCAAGTGATCGCCCGGACCGTAAAGTTCGAGGACCGTTGCTTCGGCTGCCATCCCCGTCGCGAAGACGAATCCGTGCGTTCCTCCTTCCAAGGCTGCAAGACAATCTTCCAACGCTTTGCGAGTGGGGTTGCCGCTACGGGAGTAGTCAAACTCTCCCGGCTCATTTACGGCCTTGAACGCGAAAGTCGATGTCTGATAAATTGGCGTCATGACAGCCCCGTACGTGGGATCCTTCGCCTGTCCTGCATGAATGGCCAGCGTTTCAAATCGCATTTTGTCTCCTTCGTGTAACCCTCAATTCGGCCGGGATCGTTTAGGCATCAAGATGTTCAAATAAAGCTGATGAGAAATAGCGTTCGCCCGCGTCAGGAAGCACTGTCACAATCAGTTTGTCCTTGTTTTCCGGCACCGCCGCTATTCGGACGGCTACGGCAGCGGCAGCCCCGCTGGAGATTCCGCAAGTGATCCCTTCTTCCTTGTGCAAACGTAGCGACATTTCAATCGCTTCATCATTGGAGACGGTGGCGATTTCATTTACAAGATCCAGATCCAGGACATCAGGTTTGAAGCCCGCGCCAATGCCCTGAATTTTATGCGGACCCGGCTTTGGTTCCTCACCGTTGCGGATCATCGTTAAGACCGGCGAATGACTGGGCTCAACAGCCACCGACCAGACGTTCTTCTTCTTTTGGTTCTTGAAAAATCGAGACACGCCGGTGATGGTCCCTCCGGTGCCGACGCCCGAGACAAAGATATCAACTTTGCCGCCCGTGTCATCCCAAATCTCCGGCCCTGTTGTCTTGTAGTGGATTTCGGGATTTGCCGGATTCTTAAACTGTTGCGGCATAAAGTATTTTTCCGCATCACCAGCCAGGATCTCCTCTGCCTTGGCAATGGCGCCGGGCATTCCTTTGGCGCCTTCAGTCAGAATAAGCTCGGCCCCGAACGCTTTCAGCATCTTCCGACGTTCCAAGGACATGGTTTCCGGCATTGTCAACAAAAGAGGATAATTTCGAGCGGCGCAAACAAACGCCAAAGCTATGCCGGTGTTGCCGCTTGTGGGTTCCAAAACGGTAATACGGTTTGAGCCAAGAATCAACTTCCCTTCTTTCTCCGCGGCCCAGATCATTGAAGCGCCGATGCGACATTTTACGGAATATGAAGGGTTGCGTCCCTCAATCTTACCGAGCACTATCCCTGGAAGTCCTGCGGTGACTCTATTCAGCCGTACCAGAGGCGTGCCACCGATGCTGAGACTGTTGTCAGAATGTATTCTTGCCATTTGCCTCTCCTTTTCCGATGCCTGCTCATCATTTCGAGACTGAGCCTAAATTGAGAAGTCCAGGACACATCCCGCGTTCAGATTGATTTCCTGAACGACAAGCTCATGGAAGGTTGTTCCATCGTAGATTTCCTCAAGCGCCTGTTCCGCTTTCTTCCAAAGCGAGAGAAACACGCAGCGCCCGTACATCGGACACTGTCCCTTCTTCTTCCCGCCCGCACACTCTACCGGCGACAATGGACCTTCAATAAATCTCACGATCTCACCGACCGTGAGGTCTTTTGCAGACCGTGCCAGCAGATACCCGCCGCTCTTGCCACGAACTGAATCCACAAATCCGCCACCCTTCAAGTGGTTCAGGATATTTTCCAGAAATCTGGTGGGAATCGCCTGTGCCTCTGCGATCTCACCTATCTTGACAGCACGGGTCCCTTGTCGCTTTGCCAGCTCAAACACAGCCCGAACAGCGTATTGGCATTCCTGAGAAATGGGCATTTGGAACTCTATTCTAGTATGTCGATCGACTTAGTGATCTTTTAGCCGACTGCCCGATTTATTGTCAAGTCTTTTTTGTTCCGCAATCCATTTTTGTCTATAACGTTAATTGACATGCTTAACAACTGCCGTTATTGTTGAAGCTATTATGGTCGTCAGGGTTTGAAACAATGATGGTTTCTACGAAAGGCCGTTATGGACTGAGGCTGATGATCGAGCTGGCATCCCGGTTCGGCCAAGGTCCTGTCCTGGTCGGAACAATAGCCGAAAACCAGGGCATTTCAGCAAGCTACATACATATTCTGCTAGCCGGTCTCAAAGCTGCCGGATTAGTACGAGCTTTTCGAGGCCCGGCCGGCGGGTACGAATTGACGCGCGAACCGTCAAAGATAGCTGTGCTGGACATCGTGCATGCGCTTGAAGGAAATTCCTGGCCGGTCGCCTGCGTCGCGAAACAGGAGTGGTGTGCCAGATCGGGAATGTGCGCGGCCCAGGATGTTTGGCGGGAGCTAGCTGTCGCGATGCAAAAGGTACTTTCTGACAACACACTTGAGCAACTCGTAATGAGGCAGAACAAGAAGACTAAAGACGCGGCGACGTTCGAGATCTGATTTAATGCAACTATTGCGAAAGATTAGAACGATAAGGAGTCCATGCCTTGGACAATTCGTATGAGCGACTGAAAGGTCTACTTCGTCAAATGGGTGGAGTGGTGGTTGCTTTTTCCGGCGGCGTAGATAGCAGTTTGCTTCTTGCCGCGGCCCAGGATGCATTGGGCCGGCGAGCACTGGCTGCGACCGCCGTGTCTCCAACTTATCCGGACACGGAGTTATCACGTGCCAGAGAGCTGGCCAAGCACCTGGGATCGCGCCATCTGGTCGTCAGGACCCACGAATTTCACGATCCTGCGTATCGGGCTAATCCGCCGAATCGGTGCTATTTCTGCAAGAAAGATCTTTTCACAGGCCTGAAGGAGATTGCATCGCAGGAAGGTTTGCAGTTCGTGATCGACGGTTCCAATACGGATGACCTGGGCGATTTCCGGCCCGGCCGAAAAGCGGAGCGAGAGTTGGGGGTCCGATCGCCATTTGTGGAGCTGGGGTTTGGGAAAGCAGAAATTCGTCGCATGGCGAAAGAGGCTGGTCTGCCCAACTGGGATCAACCCTCCCAGGCTTGCCTGGCCTCCCGCATCCCCTATGGAGAAGAGATTACACTCGCTAAGCTCGATCGCATCCAGCGTGCCGAAAACCTGCTGCGTGCTCTCGGCTTGCGCCAAGTACGTGTGCGAGATCACGGGGGCCTCGCGCGGATTGAGATTTCTGCGGACGAACTCGATCAGGCGCTTCTGACCGGAACAAGGGAGCAGATCCTCGATGGATGCAAAGAAGCCGGCTATACCTACGTGTGCGTAGACCTGGCCGGTTATCGTTCAGGAGCCATGAACGAGGCCCTAGCTCAACAGGGAACTGCAGGAGGGGACTGATCTTGAACACCGAGCAACACCCTCTTGTCTCGCCCGCTGCAGTAAGGACCAAGGCCGTGGCCCTTCTATCCGGCGGACTGGACAGCACTCTTGCGATCAGACTGATGTTGGAACAAGGAATCGAGATCCTGGCCGTGAATTTCGTCAGCCCATTTTGCACGTGTAGTCCACGAAACGAAGGAAGCTGCCACAGAGCTACACAGATAGCTGGCTCGCTGGGAGTAGAGATTCGAATTTTCAGCAAAGGAATGGATTATATGCGGATTGTGGAACACCCGCGGTTCGGCAGGGGCCGCGGACTGAATCCCTGTATTGATTGCCGCATATATACGCTTCGAAAAGCCGGACAGATCATGGATGAAACAGGCGCGGCCTTCGTCATAACGGGTGAGGTCCTCGGGCAGCGCCCGATGTCGCAGCACCGCTCGGCACTCGAACTTATAGAGAGGGAAAGCGGCCTTAAGGGCAAACTGTTACGACCTCTCAGCACCCATTTGTTGGACCCCACGGAACCCGAGCTATCGAGATTGGTCGATCGAACCAAGTTGTTGGCAATCCAGGGACGTTCGAGGAAAGACCAGTTGTCTCTGGCTCAGGCGCAAGGAGTCGATGTCTTTGGTTGCCCTGCCGGCGGTTGCCTGCTCACCGACCCTGTCATAGCGAGGCGAATGAACGATCTCTTCCTCAACTGCCCCGACTGGAACATGCAGGATGCTAGTTTGACAACGCTTGGCCGGCATTTCCGTCTTGAAAGGTTGAAGGCTATCGTGGGTCGCAACGAAACCGAGAACATGCGGCTCCTGCAGCTTGGCGGTTCTGGTCCGAGGTTGGAATTGTCCGATCATCCGGGTCCGCTCGTGCTGTTGAGAGGCGACTTGGAGCAAAGCCACCGTGCTGATCTGGGAAAACTGCTTCGATACTTCTCCAAGAAGGTCAAGGACGAAGTCGCCAGGATCAAATTTGAGCAAAACGGGCACAGCCAAGAATGGTTGGCGCGCGAGGTTGCGACAGATATTGAAATAGATCAGTGGCGGATCTAAGCCGGAGCAGGAACCGTAAGATAATAATCGGACATCACAAAGACCCTGCTACCACGACCGATGCGCGAGAAGATGCATGCGGCGAATTTATCTCGATCACAACGCGACCACCAGACCGGACTCGGCCGTACGGGAAGAGATGCTCTCGTGCCTGAACGATGTCTTTGGCAATCCTTCCAGCGTGCACTCATTCGGCCAGGAAGCGCGACGGATACTGGATCGAGCCCGTAAAAGAGTGGCCAAGCTGATCGGCGCGACTGCGGACGAGATCCTTTTTACCCGTGGTGGCACCGAGTCCAACAACCATGCTGTGTGCGGAATGGCCGAAAGTCTCGGCGACCGCAAGCGACACATCGTTACAACGGCCATCGAACACCAGGCGTTGCTACACCCTTGCAACCATCTAGAGCGACGCGGCTTCGAGATTACCTATTTGCACGTTGATGAAAACGGCCTGGTGGATGCGCAGGATGTCAGCCGTGCCTTGAGAGATGATACTGCGTTGGCGTCGGTTATGCTGGCCAACAACGATGTCGGCTCGATACAGCCTTTGGCTGAGATTTCGCGAATAGCCAAAGCCAGAGGAGTGCTGGTGCACACCGATGCTGTGCAGGCTGTGGGAAAGATCCCTGTGAACGTGAAAGATCTTTCTGTGGATCTGCTCTCCTTTAGCGGCCATAAGATCTACGGTCCTAAGGGAATTGGAGCCCTTTGCGTGAGGCGAGGAACTCCCTTAGGGCCGATTCTGTATGGGGGTCATCAAGAGCGCCTCCTTCGGGCGGGGACTGAGAACGTCCCTGCTATAGCTGGCTTCGGGAAAGCCTGCGAGCTGCCCGCTATGCGTCTGGACCACCCCGACCAACCGATTCGAAGCCTCCGAGACCATTTGAAAGCTCGGCCGTTGAGCAGATTCCCGATGTAAGAGTGAATGGGCACCCCACGCTCAGGCTACAGAACACGTCCAATTTCAGTTTTGCGACAATCGATGGGGAGATGTTGGCAATCAACCTGGATCTTGTTGGGATTGCCGCCTCCACGGGAGCCGCGTGCAGTTCCGCGGATCAGGAGCCATCTCACATGCTTTTGGCCATGGGGCGGTCCGCTGAGGAAGCCATGAGTTCGGTACGCTTTTCCTTCGGTCTGGAAAACGCCTCTGACGATGTGGACCAGGTCGTAGAACTTTTGCGCGATACCGTGAGCCGGCTCAGAAGGAACAAAGCCGATAGGAACTCAGCATGAGCGGTGACGACAAACAGAAAAAGAATAGGCCGTCCGGGGAGCGTGTGGTGGTTGCCATGAGCGGAGGCGTAGACTCCAGCGTGGCCGCTGCGTTGATGGTCCAGGATGGCTTTCAGGTTATCGGAGTCACATTGCTGTTGCATGTATGCTATCAGAACATCGGAAGCGCCTGCTGCGGCATTGAAGGAGTAGTCCAGGCCCGGGAAGCAGCGGCAAAATTAGCGATTCCCCATTATGTCCTGAGCCGGCAGAAGGAATTTGAGGATCTTGTGCTTCGCCCCGCGTGGAAGGAGCTTGCCAGGGGCAGGACCAATGAGCTGTGGGGTCTGAGGGGTAAGCCGCATGAGTTTGTACCTTTCGTCTGTACCCTCCTTGGCCAGGCGAAGACCGAATATTTCCCGAGCAGGCACCCCAGAGGCACAGGCCAACGCGACAAACACCGAGTGGATGTCATCACATTTGCCGCCCGGTTTTTCGAGAAGGTCAGGCGATCAGCGCAAGAAGGAAAAACCAATGAAAGGCGGGGTTGAACATTGGAGGAAGTTCTCAACCGCACGGTCCCTTCCTTTGCTGGTTTCCGGTCTTCAGGTTTGATGGCTGCAAGGTGATTCGATTCAAACAATGTACAAATTCTGTCAAGTTAAGCCGTTGCTGGTATTGAGTGAAATAGTCAAGAAAAACCTTGATTGAACGATGGTCGTAAGATATGCTCAAAAGAAATACGCGAAAATCGTCTTTCACAGGTTGGATGCCGTCTTATCGTAACCGTGCGTGGAATCGAGCACGGATGGAGTTCTGGATGTTTTGAGGAGAACCAGGCAGGCAAACCAGAAAGGCAGCGGGGTTCGACAGACAGGATGCGATCGTTTCGATTTAATTGCGCACCACACGAAAATTGCTGGGAGGTGAAATGAAAACTGAACTACACAAACCCGTGAACGTTTCTAAGGCCGCGTCCTTTATATATGATCTGAAAATCTCTTGGCGTGCTTTTGTACTCATGCTGAAACAGGAGCATCGTGCGGTGCGTAGAGCCAAGGGCTTAATTCCGGGTGACGCCTTCTTCAACTTTGTAAAGATGTCATTTCTCAAATTCACTTTGCTGAGATACCGTCGCAGCGTGCGGTTCGGCGACCAGGTAATACTCGACTCAACCTTTCCGCCTTATCCGTCACTGGCACTAGACAAGCGACTCTACAATTATATCAATAACCTGGATCTCACAGAACTCCCCACAGGTATCGTGTCGATCTCAACCACAAATTGCTGTCCTTATTCGTGCGCATTCTGCTCCACCGATGCACGCAAAGATACGGATGGAGACCTGGACGAGGAACTGCTGAAGAGAACGATTTCTCAAGTCGAGAGCGTGGGGGTTCCAACTATCATTCTTCACGGCGGTGAGCCTATGTACAGGTACGACCGCTTCCTGCGCCTTGTGAAGCATATCAACAACGACACCTGCTTGTGGATGTTCGCTACGGGATATGGGGTCACTCCGGAACGGGCTAGGGAACTTAAGGAAAACGGACTATTCGGTGTATGGGTGAGTCTGGACCACTTTCAACCTGAGGTGCACAACCGCTTGAGGGGCAATCCGGAGGCCTTTGAAAACGCCTGTAGAGCAGTGGAGAGCTTCAAGCAGGCGGGTGTTTATACTTGCCTTTCACTGGTACCGCCACCCGATTTGCTCGAACCGGAGAATTTCATTAAGTATTACGATTTTGCCCGTGATTTGGGGGTCGCTGAGATTCGGGTAATGGAAAAGAAGCCTTCAGGGCGAGAAGCCTGTCGAGGAGTGGTGCCTCACAGTTCCGCTCTCGAAAATTTACAGAAGGAACTGTTCAAGGATCCTGTTTACCGAGACTATCCGCCTTTCAGCGGCATCTCGACCTGGCTTGAGAAGGACCCCGCCCTAGGCTGCCAGTGCAGATTCGAGTACTTGTACATCACTGCCACCGGCGAGGTCCAGCCTTGCGAAGCGGCTGAAGTCTCTTTCGGAAATATACGGGACGAAGATTTCCTGGAACTTTATGGGCGGGCATGCAGAGCCTTTTCTAATCCCGCCACCGGCTGTATTCCGATGGTGATGTATGACGAAGTGCGCAAATTTCAGTCAATGAAGGACCAAATGTCCTCCATCGAGAAGTCCGCTAGTACTACCGGCATCATCGCCGACTTTCAGGCTCGTGGAGGCATTCCGGGCGCGTACCGGCCGATCTGGGCCATGTATCAGCGCAGACTGCAAGCCTATCGTAGGCGTAAGGCCGCAAACACAGAGCACAGCGGTTAGTGTGGAGTCTCACCAAAGGCTTTCGCGTTTGCACCTGTCATTGCTGCGAGGAGTGAAACCACGAACCAGTTTATTTTCAGCACGAGACTGAGATTGCTACGGGCTTGCGTGCCCTCGCAGTGACATCCAATGCTCAGCAAAGAACTCTGTGGAGGAGAGACCGGCCGATTTTTTATCTGCAGAGTCATTTACGGCGGCCTTCAGCGATTTTCTTACGCAGAGCCGCACAGGCTGCGACTACGTTATCTTGTTCAGTTACCCCTGTAACCACAGCAACGTGTTTTGCGCCCCTTTCGAGCACCAAGCCAATGTTGGATGCTTTGATTCCACCCATTACCGTCCACGGAATTGTGAGATGAGACGCGACAGCGTCGATGGCTTCCGGCCCCAATGGGTAAGTTGGTCCGGACTTGGTTTGTGTGGCGAATATCGGACCGATGTTGACATAATCCGCGCCTGCGCTCTGGGCTGAAACAGCCTCTTGGACTGAGTGAGTCGAACCGCCGATGATAAGTTCCGGCGCCAGACTTCGTGCTGCCTCAACAGGAAAATCGGTCTGGCCCAAATGAACGCCATCCGCACCGGTTGCCAGCGCAATATCGATTCGATCATCCACTATCAACAGAGCATTTTCCTTGGTGCTCATCTCACGGAACTTCAACGCTCGTTCGTACAGGGATTTGTCGGTCATATCCTTTTCACGAAGCTGCACGATACGCACGCCCGCGTCCAGTACCTTCGTGAGGACCACGATGGGCGACCGTCCTGCGCAGAATGCTTCTGTGATAACAACATACAGGTCGGTATTCTCGAAGAGAGCCATACGCTCTTCCAGCGTCATCAACCGCCTCCCACAATCTGTATCAGCTCGAGCGAATCACCTTCCACGAGCACGGTTACCGGATACTCGGAGCGCTTCACAATCGAATCGTTACATTGGACCACCGTCGCGGCGGACGAAAGCGCCAATTCAGTCAGTAACCCCTGTATCGTTAGGCCATCGGCACAGCTCAAAATATTTCCGTTCACCATTATTGTCATGTTTCTTTATTTCCTGGTCTGGTTTGGCCTTCGGTTTCCAGGATCATGCGCCGTGAAAGCCGCGGTCGAAGTCCTTCCAGACCGGGTCATACCCTGCGCTACGTATACGACTTACCACCTCGGCCGGAGTCCGCCGATCCTCGATCTCGAATTGCGGCAGCGTTTGTTCGCTGCAGGAAGCGTAGCCACCGGGACGTGTGGACGAACCGGCGCTCATATGGGTCACACCGAGAGGGATCAATCCGTCGCGAAGGTCCGCTCGTTCACGAGTCGAGAGATTGAACCCTACTTCCGGCAAGAACAGTCGCATCGCGAGAATCAATTGAACGAATTCTCTGTCTGATGGAAGACCCTGAACCTGATAACGGTTAGGCATGTGTAACAGCCGTGGAAAGGAGACCGAGACCGCGCTCTGCCAACACTTCTTCTGTAAGTATTTTGCGTGCAAAGCCGTCCAGAACCCGTCAATGCGCCAGTCGTACAGGCCCAGCAGCGCACCAATGCCGAGCCTTCTGACCCCGCCCAGTCCTGCACGCTCAATAGCTGCCAAGCGATAATCAAAGTCCTTTTTTCGACCCTTTAGATGCACTTTAGCATAAGTATCCTTGTGATAGGTTTCCATGTACAGGGTGACGCCTTCCAGACCGACATCGGCAAGGCTTTGGTATCCTTCAACATCAAGAGCATATACTTCCGCTGATACTGAAGCGAAGTATTCACGAGCAATGATCACCGCCTTGGCCATATATTCGACGGGCGCAACTCTGGGCGCATCACCTGTCAGAAGGAGCACGTTTTGAAATCCGTGAGCAGCAAGGGCCCTGCACTCTGCGTGAATCTCGGATTCCTTCAATGTACGCCGTTCACCCTTCATGCCGGATCGTGTTGCATAGCCGCAATAGATACAATCGGATGTGCAAACATTGGAAAGGTAAATAGGCGCGTAGAGGACAATTGTTCGCCCAAAATGCCTTCTGGTTACTCGGTTGGACAGACGCGCCATTTCTTCTAAACTCGATGCCGCCACCGGCGAGAGCAGGGCAGCGAGGTCTCGAGGCGAAAGATCGTCGATCTGCAAGGCTCGCTTCACGTCATCCGGTTTAGCCTGAAGAATCAGTTCACGAACTCGACTCTCCGGCCATGACTTTATTACTTCTGAAAACTCCAAAGCAGTCTCCTTGTGTTCAGCCGATTACGTGACCGGTGAAACAGAAACCCGTTCCTTGCCAATTATACACCTAACCCAAAAAGCCGGTTAGTGGCGACGAAGCTTCCGCTGTTTCTCTGATGGGGCCCAAACCCGCAAGATAGGCCTGTCGTCCCGCCTCGGTAGCGAGTGCGAAAGCCTTCGCCATGGCAGCGTGGTCATTTGCGTCGGCCAGTGCCGTATTGACGAGAACCGCGGCCGCTCCCATCTCCATTGCTTCGGCCGCGTGAGAAGGCGCTCCCAGACCAGCGTCCACTACCACGGGGACATTCGATTGCTCGATGATGATCCGTATCATTTCACGTGTTTTCAAGCCTCTGTTGCTCCCGATGGGCGATCCTAAAGGCATAACGGCTGCGGTCCCGATTTCTTCGAGACGCTTGGCCAGCACTGGGTCGGCCTGGATGTACGGCAACACTACAAACCCCGCTTTCACCAGCTTTTCCGCTGCCACGAGTGTCTCAATGGGGTCCGGAAGCAGATATTTCGGCTCGGGGGTTAGTTCGAGCTTCACCCAGGGTTCGAGGCCGGCTGCTCTGGCGATTTCCGCCAGACGGACGGCCTCGGCCGCATTCCGCGCTCCCGACGTGTTAGGCAGAATCAACTGTTTACTTGGATCGAGCACAGAAAGGATGCTGTCGCCTCCCGGCTTTGAAAGGTCGGCGCGTCGCAACGACACTGTAACAATTTCCGACTTTGAGGCAATCAGAGCTTCTCGAAGGGCTTCGGCTGACGGAAACTTACCGGTTCCCACCATTAGACGGCTTCCAAAACTCCGCCCCGCTATCATCAGACGGTCCTTTTTCATGGATCGCTCTCCAATCTTTGTACTGTACCTACAAAATCACCAATCAACTCATTGAGGTTGCTTTTCCGAGAATGCAGCAAATTTGCTGACCACGGATCATAATTTGATGTGAGCCTACAATATCTCACATTTAATCTCGATGGAAAAGATCTTACCGGAACCCACGCTCTATCGATCCTCTTGGATTTGGCAGTACCGCTTCTTGTTACGGTAACCTAACTATAGCCTCCATCGCAACAGATGGTAGATCATACCAATTGCGGCGCTGCCCCCTATGGTCTGGATTACTCCCGCCTTGAAACGAAAAATCGCCAGCATTGCAAGAACAGCGATAAACAGGGCAGGGATATTGATACTATTCCAAACCGGGATCTGTAAGTGGACCGCCAGGATATACACGTCTCGAAGGGAACCAAAGACAGTGTGCAGAGCGAACCAAACAGCCAGGTTTAGGACTACCCCCACTATGGCTGCTGTTATTGAGGTCATTGCCGCGTGCAGAGACTTGTTTCCCCTCAGCGCTTCAACGTATGGTCCTCCAACGAGGACCCAAAGGAAGCACGGGACAAATGTTGCCCAGGTTGTGAGAATTGCTCCGAGAGTCCCTGCAATCGTTGGAGGTAGACCTCCCGGGTTGCGGAACGCCGCCAGGAACCCGACGAACATCAGCACCTTGATGAGGGGACCGGGTGCGGTCTCCGCCATGCCGAGTCCGTCCAGCATCTCTCCTGGTGTAACCCATTTGTAGCTTTCTACGGCTTGTTGGGCTACGTACGCCAACACGGCGTAGGCTCCGCCAAATGTCACCACCGCAGCTTTGTTGAAGAATGCGACCTCTTGAAAATAGACGCTTTCAGATCCCAGGATCACCAGAATGAGGGCTATCGGAGCAAACCAGATGATTGTCCAGACAATTGTCACGAGAGCAGCTCTCGAAGCAGAAGGCCGCACGTGTTCCAGCGCTTGCTGATCAAGCAGCTCATCCAGGACAGGAGAATCACAGGGGTCCGAGTTCGGCACATCCCGTTGATTTACTTCAAAAAGCGTCGGACTGAGGCGTCCGCCCACGTACCCGATAATGGCGGCTGAGACAACGATCAATGGGAACGGCGCATCAAAAAAGAAGATTCCGATGAAGGATAAGCCCGCCAGCGTTACCGTGAGTCGGTTTTTCAGCACTCTTTTCCCTATGCGCACGACAGCCTCTATGACAACCGCCAGAACCGCGGGTTTGAGTCCAAAGAAAAGCCATTGCACGATGCTCAAATCCTGATAACCGGCATACAGGATGCTCAAAATCAACATTACGACAAACCCTGGGATCACAAAGAGCGTCCCCGCTACAATGCCGCCGGGAATTCTGTGCAGCAGCCAGCCGATGTAGATGGCTAGTTGTTGCGCTTCGGGTCCAGGAAGAAGCATGCAGTAATTCAGGGCATGGAGAAAGCGGCTCTCACTTATCCATTGTTTTTCCTCCACCAGATATCGGTGCATAACCGCTATCTGAGCGACGGGACCTCCAAAACTGTTGAGAGCCACTTTGAGCCAGACCCGGAACGCTTCTCTGAAAGAAGGAAGGTTCCTGGGCATGCCTTCGCAGACATTCTCTATATCGGCATCCGACATCTTGTTCGTTTCGCTCACTCCAGGCCTTCTTTTCCAGCGTCAAACGAAAACTGATCCCCCATCAGGCCTTTTGTGTCTGCGCCTCGCACCAGGCATAGAGCGCATAGTACATGGGGGATTCCAGTTCAATCTTCTTATGATCGTCGACCCCAGATCAGAAAACGCACACATCCACCAACCGACCCGTGTCAGGGCTCCTGGACTCGCGGTGCTTCCGGTCCGCAACATGAGCAAATCTCTCCCGACTCTTCGCAAAATTGATCCCCAGGCTTGGATCTGCTCATCCACCACCAGGATGTGCCGACAAAGATCACGGTCAGAACTGCAATCAGCGGCTTGGCTAAAGGCAAAAATCCGGCCCCGAAAAGGCTCAAGTATACGGCGAGCATAGGAGACCCGCAACAACCAAGCATAAAACACCCTGCGAAGGCAAGAAACCCTGAGAAGGTTATACCACCAAGAGCGAAGGTCTTTCCTGAAATAGAATTCTTCTCTCTGTACCGACGAAACGCGACTGCTGCAAAGGCAAGCGAGAGGGCATACGAATATCCAAGCCAATAGTTTTGCCCGTCAACATAGCGATTTATCCAAGAAGGCTCTTCGACAGGCAATACTGTCGCCCAGCGACTCTGGGCAGGATTCTGCTCAGGGAAGACATTGAGCCAGCAGAAATGCACAAGAGCCACGACAATGAAAACCGCCAGAGGCAGGGCGGCTCTCCTGAGGATTTTGGCTATTGTCTTCATTTTGCTCCCCCTACTTGAAGAGCCTGTTTCTCAATCTTATTCGCCTCGAATACCAACTTGCCTCCAGATTCCCTGATCTGCCCCTCGATAATTACCGCATCCTTCAATGCCGGCATAGCCCCGGACCAGACGACTGGGAGAACAAGGTACGACGGGCATTGCAGTAATCCACATTGCTTGAATTGCTCTGTGTCCACGACAGCCATCATCCGTTTATCCGGTACAACCGCGGTTACGACACCTTGAATACTAATTGGTCCTTTATGCCGATCCACCTCTTGCATGAATTGATCCACGCCCAGCACTGCGCCGGGATTAGAATCCGCGACAGCTTGCGTGAAAGCGAACAATGCCATCACGGCCGTAGCCAGGAATATGAAATGGTGTAAAGTAGCCTTTTTAGTCATTATTAAGTCCCTTCCGGTAAGATGTCCTTTTTTGTGGAGATGGCGTCTCCTGTATACGTTGAAGTTGGCCACCGATCAGATGCTTATAAGGCAGAGCGCACAGCCCTAAACAAAACACCTCTGGTAACGGGAGAGCTGTTAAATCCGGTCTCCGAGACGATCTCAGCGTCTGCGAAACCAGCCTGTTTGATAATCGCCAGGAAATCCTTTCCTGGCACGGCACCGCCCATTCACTCGGCCCAGTTGTCAACCCGTTCTTTGACATCCTCCGACAGATAGCCGGTGAGCACCTGATCAGCCATCATAAGCCTTCCACCAGGCTTCATAATTCGAAATACCTCTCTCAGAGCCTTTAATTTGTCTGGTATAAGCTTGAAAACCCCGCTGGAGATAACAACATCGAAGTCCTGGTCCGGAAACGGCAAATTCTCGGCGGAGGACTCCTGGAATGAAACATTTTTGAGATTGGTCAGGCTAAGATTTTGCCTTGCCCTCTCCACCATCTCGGAACTCATATCTATTCCCACAACTCTGCCCGTCGGTCCTGTCATTGTAGCGGCAAACATCGAATCTACTCCGCCGCCGCACCCGATATCCAGGACGCTCTCTCCCTCGCATATTTCTCCTAACGAGAACGGATTTCCCACTCCGCAGAACGAGTCCAAGGCAGTCTCAGGCAAGGATCGGAGAATGTCAGGATTATATTTCAAAGTTTCAAGCCCGGTACGTCCTGTCGGGTAACTGAAAAGTCCTTGAGGATTGACTGCAACCTTGGCGTATTTGCTTCGTATGCCCTCCTCGATCCTCTTCTTGTCCTCAGCGGTAAAATCGGTTTTCATGATGGATAGTCCTTCACGATAGAATATCTTTCTTCATCTGCTCAAATTCTTCTTTATTGATCTCGCCTTTGGCATATCGTTTCTTTAAGATATCCAAGGCGCTGTCTGAACTCGAATTGCCTTCACACGGATGTCCCCGGTCCTGCCAAGGCGGCCTGAAGCCTCCCCGGCCGAAGATCAGAAAGACCGCTATTAGCAACACGATGATCATTACAATCGGCATAATCACCGGGAATGCCCACATTCCGTGCATCCAAAAATATTCGGGTCCCATTGTTTGATTCTCTCCTTGGTATATAACCGGCTCATTCCACCTGTCTTGGGCGGTTTTAAAGCTTCTCCTTCTTTTTGAGTCTCGCTACAAGGAATACAGCTCCGGATTCCGACAACCCCAGTTCCTGGGCAAGGCGGCTCGGGTTTATGGAGCCGGTTCTCTCAACAACTTCGATAGCCTCTTCTTCGAGCCGTTCAAGCCAGTCTTGAAACAAGACGAGGATTCCCGGATCAGCCTCGGATTTCAATTGCTCCGACTCTGCCATTTTGCCCATCAGCATCCGGCACATCCGCACAGGGTCGATACGTTCGACCATACAGGTGGCCATTCAGAGATGAACCAGGCTGGACTCTTTGTCCTGAGGGCTGCCTGCCATCAAGCGCACGAGAAAATTTATACGGGCATCCTCCCTCAGATGGGAGAATAGCCGCCTGATTTCGACAGCCATCTGATCGAGGGCTTCAGTGGGGGACATGGAATCAATCAGTTGGTGAAAAGTTCCATTGCTCATCGCATCATCTCCGAAATTTAAAAGTTTTTCCTGTTGGCCAGCAGATCGTCTGCCAGCTCAGCCAAAATCTCGAGCACCTCCAGGACCCTTTTGTCAGCTATCTCGTAATAGACAAAGAGTCCTTTCCGCTCGACCCGTACCACGAGAGACCGGCGCAACTCCTTGAGGTGGTGGGAAACTAACGACTGGGACAGATCCACTTCCTCAACGATCTTCGAAACAGTCTTCTTTCCATTGCTCAAAGTCAGAAGGATCCGAAGCCGGTTCTCGTCGGAAAGACTCCTGACGACAAAGGCCACTGCGGCTAGTCGTTCATGGAGTTTTGCGAGTCTGTCTTTTGCGGCTTCAGTCGATGATTCCATGGCATCTACCCGAATTAGAGACTATATTAATACTCATTCATATATTGATACGTCTCAGCACCTTCTTTGTCAAGGGGTGCTATCGGTAGGTTGAGAATTTTTTTCTCCAAGCCTTGTTTCTGAAGGTTCTGGTGCCGAAATGGAGACCGTGAATACAGCACGGTGTCAAGATCAGTTCATGGAACGAGTGAAGCTATTCCTTGACGTCGAATTCTTGGCTGCATGGGGATGACGAGCGGAGAGTCCGTCAGGAAGCGATAACTTTCTCTTGAACTTGAGATAGCTGAGGCAGATCGATTCGGTGCCGGAACCCTGGTCCAAAAGCATCATCGAGCCCTCCCAAAGGAATTAATGGGGTGAAACCATTGGCGGGAATCGTGGTACAGGGGACCGTCGCCAAACAAGACGCCAATATGCTGCTTATAAATGCCCAAAACATATACGTGCATAGCATTACCCAATAGAAGACCGCCCAGGACGAAACCCTTTCTGCAAAAGGATTTTCCCCCTGGTCCTCAGTTTCCCAATTCCGGAGACACTATACCTAATTTGTGGACAGTCCATGTCATTGTCAGAACAAGCGCGGACCCATCAATCAAGGCACGGACTTACCATGGCCTTGGGTGTTCAGGACGAGGTCGAGCCGGAGTCAACTGAACTGTCGTGGAATGCAGAGAACTGTATCCTCCTATGCTCGGACGGGCTTACCGATACGTTGGATGATTCGGAGATTCTGGGAATTGTTCAGGCTGCTGAAAATCCCCAGGCCGGTTGTGATACTCTCATGGAAAGAGCTGCTCAAAAAGGGAACAAAGACGATGTTACAGTTATATTAGTTTGTGAGTTCGGAGACACAACTCTCAATTTTGCCGACACGCGAGCTGCTCGCTAATAGCAGACGCTCTATGCCTAGTCTGTAGCGCATCGTAGTCCCTGGTTGTCCATACCAAATCACTAAACCGTTGTATTCGCTCAATGATAGTTGTGGGAATGAAACCCTTTGTAGCAACGACTGAGAATGTGCCATGCCAAGACCTGAATATCTCCGGTAACGACATCGGTGACACGGCGGTATTCGATCCCGTTTCCGGGGGCGTGGTGCATTATAAAGGAGCACGATATTTTCTCGCAAATGGGTGTACGCCAACAAGAGAGTCTCTTAGGTCATGAAATGCGTGTCGGGCGCGGCCCGACACGCTTGATGTTACCCCCAGGCTTTTCCCGGCTTTGATATGATCGGTAGGGTAGCCCATTTGGACGTAATGGCAAGTGCGAGTGCATGTGGCTTCAGGTTTCCCGTTTGCCCGGTGTTACCAGGCTGTATTCGCGTAAGGTACGGTAAGATATTTTAGTTGACAGAAGCGGCGCGGTGGGGTAGAGGGTAAACTGGAGGGGAAGTTTTTTTGAACAAAGCGACGACGGTTATGCCTTCGTAGTGTCTTGTGGAAGGAGCTACGGCGAGCCTTTTCGGTATCCGAGTGATCATCCCCTCTCCATTCGCCTGCACCAAGCAGCCCGAAAAGGCATGTTCGACGCATAGCTCCGGAGTGCATTCCATGAACGCCGGTCAGAATGGCCTCCATGGAGGTAGGCCTTGTCTGGGACGGTTTCTGCTCGCAAAAGATGGAAAACCTGCACATGCGTAACATGCTGCGCTAAGGGCGCTTTGCGAAGCGCCTGAGTTGCATAGGTCCACAAGCACCTTGCAAATCATTCACGTGTTGTCTCCTTCTCTCTAGGGTTTTCCAATCACTTCAACGTTCGACTGACTGTAAGCGCCACACGGGGGCCGGATTATTAGCCGGACAGTGGCCGTTAGAGACCCAATCGGGACCTTCAGCTCTTGTATTCATGTGTAGCTGGCGTCTCTTTCTGTATCAAAGGGGACCTTCCAACGAAAGCCGCCAGGGGTGTGGTCGATGAAAAAAACGATAGCGATCGCCACAGGTGTTTTGCTCTGCAGCTTTAGCCTCGTCCTGATCCCGGGCGCTCAGACCGATATAGACAAGAACCGGATCCGGGTGACATGCCCCTATAGAATGCTCGTACGAATCAACGCACTATCCAAGATATTCATGAAAGCTCATCCGGAAATCACCATAGAATTTGCCAAGGGTCGCCTTGCAGAGGAAGGCATCCCCGCTCTAATCCAGGGAACCACCGATGTAGTCATGTCCACTCGCGGGATGAACGACCGGGAGATCCGGATGGCTGTCGGCCAAGGAAAGGAATTGGTGGAAGGTGTAATAGGGTACGGAGGCATAGTGATTTTGATAAATCGCTCAAACCCTTTGAATTCAATCACGGTTGAGAACCTGCGGAAGGTCCTCAAAGGGGATTGCACTCGATGGGATCAGGTGGGAGGGAATGACGAGCCCATTACGGTGATCTCTGCAGGGTCAAAGCATCCAGGCACCTTGATCTTCCTGCAACACGATTTTCTCGGAGGATCTCCTGTCACGGACAAGGCTGTCATTACTGAGGATTTCCCGACCGTTATAAGAAAAGTCGCAACAATCACTGGCTCCATTGGATTTGTGCGGATTAGAGATGCTCTTGAACGGCACAGCACAAGAGAATTAGAGACAAAAATTATCGGACTTAAGCAAAATGCTGCGACGGCAGCGGTGACACCGTCCAGATCTACAATAGCCAACGGCAGTTACCCGCTCCGGCGGCCCTATTTTATCTATTATGAGAGCCAATCCAGTCCGGCCATAGTCGAGTATGCCGATTTCCTTGCGGAAACTGGGTGGGGTCCTCAAGACTTGTGAGTTGATCGAAGGTTTGAAAGAGCCATGTTCAGGTGGCATCAAGATGTGGGCCGGTTGCTCCTTCAGCATTATTAGCTGAAGCCCTCCATTCTGTGGAAGGTAGTCACGAATGAACTATGCGCTCACGTTCGCAGGGGCGTCAAAGCAGGCCTCAAGTGCATCTAAAAATGACCATTGCTCTTTGAGGCTTACACCAGGCTCCTACTCAACACTCTTGAATTCGGCATTTTTTGTGGAAGGCAGTTGGAGTAAGGCAGTCTCTTCTCTGAGCAGAGGAGAAAAAAGATGTACGAGTTTGTAAGTGGGCCATTGGTTTGGATTGCGTTCATTCTCTTCATCACCGGGTTTGGGTTGCAGTTTGTGCGTGTGCGCCAAGTGGCCAAGAAGGCCAAAGTCCGTTTCGGAACGGGAGACGCTGTACATCTGCTACAACTACGGCTAATCCGGGATCAAGACGGGGCGCTACAGCCGGATATTAGACGGAAGTATGTATTTAGCTCACTGCTTCACTGGCTCGTGCCGTTCGCTTCCCGCAACATGCGAATGGGATATGAGGCTACCTTCGTCACATTGGCGTTTCACGTCTGTCTGTTGTTAGTTCCGATTTTTCTCACCGCTCATGTCGTGATGTTCTCGTTCGCATGGGGGCCCCAGTGGGGGACACTATCCCAGCGAGCGGCCGATTGTTTGACCGTACTGATGATGATGGCGGTCATTTTCTTCCTTGTACGGCGTTGGATGCTACCTGAAGTGAGATTCGTGGCATTCCCGTCCGACTACGTTGTTCTCGCTGTTATGGGGTCACCGTTCGTTACCGGCTTCATAGCCAATCGTCAGTGGTTCGACTACGAAACTATGGTCGTTATCCACATGATTTCAGGTGCGCTGGTGCTAACGGTTATTCCTCTTAGCAGATTAACTCATATGTTCTTCCTGGCATTTACAAGGGCATACTTAGGATCTGAATACGCCCCGGCTACGCATGTCAGGGAAGGGTAAATGCGCGATATCGAATGGAGCACCTGTTAGGGTTTAAGTCAGCAATGCTGTAACAGCCTGGCGCAAGAGGTCGCCATAAGCGGCTACGAACTCGGGATGCAATTTTTGGTCCTCATGTAAGTCATGGAAATTCCGGATAAACTCACGCCGGAGTAGCTCAATCGCCTCCTGCACGAATGAAGTGTGAATAGGAGTCTATTCATGCGCCGGATCAAAAAGAGAATCTTTATCGTCACCACTGGTTTGATTTTGATCTTCTTTGCGGGCGGGATCGGGCTGATGAACGCCGGTGGAGTAGTGAAACAAAATCCCAAAGACTCTACCCGGCTGACGCTCGCGATCGGCCACAAGGGGTCTGCTCCCGCGCTGGATAGGCCTGCCGTGGCTTTTGACCACGACCTGCACACAACAGCTCTCCAGCAGACACGGGCACAGGACTGCGCAGTATGCCATGTCCTTCAGGAAACCGACAAGCGCCTGAACAGTCCGTATATCTCGATATTCAAGTTTCCCAAGCAACAATTTGACCGGACGGACAAGTCTGCGATTATGTACGCATATCACTCGGCCTGCGCCGGCTGCCATAGGCAAATGTCAGCAGAGGGCAAGAAGACTGGCCCGCCAATCGGTCTTTGCGGCAAGTGCCACGTGAAAAAAGCAGCATTCAACAACATTCCTTGGGCCTGGCGCCCCGTGTTCAACTATGCTGGCCACACCAAGCACGTGGAGGCAGCCGAAAACTTCGACCCATCCGAGAAATTAATCATTGCGGAAGAGGTGGAGGTTCTCGAAGCAAGCGATAAAAACTGCGAGACATGCCATCACGCTTATGACCAAAATATAAGGAAACTCATTTACAAAAAAGATACGGAGAACTCTTGCCGAGCATGTCACAAAACAAAAGAGGAGAATAATGCCCGCCCAATGCGGCAGGTAGCGCACTCCGCATGCATAGGCTGCCATATGAAGCTGGGCGAAGCCTTCCATTGCAAATCGTGTCATGGTGAGCACAAGCAACTCAGCCCGGATAAAATAGTCAAGATCCCCAGGCTTCAGCGAGGTCAGAAGGATATGATGGACCTCGTGCTTAAACCTGCTTACGAGATTTCGCCTCAAGGGGTTCAGGAGGTGCCGTTAGAACCAGGGATCATGCCACCGATAAGAATGAAAGACGTCCCGTTCAATCATAAGGCTCATGAACCCCGGGTCCAGTTTTGCAATACCTGCCATCACAAGTCTATTGAAAAATGCGTCAATTGCCACACTCCAAATGGTAACCCCAAAGGCGGTGGTGTCAGCTATGAGCGGGCCTTTCATAGAATCGGAGCACAGCAATCCTGCCTGGGGTGCCACGCCTCGGTGAAAGAAGATCAAAAATGCGCCGGGTGCCATCAATTCATGACTACAGGGATGCCAAACAGCTCGTGCCCTGTTTGTCATCGCGGAGCCTCTTACGGCGATATAATCGAGATACCCTTAACACCCGCTTTCCGGGATAGCGACAAGCTGCCTGAGAAGCTCCTGATCAATGTGCTTGAGAATGAGTTCAAGCCCGCAGAGCTTCCGCATCTGAGGATAGTAAACACGCTGGTGAGTATTTCGAATGTGAGTCCTCTCGCGAGATGGTTCCACTCGGCAAGAAAGCAGGCGCTTTGTTCGGGGTGTCATCACAAGAGTGAGCTACAGCAGACCGCAGCGAACGTGCCCAAGTGCAGTGCCTGCCACTCTCGACCCTTTGATCCGAAAGAGTTGGGCAGACCGGGAATAATGGCCGCGTACCATCAACAGTGTATCGGATGCCATGAGACCATGAAGCAGAAACCTGCGGCGCTGGACTGCGTCAAATGCCATCCTACGGAAGAAGACGTTCAGACGGCGGGCCTGGAGGCCCAGAAATGAAAGATGGGCTGGGGCCGGTTTATGTGACAGAGAAAGGAGACGACAATGCCGAACATCCTTCATGAATTCTACACGTTGACCAAGGGCATGGAATATCTGGTGGTGCTGTTATACTTAATTTTGTTCATCTCATTTTGGCGTTTCTTAACCCATAAAGATAAAGACTAAGAGCGAAGACCATACTGTGTACCTGTTTGAACAGCTGGAAAAAACAGGGAGATGGTAGGCAATGGACGCTAACAGACGGTTCTTTCTGAAGACCCTTGCAGCGGCAGGCATTGCGGCTGCCATCGGTGACCCGAAGAGGGCAAAAGCCGATGTTCCGACCCTACCGGGTTATAGCGATCAATTCGGTGTCCTGGTGGACACCACTGTCTGTGTAGGGTGTAGGCGCTGCGAGTGGGCCTGCAAGAATTCGAACGTTCTGCCCAATCGGATGCCCCTGAAGATCTATGAGAAAGACCGGGTGGTTTTTGAAAAAATAAGGCGGACCAATGCCGATACGTACACAGTGGTAAATCGGTTCGAGAATCCGCGGGACGCTTCGAGGCCCATCTACGTCAAGAAGCAGTGCATGCACTGCTACGAGCCGGGGTGTGCTTCCTCGTGTTTTGTGAAAGCCTTTACAAAGACCCCGGTGGGCGCGGTTACGTATGACGCTTCTCTGTGTGTGGGTTGCCGGTACTGCATGGCGGCCTGTCCTTTTGATATGCCGGCATATCAATATTACAACGCTTTCACTCCGGAGGTGACCAAGTGCACATTCTGTTTCGAGCGGATCAGCAAGGACGGAGGAATCCCGGCCTGTGTGCGAATCTGCCCGATCGAAACGATGACGTTCGGCAAAAGGACCGACCTTATAGATTTGGCCAAGAAGAAGATCCGGGACAATCCCGGCCGATATGTGAACCATGTGTACGGTGAGAACGAGGTGGGCGGCACCAGTTGGATGTATCTTTCCGCTGTGCCGTTCAATATGATAGGCTTCCGCACCGACCTTGGGACCGATCCCGTACCGAAGTTGGGCAAGCCATTCCTTTCATTGGTAGCCCCCGTGTTCATAACGATTCCCGCGCTGGCTATGGGCTTTCACAGTTTCCAGAAGCGCAGAGATAAACTGGCCGAGGAAGAAATCAGGAAAGCTCTTGAGAAGAAGGAGTCCAAATGATGGACACAACCGCTGCCGCCGCCGAATTCAAGCCCAACTGGTTCCAGGAGAAGCTCTTCCTGGGCATGACGTTCAAGGATTATCTCAGGAGCAATTTTACCCTGTTCAATGCTGTGGCGGGTCTCATACTGGCCGTAGGAATACCGGTAATCATCTATCGTTTGCTTTTCGGTCTCGGCCCTTCGACCAATCTATCGGACAATAATCCATGGGGGATCTGGATAGGGTTTGACATGCTATGCGGAGTGGCTCTGGCCGCGGGAGGCTTCGTCATAGGCACTGCCGTGCACCTGATGGGCATGAAAGAGTACGGATTTTTGTTCAGGCCGGCGGTCCTCACAGGTTTCCTCGGATATCTTTTCGCCATTATTGCGCTCACTTTCGACCTTGGCCGGTACTATCGCATACCCTATCCGATGTTCGTCTCCTGGGGGGTGAACTCCGTACTATTTCTCGTGGCCTGGCATGTGGCGCTATACCTGACGTGTCAATTTGTCGAGTGGTGCCCTGCGATCTGGGAGTGGCTCCACATGAACAGGCTCCGCAGAATTTTCATGAAGGCCACCGTGGGGGCCACAATCTTCGGAGTTTGCCTATCTATGCTGCACCAATCCGCGCTAGGCTCGATTTTCCTCTTGATGCCTGCAAAGTTGCACCCGCTATGGTACTCGGAATATATCCCGCTCTGGTTCTTTATGTCAGCCATTGTGGGCGGGCTGGCCATGACCATCATAGAAAGTATGGCGTCACACAGAATCTTCGCCAATCAGATCAAGAATCATGATCCGGAGCACCTGAATCGCGTGACGCTCGGCTTGGGCAAGGCCACTTCAGTGACCCTCTTTGCCTACTTCTTCATGAAGGTGGTCGGGCTTGCGCATGGAAACACCTGGGCCTACCTCGATACCGGATACGGGTATTGGTTTCTGCTGGAGATTCTGGGCTTTGTACTGCTTCCAGCCTTTGCGTTAATGTATGCGGTACAGAACAGATCGGTTCGTATGGTCCGGGGCTGGGCCATTGTCACGGCGTTCGGCATAATATTGAACCGTCTCAATCACTCCATCATTGCTTTCAATTGGCACCTCCCGTGGGAGTACAGGTACGTGCCCCACTGGATGGAGGTGGTACTAACAATAACGATTGTTACTATCGGTGTTTTGAGCTTTCAGTGGATTATAAACAGAATGCCCATACTCTATGATCACCCGGACTTCGAGCCTGAACATCATTAACGCAGGACCGAAGGCAGGCTGCCATAACAACAAAATGTCATGAAAGAGGCTTATCGCCTGTTCGAGGATTCCTAGTGGAAGCGAAAAGCAGGTAATCTTTTCTCAAGATAGTGCATGAGCCGCAGGCCTCTTCTTGAGTTCTTTTGCTACTTCTCACATGGGGGGAACCAATGGAAATTATCGCCGCAACACCTTATTATATTTATTCGGTCGACAAAGCGAAGAATCGCCTGTATGTGACTTACAGGGGAGATTGGTTAAACCCGTTTGCATTCTGTGATTGCTTGAGACACCACGAGGAAGCGATCAGCCAATTGACCCCCGGTTTCACAATTCTCGCCGATTGGAGAGAAATGGAATCCCTTGTCATTACCGACATCATAGAGGAATGTCACAAACAAGATATTGCTGCGGGAATCGGTAAGTTGGCCAGGGTTTACGCCCACCCGACGTTCAAGGAAATACAAGCTTGTAGTGTGAGCAAGAGGACCGGAATAACGGCGAAACCATTTTATGATTTTGCCGAGGCTGAATCATGGCTGGATGGAGACTAGAGCTGAATCATCCTCATACACTTTTGTATCGGAATCGGGGGAGACAGCAGTTCTTTTTGCACTGCCCAAACACACCAAACCTCGTCGAATTCGGGTGACGGATTCAAATGTAGCCCTTGTCCAGTACTCGCCTGACAGCTACAAGAATGTCCTTGGCATCATAAGGCTTTCTGATGAATCCTCTGGCGCCAGTCTTGCTTTCTCCTACAGTGACACCGTTTTCAGAATATCCACTTGCGAGGAGGACTTTCACGTCCGGATCGACACGCAACAGTTCTTGAAGGCAACGGTTACCGCCCATCCCCGGCATGATAAGATCAAGGATTATGAGAGAAATCTTCCTTCCGTGCTCGGCGTATATTTCAAGAGCCTCTTCTCCGCTCCCGGCACCGATTACTTTATATCCGCCCATTTCGATCAGTTGCCTTCCCACATCGCGAATCCGATCATCGTCATCAACCAGGAGAATTGTCTCCGTACCAAAAGCGGGCATTTCCCTTGTCACCGTCAAATCAGGGATGAGTTCGCACGCGGACACTGGGAAGTAAATCTTGAATGATGTGCCTCTGCCCGGTTCGCTGTAACACCTTATGTAACCTCCGTGCTGGGAGACGATCCCGTGGACCATGGATAAGCCAAGGCCTGTGCCTTCTCCGTCCGTCTTCGTCGTGAAAAACGGCTCGAATACCCGGTCCAGGACGTCGGGCTGCATTCCCGCGCCGGTGTCAGAGACGGTGAGAAGCACGTACTTGCCTGGTTTCGCTCCCAGGTGGTCGCTCACGTATTCATTGCTCGGCGACACATTTCCGGTCTCTATGAGGAATTGTCCCCCATCCGGCATTGCATGTTTGGCATTGACACCCAGATTGAGCAACACTTGCTCGATTTGCGCCGGGTCAGCGTCGATGACTCTGAGATCTTCAGAAAGCGCCAGGTCGATCCGAATCATCCTGGGGAGGGAGCGACGAAGCAATTTTTCCACCCTGCGGATCTCATGATTCAAGTCCGTCGGGCGGAATTTGGATTCCCCTTTTCTGCCAAAGGCTAGGATTCTCGATACGAGATCCGCTCCGTCTCGCGCGGCATGCATGATGGCTTCCAATTTCTTTCGATCTGGATCTTGCTGTCCCTTCTTCATGAGGAGAAGGTCTGAATAGCCCAAGATGGCTTGGAGCAGGTTATTGAAATCATGAGCTATACCTCCTGCAAGAGTTCCGACTGCCTCCATCTTCTGCGCTTGGAGCAGTTGCTTCTGCAGCATCAGCTCCCTGGTGACGTCTCTCGTAACCGCAACATAGTTAACTATTCTTCCCGTCTCGTCCTTGACGGGAGAAACAGCTGAGGCCTCTTCGTAAACTGTTCCGTCCTTCTTCTTATTAGTGAAATTGCCCCGCCAGACCTCACCTCGTCTCAGCCTCCGGCTCACATCACGGTAGTAATCATCATCGTGCATGCCGCTTTTGAGAATGTTGGGGTGTTTTCCGACAATCTCTTTAGCGGAATAACCTGTCGTTGCCTCGAATGCGGGATTCACATACTGAATTATGCCGTCCTTGTCCGTTATGATGACGATTTCTGCGGCCTGTTCGATTGCTGTCGCCAAGAGGAGCCGCTCTGCCTCCGCTCGCCTGCGCTCGGTGATGTCAACAACGTTCCCCATGATGGCCGGCCGGCCGCCATAATTGATGACGTTGGCCCGCACCTCGAACCATCTCGTCTCGCCGGTCTTTCTAAGCGCCCTCAGCTCATACTGTGTAGGAACGGATTTGCCTTCCAATCTTGCAGAGCTGAATGTCTTCATCCGCTCTTGATCCTCAGGATGAACAAATTCCCAAAAAGGTTTTCCGATCATCTCTTCGGGAGAATAGCCCACCATGTCCGCCAACGGACTGTTCACATATTGGAACAGCCCGTCCTGATGAACGTATATGCCCGTCAACGAGCTTTCCGTAATCAGGCGGTATTGCTCCTCACTGGCTCTCAAAAGTTCTTCAGCTCGCTTCCGCCCCGTGATGTCTCGCGAAAGCCCATAGACGCCGGCCGGATTCGAATTTTCGTCGCGAATAAAACTCATGGCAGATTCCAGGCACGCTACGGAACCGTCTTTCCGGTAAAAATCCAATTCCATCGTGACTGTCCTGTCCGGATCGACTCCAGGGTCTTTGTCATCCTGAAGCGATTCAGCTAACATCTTGTGAGCCTGTTCGAAAGATTCCGGGGTAAGCTGTTCCGACGCAGGCATATTCACACGTTCTTCCGGCGTAAAGCCAAGCGCCTCCTCGATGGACGGGCTGACATACCGGGTGCGCAAGCCCAAATCAACGATCCAAACGATATCGTGCATGTGCTCAGCCAAAAATCGGTAATTGGCTTCGCTTTCCTTCAACCGCTCCTCTGTCTGCTTCCGTTCTTTGATCTCGGACTGCAGCCTCTTGAGGGACTCGGCCATGTCCTCACGGGTAGCTCGATCACTGAGCAACAGCTTGTCGATTTCGTCCTCAACTGTTCTTTCCGAAGGCTCAACCACAAACTCGTCATACGGATCACCTTTCGCGATGAACCTGGTCTGGTCTGCCCAGCAATTGGTTTCGAAGAGCCTGGAGCAGTATCCTGCAAACTTGCCTGCCAGCATCCCACTGCCCCAACACACGCCCGAGGTCTTCTGGTAACGGCCTTCCCACCCATCTTTCACCCTGAAACAGCACTGTCGATTGCCCGCATCCATGGACACCAGGGTCCACTCGCCCCAGCCGGCTACAGCAGCCCTATTGGCTATTGCCTTGAATCCGTCCCTGAAGTCACTGAATTTCGATATGACCTGCCAGTCCGCGTCTACGCTTTTTCGACCCTCGCTCTGTAAGGCCAGCCAAAATCGGTCAGACCCTACCATGGCCTGCACGCCTGACATGAGCCCGGTTAAGGTCGTATCCACCGCCATCATAACAACGGGCAAATTCTCAAAGGTGGCCGTGCCTTTCCGCACATCCCAGGCTATCTTGATGCCCGCGACTTCAATCAGGGAAGGCTTCCCTTGGCCGGGAACCAAACGGCTCTCTTTGCTCATGATCTTTCGCCTCAGCGTGTTACCACGTTGCCAGTGCGCCTCAAGGTTTGGAATTCCGAAATTTAGGATAACAACCCTTAGGGCTTTAGTCCTATATAATGAAAATGGGATACCTAATTATGCGGCGATCTCGCCATCTTAGGCGTTTTGGCGCTCCGCAGGGACCAAGGGATAGCTTCGCTGACCCCAAATGCCTCGTTCGGAGGTCCCACATGATCATGTCCGGAAAGGCCTTCACCCTGCTGATAAAACTATATTTTGCCCGCTTTTGATATACCTCAGCCTCCTACCATCAAACAAGCATTGAAGACTGTTGCTTTGAATCCCGGACATGGTGTACTACAGTTCACGCCCCACTTGACCCAGTATGGTGAAACGCTCGTCGCGGTCTAGAACAGAAGACCCGGATACGAGGTCATCTTGGCCCCCCCAAAATGTATCATGATTGAATTAGTCATATCAACTAAGTAAATTCCGCGGACAAAACACTTATTCTCGCCGACACGACAGTGTATGTATCCCCCGAAATTAGATCAGAGCGTCCGGAGGGCTCTTTCCTGCAGGAAAACGGCTCCCCGAGCTCCCGCAAGGAACTCCTAAATATGGTGCTTGATATCGTGTGCGCAAAATTCAGTCTCTCACTAGCTAATCGCTTCTACTCCCTCGTTGAACTTGCACGAACAAGGCGAAACCGGAATGGTTGCTTGACCGAGACAGGAAAAGCAAGTATTCTTGGACACTCTTTCCAGCCATGGTCACGCTTTGTTCCATTTGAGCATTGTGAACATGTGCACTGTGGAGGCATATTCGAGATCAAAGGACCCGTGTCACGACCGCTTGGCGGCCCCAAAGGCACGCAAATGCCGTGACGGCCACATCATTAAAATGATTTGGAGGCATGATGATGCGTCGGTTAGGCCTGTTCTTGGCCGTTGGTATGGTACTGCTGTCAACGGATGGGTTTCGTGCCATAGCTCAAGAAGGCCTCAGTTTGAAAATTGGCGCCATTTTTTCCGTCACAGGCTCTGCAAGCCTTTTGGGCGAGCCTGAAAAGAACACGGTTCAGATGGTAGTGGATAAGGTAAACGATACAGTCGGCATAAAAGGACATCGTTTAGAGATACTGATTGAAGACGATCAGACCGACACCGCAAAAGCCGTTTCCTCTGCACAAAAGCTGATCTTCAGCCATAAAGTTCTTGCCATTGTAGGCCCGTCTACCAGCGGTTCCAGTTTGGCCGTAAAGTCGATATGTGAAAATGCCAGAATTCCCATGGTCTCATGCGCAGCAGCGGAAGCCATTGTAACTCCCGTACAAGAATCCAGATTCATTTTCAAAACGCCTCAGAAGGACTCCCACGTGGTCATGAAAATTATTGATCAAATGAGCAAAATGGGAATAACAAAGATGGCCATCCTTTCCGAGAGTCTACCCTTCGGGCAACTTGGTCGAAAACTTTTGCAAGAGCAAGCCCAGGCTAAAGGAATTGAGGTTGTTGGCGACGAAACGTATGGACCGGATGACTCGGATTTGGCCCCGTTGCTTCAGAAAATTGCGGCCGCTCAGCCCCAAGCGGTTGTGAACTGGTCCATAGTGCCGGCGCAATCCGTCGTCCCTAAGGAGATGAGACGACTGGGAATGACAATGCCGCTGTTTCAAAGCCATGGATTTGGGAACCCTAAATATATAGAAGTTGCCGGCGCCGCAGCCGAGGGGATAATCTTTCCTGCCGGTCGTCTCTTGATTGTTGACTCCTTGCAACGGGATCACCCTCAATTAAGGGCCTTATGGACCTACAAACATGATTACGAGGACAGATTCGGAATCTCAGCCAGCACTTTTAGGGGGCATGCCTACGATGCCATAAGGCTGGTAATAGGCGCAATGAGAAATAAAGAGATCACACCGCAAATGAATGTTGCGAAAGCAAGAGAGCTGATACGCGACGGTATTGAGGAGACCAGGGATTGGTCCGGCACCGCCGGTCGGTTCAATATGAGTGCGACAGATCACAATGGTCTGGAAAAGGAGGACTCGCTTGAGATGATCTACGTTGACAAAGGCGGCAAGCTCATCCCGCTTTCAAAAAAAGGGCAATAGAACAGGACAGGTCACCTATTAAAAGACGGTATGTGATCGGCTTGAAACCTTGTTGACCGGACCTTCAATCTACGAAATGCCCTTTCTCTTGATATTGTTCGAATAAGTGACCCCAGGTTGTTTCTTTGCGCCAACGTGCTGCAATGCTCCTGTATTTCAAAGGCCAATAAAGATAATCCTGCTCGATTTCGCCAATCAAGATCGGTATGCCTACCAATGGTGTCCGCAAAACAAACTTCTGGAGTGCCCTTGTTGGGCCATACCAGGCCAACCACGCCAGAAAACTGTGGGAGTTGTATCCCACCTTGAAATGCCAGTTTTCTTCAGCTATATCGTCTCCCACCATTTCAATCTCCCGTGGATCGCCCGTTCCCAAACCGTGTTCGTGTGCAAGGAAAATATACTTGATATTGAGTGGTTCAAACCCCATCAATTTAGCTGCCACTGCATCAATGGCAACCTGGTCGGAGGAAGCCAAGATGATGTTTTTGACGACCGGTTGAATCATGCGTGGGCCCGCACCGGTGCCAGCGGTTGTGCCATCCATAATGGCAAAAATGCCGGGATGAATCTCCTTCTGAATGGCCAGAAGGTCTACCAGGGTTTCATGAATCCAGGTATGGGTGTAATGCCGATACTTACTGAGCAACCCTCCGAAGGCATTTTTCATACCTCCCGTTGTTGTGGTGTACATATGGGTCTTGACGGTGGGCAGGTGGACAATATTCTTACCAGCAAAGTAGTCCGGAATTAGAATGCCCTCCGGGTAGATATAATCCAGCGCCAGCATCTTAGCTTTGGGGCGGTAAGGCACCCATGTCATATCGGCCTCTCGGAAATTGTACAGTGCCGGAACATTGTAATGCCGTAAAATTGGCACATAGCCGTTCAAGTCTTCGCCCTTGAAGGCATTCGTGACCACCGTGTGGTTCTGTACACAAACCAGATCGTTGAATCCCGCGTGGCGTAAAGCAAGGATGGAACCTTCGAGTTGCCAGGGAGTAGTATTGGCTCCCGGCATCGGAAAATGCCAAGTGATATTGTCCTTGAGAATCGTGGGAGTTTGAGGTTGAAGAGCGTCCACCCCGTCCGCCAATTCAAACAACCGTTGATAATCTTGAATTACCGTTTCCGGATTTGTGTACAATACAGCCACTTTCGCCTTAGTTGTCACTTCAATCTCCCTGACGATCTCCTGCGGATAGAGAGCAGCCCTACGACTGTCCCGTCACCGGGTGGGAGAACCCGCAAAACCGTTGGCAAAGCCTTTGTTTTCCTGCTCCCGGGGCTACGTCACGGCGCTGCACAGGTCAAACAGAATTTTCAGGCCATTGGGACCACCATATCTCGTCAATATCAGTGGTATCCCCTTGGTTGATGGATGAAATCATGTTGGCACGGACGGACCTACCAAGCGGACCGTGGCTTCCCCGCTACCGGTTACGAATTTTCTGAACGTGTCTCCTTTGTCCACAGGAAGGACTCAAGCCGGGTCGCCGCCAGCCATACGACAGGTTTTGAGAGAGGGGTTCAGTTCAGTCGGCGTGGGGCCAATAATGCGCCGGAAACGCCTCTCCATTGACCAACGTCGCTCCGGTCACTCTCCGCCGTGCGCGGAGCTGTTTTTGCAAAAAGGTCCCTCCCCCGATTCTTTTTTCCCCCTTCCCTCTGGCGGTCCGCTTTCCCCAATCATGCGGCTTCAGACGTGCTCCGTTACGAGATCGGACCGACGTTCAGACCTCCGAAAGCTCAAGGTCTTTTGTTTCCGGGCTGAACAATAAACTGACGAAGGTCATTATTGCGCCGACAGTCATAATGACGGCCGAGGAAAGCCACATATCTTGTTTTTCGATGCTAGCTATAAACGGTAAGCCGTGGACCCACCAAATATAGACGCCAAACCATGCTCCAAGCAGGGCTCCCGCAGAATAGCCAAACCCTACCCCAACTGCTCGTCGTGTTGTGGGGAAACGTTCAGAGAGGTAAGCGGGTATCACGCCCCAATACAGCTTCAGGTTTGCGGCCAATGTCGCGCCTACGACAGCAAGCCACAGATTATGAGTAACCGCCGAATAATAGGCAATGTAACAGACGGGAACGACAACGATGGCCAAGAAAACACAATAGTACAGCGTCAGGATTTTTCTTCCAATAATATCAGACCACCATCCGTAGAAGATCATGCAAATGCATGACGTAAAGAGGCCAAAACCGTAAATCAAACTGTATGTTGTATTGTCGAAACCCCTTCCGCCCAATGTCAGAATGTTCGGCAGAAATGCATAGATCGAATGGGTCGTGAGAAAAAGCCCTGTCATGAAGAAGAACACCTGCAACAAATCCCAAAGGGCCGGAGGTTTAAACATGCTAAGAAAAGGCGCCTTTTCGATCGTGCCTTGTTTCTTGACCTTCTCAAACTCAGGAGATTCCGGCAGCAACCTTCTAATATACAGAGCCAGGAATACAGGCAGCACCCCTGTCAGGAATCCAATACGCCAGCCGTAGTCGAGCATTGCTTCGGTGCCCACGAGATACGAGATCAGAGCAAACACCAGTGAGCCTAAGACGTATCCTAATGGAAACCCGGATTGAACGAAGCCGCCTATTACACCACGCCTGCCTCTCGGAGCGTGTTCAATTGCAAACGTGTGTCCGACGGCATATTCTCCGCCAAAGAAAACTCCCATCACAAATCTCATTAGACAAAACAGCAGGTACGACCAAACGCCCCACTGGGCATAAGTAGGAAGAAAGGCAGAGATAAAGGACATTGCGCCGACTCCCCCTATGGTGAAAACGAGAAGAAAACGTCGTCCGACCTTGTCGGCGTAATGTCCAAAGATTATTGATCCAATCGGCCTTGCAGCCGTTGTTATGGAATAGGTAAGGACAATTATGACGTACCGCCACGCCTCGCTTCCAGCGGGGGAAGAGAAAACCTTTAACAGAATTGGAGCCATGACGAGCACCAGCGCCATGTCATAGGTATCCAGCATAAAGCCCAGAAACTGGGAAATCATCGCCAATCTTGTTGCTCGGCCTAATTCCGGTTTTCCTCGTGTAGCCATATGACTTCCTTTCTAATCCTCCTTCGGGCCGCTTTATTGCGTAGTGGCTCATTGAGTCGATGGAGGTCGTTAAGACGTGATGAAGGTTGAACTAGGATAGAATTCTTCGGTTACGATCTCTTTCCCAGGGCTTCTGCCACATCTTTGAGACCTAGTCGTTCCAAGGTTGGACGTGTAGGAATGCCGGATTTAATGTCCCATCCCATTAGGGCATAATATTCACTCTTTGCACGTTCGAGGTCTTCCCGCCCGCACTTCCTGCCTGCTGCATCTTCTTTCTCAAAATAGATGTTGTGTAAGACGTCATCTTGGCTGGTGCGACCGTCTCGGACAGCAAGCGCCCTTTCCAGGGTGCAGAGCATCTCTCCCTTCTGGAAGGACTCTTCTAAACTCATATCTATTCCTGTGACTGCAGAGTAGAGGCGCGATTCAAGAGTGACGTCCCCCACATGGTCCGAAGTGTTCGCATTGAAAACGTAAGGGAATAGAATATCACAAACTACGTAGCTATCCTTTAATACCGAGTGCTCGTGAAATCGTTTGACCACCGGAGCAGTCCATTTCCAGCTCAAATTCTTTCCATCCGGCGCCAATAACTCAGCAGCGTCTTCTGAACCATATACAGCTTTCATGACAGGTTTCAGTATTGGAAAGATATCTTCCGGTACTGCTGTGAGGGCATTCTGCCCGAGGGTGAAGGCTGCGCCCCATAGCATCGAGATATAGCTATGCGAGACCATAGCATCCCGATTATCCAGCGCCCACATCAAGGCAAGGGGTGTAACCGAGTAGCCTGTCGGGAACCCTCCCAAAAAAGTCCAATGTTCACGAAAACCGCCAAACTTTCCAGCACGTGGGTAATACATGAATGAAAGTTCTTCGGCTTTACCCCCCAGTTTGGAAGCCGCACGCTGCCCGCCTTCCGCCAGGAGATCTCCAAACCCCTCGCGGTTGGCCATCTTCTCCAAAAGTGTGGAGATAAATCGCCAGGAGCCCACCTCTCCGAGAGGAAGCCCCGTGTCTTTCTCGGTGAGCAGATTCTCCCGGTAACAATCCGAAAGCCAGGGGATGATTGCCATCAGATCGTAAGCATTGATCCCAAGCAGATCTGCCAATTTCGCCGCCTGCCAGGTGACCTTGCTGTATCCTTTTTCCGGTTCGTGGACCATGGACTCCAAATACATATAAGATCCAGCACATATAGCGACGCCAGGTGTGATGTCCGGTCCTGTCAAGCGGGAACGGCATGATACGGGACAGGCGAAGCAACTATCCGGATGCTGGGTATAACCTGAAGACGGATCATTACAAAGATCGAGGAGCTCGCCTGGAAGAAGAGTCAGGCTGCCTCGACCGTAGCCCCCACCCCAGATGTTGTATTTGAAACCCTTCTCCTCGGGTTCGTAAGGATTGCCTTTTACGGATCTTCTGGAGAAGAGCGTCTGGATTTCATGAGTAATCTTCGTCAATTCTTTTGGTCTGGCGACCTTCACGGAACCGGTTCCACGGACGGCAATTGCTTTGAGGTTCTTTGAACCCATTACACCGCCGAAACCGCCCTGGCCAGAAAGGTCACCAGAATCGGTGAGAATAATGGCAATTCGGCTCTGATTCTCCCCGGCTCTACCAATGGCCATGACTCGGGTCTTTGTTCCATGAAGTTTCCAGAGCATTTGCTGTGTTTTATAAGTGTCCAGACCCCATAAATGCTTGGCATCGAGGATCTCGGTTTTTTGGTCAGAGATCCAGAGGTAGACGGGTTGCGTCGCTTTTCCTTGGATAATAATGGCATCATAACCCGCCCACTTCAGCTCGGGAGCAAAGTGGCCTCCCACGCCGGAGCGGGTATAGGATTCCACAGGAGCGGATTGTGGACATTTGCCAAGAACCTCGAACCGCCCGGATGTCGGAGCTAAGGTCCCCGTAAGTGGTCCTGTGGCAAAGATCAGCCGATTTTCCGGATCAAAGGCATTCACCTCCGGTGAGATCTCATCCCAACAGATCTTTGCCCCGAGGCCGCGGCCGCCCAAAAATTGCGGGACGTGATCAAAGGTTGACGACTCGGAAATCTTCCGAGTAGTCAAATCAACCCTGAGTATTTTTCCTACCCATCCGCCATAAGTGGTCATTTCAGTCCTCTTTAATTACGGGAAAGCCAACGAGGAACCCCTTTTCCGACCTTTCCATTTTAAGGGCTCCGAATGGGCACAATTTCACACATTGCGGGTCCCCGAAGCACAGGTGGCATTTAAACGCCTTCTCTTTTTGAGGATCGAACCTGGACCGGGGAGGCCGAAAATGTTTACCGCAAGCTCTGACACATTCCTCACAACCAATGCACTTTTCATCATCTATTATGCGGGCAAATGTTCCGCTTGAACGATCCACATGGATGGCGCTTTCCGGGCAAGCTTTCAGACATGCAGGATCGGCGCACTGATAGCAGACCTTGGGTTGGTAATTTCCTTCCAAGTATTCCTTTTCGAGCAAAATCCTTGCGTGTGAATAGGAATTTTGGCCCGCGGCATTGAAATTGGCGCAAGCCATTTCGCAGGTGCGGCATCCGGAGCAGAGTGTCTTATCGACCAAAATTATCGCTTTCGCTAACGGGACCGGCTGACCGTCCGAAACGGCATAAACCTTGACGAGATCGCCGAAAGCAATGATGCTGCCCAGTCCGCAGGCGCCAATCGTGCACTGCCGCAGAAAAGCACGCCGATCGAGTTCTCTAGCCATTTACCTTGTCGCCTCTCCAAATGCCAAATATGGGCCATACTGCTGCGATGGCCGCAAGTGCGTAGCAGGAGGTGAGAAATAAGGCCTCGTCGATATGGGTCCAAAAGACTCATTGGTTTCTTTAATGACAAGTTTATAGTGGTACTTTGATTCGGTCCCCATGCTTTTATCGACATAATCGTAAGTGGTAGTACCGGGGACTAGCTTTGTCACTTCCAGCTCCTTATAAGGACCGTCCTCGAAGGTTTCAGATCTTACAATCTGCACCGTCAATGGGTCTTTCAGACCATCTTTGGCCTTCCAGGCTAGTTTGGCTGCACGGTAAAGAGCCTGGACTCTGAAATCAACGATGGACGGATCCGTTTTCTGAGCTATGGCTGCTTGGGGCCCGAGAACGGTAACAAGAAACATTAAGACGGAAAGAAACATAGAATATCCGATCATGAACAGTTCTCCATTCTTTTATGAGGGATCTTGATTCCCATTACATCGTTGGCCACCTGATCCCCGCAAACTAGGATCATTCCTGGCTTAACCTTCTCGCCATGAGAAGGTTAAGCCGCTGATGAGAGATCTTCGATCATCCATTATAATCAAATCAGGTCTGATGGGAAGATTAATCTCCGCTGCCTGCGGGGCAACGAAGATGTGGTTGAAAAGCATGGAGGCTTGCTCTGTTGGTCCCCAGGGGCCGCAAGTGCCAGCGACAGTAATGTTTTGCTAACCATCATCTTTGAGATCAAAGCCTCCAAGACCGCTGGATCGGTGCGCACATTCGTGCATTGCATATAATTTTGTATGTGATTTGGTCTACCATTCGCCAAAAAGTTGTCAAGCATTTTGTACGCACAGGCTACCTGAAACTAGTTGAGAAACGCCTCAACCACGAGGGGCTTAAATTTATCATTGTCAGGAGTACATAGTGGGACAGTCGTCCGCCGGTTTACGAGAATAACCGGCAGTGCAGCGTTCTGCGGGGGACGGTCCCACCAGCAATCCCGAAATTTGGAGATTGCTTCGCTCCGCTCGCAATGACGGTCTTGACCGCTTCAAATTAAAGTTTCACCGGTGGCCTCGAATTCATTGACGTCTTACGTCGTCCCATGATATAAGAGCAAAGCCGCAATTTTTATTCAGCGAACGGCCTAACTTCTCATCATTATGGGGGGAAGGTCTGAGAGTCTCGGACGATAACTCCGAGTGGTTGCCGTAGCGGAATCCACAGATTTGATCTGCCGGGAACAGGCTATTGCCGGCGGCTTCAGGACCTGTGATGTGGTCGAACCTCCGAAATATCCTAAGCGGAAAAGTTGTCACCGGTAAAGGGGTTGGGTGGAGTCTTGCCGGAGCACCAGACGGCATGTCTCGCCGATCATTCCTCGGGTACGCTGCGGGCCTTGCGGTAAGTAGGGGCATACTGCCTTTTTTGAGCGATGATCTGCTCTGGACATCGAAAGAAAATCCGGATTACGTGGTTCCTGATCAAGGAGACAGCCTTCCTCTTGAATGGCTTTTTCGACATAGGGCCAAAAAAGCCGCCAAGCCGGACATTGATGCTAGCCGCTTGTTTCTGACATTTGATGATGGCCCCGTCTTCTGCACCTCTGATATCTTGGACAATCTAAAAGAAAAAGGGTACAAGGCTACCTTTTTCTTCATCGGGCGCAATCTGAGCAACCCCCAATTGAAGAAAGTAGCCATTAGAGCAGTTCAGGAAGGCCATGATGTAGGCAATCACTCATATAGTCACCCGGCCTTTTCGACGATCTCCATCCAAAGAGCTGAAAAAGAGATTCTTTCAACACACGACTTGCTTGAGGAAGTTGTTGCTGCGGCGGGGATCGACCCCAAAACGCGGGATCTGTTCTTCCGTTTTCCATATGGGGCGGTTGGCTCCAAAGCTCACTACAATGCTTGTCAGGATCTACTTGCGGAGCTAGGCTACCGAATCTCGTGGTGGGATGTTGATACAAACGATTGGCAAATGGGGCTGAACTGGTTTCCAAGGTCCAGTTACGCAGTCCTATCGTCTTTGAACAAGGCACGGCCGGCCGACGTCGTCCTGCTCCACGACCGTGTCAAGACTGTCCACCTGTTGCCGAAGATGCTGAGTCTCTTGGAATCCAAGAAACTTGTATCTGCAACCCTCTCCCATTATCCATCGGATTTCGAAACACCCCTTTTAGATCGGTTTCTCATTGGAACTTCGAATCCTTGCGAAGAGAAACCACCATGCTTATTGAATGGCACTCTCGTTAGAAGAACAGCCAGCCGCAAACGCGGCGGCAATGGGCTATGGTAGTGTTTTCCACAGAATAACTTCCTGTAATGGTTGATGTTTGATCGACCCTTCTGCGTCTATCGCTCATTCACTGGTTTTGGCATGTTCCCTGAGGAATCGAATGATCTCCACCTCTCCGCCGTGGTTCTGAATCGGTTTCTGCAGAGCGGATTACATTGTGAATCCACAAAGCATACGCCGTGCATTCTTCTTCAGATAATCCAGCAAGGGGCGACTGCCTTCGGGAATCGTGAAATCGTCGAACGAGACTTGATAGGTGATTTCACGGCTCTCAACTGAGATACTGTAGCCAAGAAAATCACACCCTCGTATTCTTGCGAGTGTGATTTTGCGCTTTAGGACACCACCGATTCTAACCAAGTTCTCGATCTCCATGGCTTCAGCCCTAGGTAGCGACTGGGTATCTATTTCACAACTTAGAGTCAAGCCGGCGATACCGCCTGATTGATGAAACTTTATCTTCATTTGAAAGACCAATTGCAGGTATTTCAGGATCGATATTTATTGTCCAGAAGATCCCCGCGGCCACGGGCCGCCCTACCATCTGAATGGATGCTTGCAGTAGCTCCGTTCATGGAATGAGAAACGACTTTTAGAAAGCAGCTGCGCAGGACTTTCGTACTCATGTGCAGAATCCGCCAGGGCTGATTCAAGTTGGTGCCCAAAATAGGAACTTTGCCGAATAACAAATGTTAGAGTTTTTGCCGGAGGGCCCGGGAACCGGTTTTTTGCACAAAAAGCGGATTCCCGGAAAACTCGAAAATCTGTACTCCCCATTCATCTATTCTGCGGTGGTTGGGCGGTTCACAAGGTAAATGCCGGCAGTCACCAGTCCCAGACCTGTCCACAGTGACAACGGCAATGATTCCCCAAGAAGCAGCCCGCTGAGAATAACACCGAACACCGGGGTGAGAAATATGAAGGAGACCAGCCGGCTCGCCTGGTAACGGTGCAACAGTCGAAACCACACCAGGTAACCGATAAAAGCCACGACTACGCATTGATACGCCAAAGCACCGAGTGCCGCTGGTTGGGGAGACACTTCCCGGCCCCATTCGAATGCCGCGGCCCCACACATCAGCAGGGGAATGGAAAAGAAGTGATGTGCAAACAGTGTCTGAAAGTGGGTTATGGAGGTGTTTTCTACGAACTTCTTTATGTATATGTTGTTTGCAGCCCAGAGCAGCCCGGTCGTGAGCATCATGGCATCGCCAATCCAGTGCAGCTCTCCCAATGTTGCAGATCGTGAATCGAAAACTATAACCAGCCCGACGAAAGACATGCATAGTCCGACAGCCTTCGCCAAGTAAAGTCTATCACCAGGCAAAGTGAAATGGGCCAGGAGGGCCGTTGCAAGGGGTTGACAAAAAACAAGAATTATACCCCGTGAGGCATCGGTAAATGAGAGGCCCCAGTACAGGAGGAGAAACTGGGCTCCGAATAGAAGCCCGAGAGCCACACCATGTTTTATCAGCCCGGCCGGAAGACCGACCTGTATGTTCTGCGCTCGTGCCCAGAGCCAAAGCAGGCAGCTCGCGACCACCGACCTTATGGTCGCTGCCAAGATGGGAGGGATACTCAGATTGCTGAATTTGATACTGACAATGTTTGCGCCCACGATCAAACAGAACAGGACCAGGAGCAGCGATTCCGTCACAGGTATGTGTTGAGACGTCTGGTTTATGTGAGTTACCAAAGGTCTGACCTAATCTTGAATTATGGAGCCGTTCCGCCATTTTGAGGGTTCGGATCGTGGCATGTTGTCCCACACAGGCACGAACGCAAAACCGTCGTCATGTTCATGAAAAGCTTGTATTTTCCTGTTTCGGAGCATACTTGATCGTATGCCCCGCGTCAAGCGCCCCGCAGATGAATGAAAGAGGACAGCCGGGGGAAGAACTCTTTGCAACCCCGCGGTTTCGCTGGGTTCCCCCTGAACCTTCTGTCAGAAAACTCCTAAATGGCCGGCGGCAGGGTGCCAGGTTGGTTGCCAAATGGATCATATTCTCTTGACCGCTCGGGCTGCCAGAGGAGCAAAACAAAATCCATTGCGTAAAGAAGTGGTTCCAGTGGTGCTTGCTCTTTGAGGATTACTGTAGGATAGTGACCTGAGAAGGGTCTTCAACAAACGAAAGAGAGGATTTCGATGAAGGTAGTGGCTTTTAATGGAAGCGCTCGGAAGAATGGCAATACGGACATTCTGGTCAATTATGTTTTCAGAGAACTCGAAAAAGAGGGAATAGAAACAGAGCTGTTTCAGTTTGCCGGAAAGGAAATCCGCGGGTGCATGGCATGTTACAAGTGCTCTGAGAAGAAGAATCAGCGCTGTGTGGTAGAAAAGGACATTGTGAACGATTGCATCGCAATGATGCTGCAAGCACAAGGGATTATCCTTGCCTCGCCGACTTATTTCAGCGATGTGTCAAGCGAGATGAAGGCGCTCATAGACAGATCAGGCATGGTATCCAAAGCTAATGACAATATGCTGAAGCGAAAAGTCGGGGCAGCTATTTCAGTTCACAGACGAGGTGGCGCTATCCACGCTTTCGATACAATGAACCACTTTTTCTTATCCGGACAAATGATCGTTCCCGGCTCTTCTTACTGGAATATTGCGGTCGGTAGGGAGATTGGAGAGGTTGAGAAGGATGAAGAAGGTGTCCAAACGATGAAGCAGTTGGGCCGGAATATGGCCTGGGTTTTGAAAAAACTCCATGGCTGAGGGTATTGGTATGATTTACGGAATCCCCGGCCGGCCACAAAAACCGAGAACGTTGCCATTGAACTTGTGTGCGGGGAAACGATCCTGTCTTATCTTGCGGATCGGCAGCACATGGTGTAGTCTGGGATTATCGGCGAATCTTCATCAAGCGTCCGGAAAGATTTGGTATGTTGACCTACAAAGCCATGTACAAATTCCTCGATCAAGGCGTGCATGCCGAAGTGTTGGATTTCCCAGGGACCATCTCCTGTGGAGAGACTTTGCAGGAAGCCCGTAGGCTGTTGGCGAGCGCCTTGGCGGATATGGCAGAGACGACCTTACTCCACGGTGAGCCGCTTCCGCAGCCAGATCCATCTTGCACTGATACTGAGGCCGATTTGGAGGAGCCCATCCACTTGTTTGTGACAGCGGCATCCCACGTCAGTGTTGCCCCCCAGACAGCTACGCCATGAAACGGCGAGACCTGCTTCGAGTCTTGACTCAGCAAGGTTGTCGGCTTGTACGGGAAGGGCAGAGCACTCGATTTGGGAGAATACCGGTATTTTTGCGGAAGGCGTTTCCGCGATGTCCCCGGGTTAACAAAAACAGCGATGTGTCCCCCGAATTCGGAACGGGCCGGGAAAAGAGCTATCCCTTTGATGTTCGCTCCCAATCGGATTTTACAAGGTCTCGGATGCGCGAAGCACGCTCGGAATGGAGTTGCATCGACTCAAAATCAGGCACGAATAAAACCTTCTGCATCAGGAGACCGTCATCATCGAACCATTGTGGGAGCACTCCACCCAGGAAAAAGCCCTTTGTTCGCAGAATTTTCACTATCTCGCCCATCCAAGGGGAAGTAAGTTTGAGCCACACCTGAATTACGATCGCTCCCTTTTGCGCGGCTTGCGATTCCAGGTCCGACATGTGTTCCGCGAAATCGGAACCGGTTTCGAGGAATGCTATGCGTGCTACCTTTGCAAAATCGAAGATGTCCATCTTGGATTCGGTAGCAGTGCCAACGGGAATGGGTTCACCCGCCACATGAAAACTGCGACCTGAAGTGAAATTTCCATACATGAATCTAAGCGCCTCATTGTATGGGGCCGGGAGATAAACCGCCTGTGGAATGTTTCGGTAACTGCGGAAAAACAAAAGCGTGCTTACTCGATCGGTAGTAACACCCTCCCCGGAATATGCCTCTCCAGGCATCAGACCCATTTCCAAGGCTGTTTCCTGGAATCCGTACGATTCACCCTCCCTCTGCATGTGTATGTGGAAAGTAACCGGCTCACCAAAAACAGTGTGCATACCGAGTTCCGGGACCACCTTCTCCGACATGTGACGTATAACCGCGGCCGATACCTTCATACGTCGCCAATCCTTTAGAACCAGCCCCACTCCCCATTCATAAACGCCTCGACTCGGAGCCGAGCAAAACAGGTTGTGAATACCTATGATTTCCCCAGCCTTGGACCTCGCAACGATGCTGTAGTAATCTCCCTGTTCATTGGCTCTGGTAAGCTTCTCCGGGTCGTAGAAGATCTTGATCGGATAATCGTCGCCATGAACCGATCGGAAAAGTTGTGCGACCCCCTCTGCGTCTGCAGGGCGCATGAGACCCACCTCGAAGGGTTTTTCAGTTCCTTCTTGAGAATTCTGTGTGTCGGTTGCCATGATTCCTAATACCATCTCCTTCATAACAAGCATACGTTGCAGCTTGCGGCAAGAAGACCTTCGGGTGCCCGTCCGCCGCATTTAAGCGAGCGAAAGATGCACCTAACTTATGTCGATTCTCCCTATCCTCAGCTCCGTCTTTTGCCGAGCTATCCATAGACCTTTCCGACTTTACTTCACCGTATCTGGCCGGTCAAACATTGTTCGGTTGTATCACTGAATGTACGGCTCCGTCGGTTTCAGCTTCACCGTCTTTTGTGTCTCATAAAACAAGTACTGGGTTTTTCCGGGAACTCCTTCTCTGGGATCGCCACCCGTGGGCATGTACCAGAGTTGGACAGTTACCATCATTTCATCAGCCGTGACCTTTCTGGTCATCTTTTTCTCTTTTTCTATCTCCTGAAAAGGAAACTTGATCTCGAACGTCTCAGCTCTCGTCTGACCCGGTTGAAGACTCGTGTCGCGAATAATACCTGCCTTCCAGCCGGGATACGCCCCGCCGGACCACATGAAATCCCCTCTTCCGTAAATGGGCGATTGAGGCATGTAAATTTTGGAATCCCTGAATATCTCATTGCCGTCTTTTGTTTTCGCGGTCACATCCAGGACCAGCCTGTTGGGGGTCGGTCAACCATCGGGTATGCGGTGACCCGCGTTGCTGGTCATCTTCACATTGACGACTGCGGTGGGGATCCAATTAAATGCTTTGGGATGGAAGTAATAGCCGAAAGTCTCTACTTCCACACGAACAGCATTCTTTGCCCTATCCGGATCCCTGTATGAGGACATGAGATGTCCCTTGTCCATATGGCACTCCTGGCACGTCTTGGAGCCCCCTGAAGGCACATATGCGTGCATGTGGCTGCCATAAAGCGTTGCACAATGAATTGGGTTGGGATGGTGGAAATCGGGGCCTAGTCCGTGACATTGACCGCAGAAAATAGTCTCTTTCATCACCGGACTCTTCTTCAAAGTATCGTACTCCGCGTTTTCATGCTCACCCTGGCTGTTGCCGTACATGACCTTTTTTTCGGGCGGACCGTCAACCCATTGGTGGAGGATCGCTTTTTTATTATGGCACACGATACAGTTGATGTTCACTTTTTCAAGCGTCTTTGTATCGCCGTTCATTGCTGCTTGAGCAAGCTCTCTTGCAACATCGTCTGTAGCATCCTTGATCTGTGGTAAATGGCATTGGAGACATTGAATTACGTGTTCCGTCTTCAGATCTTCGATTTTCGTCACACCGGCATATTTCCATTGGCCTCCCAGCAAATATGCTTTCACCATCCGACCGAATGCGTCCGAAGTCCGAGACGTGCCTACCATTGAGCGGGCGTGTAACGATTTTTCCCATTCTTCACAAATCTTTTCGTGGCAAGACTTGCACGACGACACGTCATACATCTTTGCCAGCTCGTCTACTGTCTGTGCTTTCCGATCCTCTCCGGCCGCACATAGAGGCAAAACGATGAGTGTGCAAGCGCAGGCGATCAACAAGGACAATCTGCCCATAAAAACCTCCTCGATGTAAGGTTTCGTGGAGCGGACATTTCGAGTATTGCTCCAAAAAATCTTTCTAGACGCTGGAAGACTCCGCTGCCGTTTCCCAAGCACAGCTTAGCACAAAATTCTTCAGCCGAGGACATTGTCTACCAAATTAGTCTCGTTCTGAACGGCACCTCGCGGGGATTTCGGGAGCATTATACTGTTTCTTTGCGGAAGGTGTACCTGCAGCCGCCCTTCCCTTACTCAGGTCCCGACCGGTGGTTTTGCCGATTCTGCTATAAACCGTCATGCTGGGTGACGAAAAGACAAGTGTAGTGTCCCTCGAATTTTTTTATTGACAACAACGTTCACATTAAATAGTATACTACTGGTTAGCATACTACATCATTAACAGAGGTAATATGCCCCGACTTGATCCCTATGAGAGCCTCGGCTTTCTCTGCAACCTGACATTCAAGGCTTTTGTGTCTGTGCTGGAACACAAGCTCCAAGGTACGAAGGTGAGTCGGGCACAATTTCTGGCACTCGCGCATCTGACCGCTTTAGGTCCTCTGTCCCAGCGAGAGCTGAGCAGGCTTCTTTCGATAGCTCCTGCCACAGCTGTCAGGCTGGTGGATCGGATGGAGCGTGATGGATGGGTCACACGGCAGCCCGATCCCGACGACAGGCGTGTGAAACGCGTGGCCCCCACCGACAGAGCGGCTGAGGTCTGGGAGGAGGTATCACAAAGCGGCCGAGCTACACTGGAGCAGGCATATCGAGAGATTTCGCCGGAGGAGATCCAAACCGTGAAACGTATTCTGGAACAGCTAAGGCGTAATTTGGGCGCATAATTTTTTTCCACTATTAGTTAGTATGCTACCGAATGTGAAGGGCTGTATTTGGCGATGAAGTCCCCGACCCACTGATCCACGACCTGGACGGCGGCAAGACCAAAGGAGCTTCAAGTGTCCGCACTTTTAAAATCCATTGTTCGGTCTCGGAGTGGCCGATCATCAACTGTGCCCCCCAAGGGAGCATAAGCGCCAACTTAAAGGCAGGTATGGTTCCGTAGGAACCTCTGAAAATAGCCCGGTGATTCATCGCCGGGTA
>JBKQRG010000378.1:0-8554 GCA_052144015.1 Desulfomonilaceae bacterium
GCGCGGCTAAATTTCTACCAAAAACTCTTCGACCGCGAAAAAATAATTCAATCGGACTAGAAAACTACTCCTAAGTCGCGATTTTCGCGACACATCCTTCGCGAAAAATTTACAATCTTCAAAGCTGAGTATGGATCGTGTCTATAGTAGCTATTCTCAGGCGCTGCTATTGCTCAAATAAACGGCTGCAGATCTCTGTGTGAAGAGACAAAGAGACACAGAGATCTATGGCAAAAGAATACGGATTCTTATCGAGTTCCTTTGTTCACGCGGGTGAAATGCTATAAATCTGTCTCACTCGGCCGGATCGATGCCGGCAATAACTCTGGCGAGCTTCTTCTTGTGATCCAGGTTTCCCTGACGAGCAATCATAATCCTCTGGGCCTGAGGAGATCCCGCTCCATGCAATGATTCCGTACGATAGCCCACCGCAGCGCATCCCAGAGTAATGTTTTCAATCAGGCGCAGCATTCGCATCCGGTTCTCCGTAGGGACTGTGTCCACACCTTTCAGATACTTTTCCACATAATGTCCGAATTCCGGGTGTCTCAGGTCCTTCTCTGACGGCATGGTGACCATAAGACCGCCGGCAATATCTTCGGCCAATCGTGCCAATTCATAAGGGAAGCGTGTCACATTCAATTTGCAGACGTTCGCCAGAAGCAAGTCGATGAGATAAGTGCCTGATGCTGTCCGGCGCCCCTGCGAAGAGCAAGCTATACCACATGCATAAAGTGTTTCATTGAGATGAATCATTTCGACAATTTTGTCATTGATGTGAGATGCCCTGGCTGTCCCGTTATATTCGGCCATAGTAGCGGCAGCGCCAATTAGTACGTCACCAACGCCGACTTTACATCCTCCGTAACTCTGCCGGTGATATCCGGCGAATCGTTCCACCAGCAATCCTGAATACTGGTGTTCTCGGCACATGAAAACCCGTTCCCACGGCACAAAAACATCTTCAAAGATGACCAGGGCTTCCTGGCCGCCGTAACGGGCGTTTCCCACATCAATATCAGAGCCTTCCAATTTTCTCGTATCGCATGATTGCCGACCGTATATATAAAGTATCCCATTAGCATCACTGGGAATAGCGAAAGACACTGCGTAGTCCTTGTCTTCTTCTGTCATCGCGATCGTCGGCATTATAAGAATCTCATGAGAATTAACCGCACCCGTTTGGTGCGCTTTAGCGCCTCGAATGAAGATCCCTTCGGACGATTGTCTCGCTACGCGCAGGTACATGTCCGGATCGACCTGCTGACTGGGACGTCGGGAACGGTCTCCCTTCGGGTCGGTCATGGCTCCGTCAACAACCAAGTCGTGATCTTGAATGAATTTCAAATATGCGCGAAACCGTTCATGATATTTGGTTCCACCATCCTGGTCCATCTCAAATGTCACGCTGTCAATGGCGTTTATCGCGTCCATACCTACACAACGCTGGAAACAAGCGGCTGTCTTTTGACCCAACAGTCGCTGCATTTGAACCTTTTTGATCAGGTCGTCAGTACTTTGGTGAAGATGGCAGAATCGGTTCACATTTTCGCCCGTCAAATTCGATTTCGCGGTCATTAAATTGCTATGTTCTTCATCCACAGCCAATTCATAGGTTTTGGCAACCGAATTGACTGATGGTCGAATGATGGGATGATCGACAGGATCTAGGACCTTTTCCCCCAGTAGGTATACTCTCAAGTCCAATTTTCGAAGGCTGTTTAGATAATCAGCTGCAGTTTTCAGGGCCACTGGCCACCTCCGTTTATCAGGCCGCTTCAAGATTTTTCCTAATGAGCCAGTTAAGCGAAAACGCGAGACCGGGCGAGCCGACAACAGCGCCCATGACTCAGAAGGTTGTTGATATCGGGAATTATTATAACCTCATTTGACAAGAATCTACAGATTTCGACCGAATTTGCGCCACTCGCTTTGCACTTCTATGAACAATCATGTTTTTCCTTTGAATTTCTCAGCTGGAAAATTTTTCTGCAGCTTTCCCATGAGGTTGCTTGGCAATTGATCGATGAAAAAATTGAGCCGAATAGGCTCAGCGCAAGCCCCCGTCTAAACCTAACCTCTATAATTCTAATCTTTGAAATGAGCCTAGTTGGCTCGTTGGCGCTTTCGCAAGTCCACTCTCATTTCACATTTCAGCTCATCTAAAACAGAAGCCATTAAAAACGTTGGATATTCCCTAATGCCCTAACTTGACGTAGAGGCTGGTATGATAATTGCTTGGCGAGGGACAGGGGTAATATTCCGAATCGTCAAATACTATTGATGATTACCAACATCGAGCGCTGAATAATGATATCACATTGCGTCCGCAAAAGACCAAGAGGTCCGAAAGTTGACACTTGGAATCTGAGGTGGAGTGCCTCAGTGCGTTTGTTGGCTTTCCACCTTTACCCACCACCTATATCAGAATTTTCGGCCCATGTTCGGTTGCTAACGCTTACCCTATTGATAGTAGCCTGCTTTTGCCTACCAACTCTTGCAGAAACTTCGATCCCTACCTTGAAATTGAAACAAAATGTCGGCAAATTCGATTTGAGGGGTCATATAGCACTTTATGAAGATAAGAGTGGCAATGAGACCCTTGACACTGTTCGGCAAAAGATGTTCCACACTGTGCCTGAATCAATGCCGAGCCTGGGTTGCTCCGAATCAGCATATTGGGTCAAGCTGGTCATCGAGAGTGAGGCCCCTGGACCGATAACCGTTCTATTACAGCTTGCGAACCAATATCTGGATTTTATAGAATTTTATGTTGTCTCTAATCAAAATTCCCAGGTTGAAAAATATCTAGGCGGCGCACGGATTCCCTGGGAGGACAGGGTTTCTAGAGGGCGCTATCCTGTTCTGTACCTCGATTTTTCCCATAATGAAGAGAAAACTATTTTCATTCGAATACAATCTCGGACCCCTTTGAGAATACCACTGGATCTCTCCACCGAAGTGGCTCATGAGCGTACTGAACTCGCAGTGTATATGCTTAACGGGCTGTTTTTCGGAGTCATGGGTTTTCTGATCATTTACAGCCTATTTGCCTGGTCAATTCTGCGGCAGAATGCTTATTTTTACTACATTTTGGTTATTGTCGGAGTAGTTGCTTTCAAAGCGGCTAATAACGGCTTCTTTCCTCGGGTGACAATCTTTTCTCACCCGGAAACCATCTTGCACCTCCTTACTGCCGGCATAAGTTTTACATTTATATTCAACATAATTTTTGTGTCATCATTTATGAATTCCAGGACGAAGTACCCGATTCTCTATGGGATTCTACGTGTTTTTCTGATATTTGCGATCATCAATCTAATTTTATATTTTTACGATTATTATCTCGGCAATGCTTTCGCCATGATTTACGGCCCTATTCTAGGTTGGACCTTGGCCATAATCATTGGCTCAATGTGGTATTGGGGAGAATCGTATGCCCGATATTTATTTTTCGGCCATATCTTATTGCCGATCTTCGCTATGGTGCATGTAGGTGTAATGCTCGGTCTTATTCCATTCAACTTTGTACTCACCCAGTTGCTGAAGATCGCCTATCTCTGCCAAGGAATGTTTTTTGCTTTAGCTCTGGCACATAGATATTCCATGATGCAGAAAAACTTTCAGCGTATCCTGGAAGACGAGGTTGCCGAACGGTCAGAAGAGCTGGTCATAGCTAATGAAAGTCTGCACCAGGAAATCAATGAGAGAAAACGCGTTGAAAAAGCAATCGAGAGAGCCAAGAACGAATGGGAACAAACTTTCGACACAGTTCCGGATCTGATTGCCATTATCGATCGAAATTACAATATACTACGGGCTAATAAAGCCATGGCAGATAAAATAAACGCTCATCCTCGGGAGATAATCGGCAAGAAGTGTTACGAGGTATGTCATGGCATTAGAGAGCCGATCCCGATTTGTCCCCTTCATCGCAGCCTAGCCGATGGTAAGGAACACTCCGGCGAAATATTGGTAACGAAACTTGGAGGCACATTTCTAGTTTCGGTTACGCCTCTCCCGACCGAAAATGGTGAACCTGAAGGTTTTGTCCACGTAGCTCGAGACATCACTGAGCGCAAAATCCTGGAAGCACGACTTCGCAAACTGGCAATAACTGACGGGTTGACAAACATCTGGAACCGCCGGCACTTTATTCACCTTACCGGCCGAGAGCTCGAACGAACAAGACGTTATGGCGGGCAACTGGCAATTGCCATAATAGATCTGGATGATTTTAAATCAATAAACGACACTTACGGCCATGATGTTGGTGACGAGGTTCTGAAGAAAGTGGCAGAGATTGTCCGCATGACTCTGCGCAAAGTGGATATCTTTGCTCGATACGGTGGGGACGAATTCGTCATTGCCCTTCCCGAAACCGGGCTGAGTCAAGCTGTTAAGGTAGCTGAGCGGCTCTGTCAAAATATTGCCGAAATTTCTCTTAACTCTAGTTGTTCACCTCGGCACCTAACCATGAGTATTGGGTTAACAGTAACTGGGCCCGATTCACCTGACCTGATGAAACTCCTGAAACAAGCTGATGAAGCACTTTATCAGGCCAAGCGTAAGGGTAAGAATAGAGTCGAGCTCTTCTGCTCAGAACAATCACAGTATTCTTAAGAGCTAAGCTGCGTTAATCTGCAATCCCACGATCTCTCTCTTCCTCCACCTGTTATCCAAGATGATCATGAAGTATTCTTGACAAATCGGAAATTCCGGTAATAGTGGTAATAACGGAGATAATAGAAAATTCGTTCCATTGAGCGGTAGTGAGGATCGGCAGATGGAAGTGTTGACGGTCTATCAGGCAAGCAAGTACTGCGGCGTTTCACCGAAGACCATAGCAAATTGGATCGATGAGGGGCACATAGTTGCTTTTCGAACGGTCGGAGGACACCGTCGGATCAAGAAACAGGATTTAGACACTTTCTTGCGCACAAGAGGGATGCCGATTCCGACGGAGTTTCGACAAGAGGATCGAAAAAAGATTCTGGTAGTAGATGACGACAAATTGATAGTTGAAACTATCGTTACCGCTCTCGAGGAAGAACCACATAATTATGAGATTGTTTCCGCATCAGACGGTTTTGAGGCAGGTCTCCAGGTCAGCCATTTTAAGCCCGATCTCTTAATACTCGACATCATGATGCCAGATATTGACGGGTTTGAAGTTTGCAAGAAAATTAAGCAGGATGCTGCTACAAATCACGTAAAAATCATGGTTCTTTCCGCTTACATGGACGAAGATAATTTTGAAATAATGAAGGAAAAAGGCGCCGATGTTTGTTTTTCCAAGCCATTGCCGTTGGAAAAATTAAAAAAGGAAATTGCGAAACTTCTTGGCGTTGCCTGAGTTGAAATTGCGTTTTAGAGGAGAGTTTGGGTATGAGCCTGAAAGAAGCCTTGGCTGGCAAACGATTTGCTGTGACGTCTGAGATTTACCTTCCCCACGATAAATCTCCTGAGAACTACCTCGACGAAATTTATAATTTGCGGACAAGGATAGATGGTCTTCGATTTCAGCCTTTTTCAGCGGACGCGGCGGTAAGTAGTTCACTCACACTGTGCCGCATACTCCGTGAGAAGAAATTCGATCCAATTTTTCAGGTAACAACTCGGGATCGAAATAGACTGGAAATTCAGGACGCTCTTGTTCATGCTTCATCTCTTGGAATAGAGAATCTTTTGGTGTTCACGCAAGATTACAGGGTTACAGGAGATTCGCTCCAGGAGTTAATGTTTTTTCATGTCGATATGGGCAAGTTCTTTTCTGTTATCGACGGCTTACAAAAAGGGATGGATATACATGGAAAAGATCTGGATGCCGAGAGAACTTTTTTTATAGGGTCCGGGGTGGACGCTACCGCGGGTTCGAGAGTTCCTGACATGGAGTTACGAGAGATGGAGCAATTGGCTAAAGGAGGCGCTCAATATTTCATTACCAGCCCAGTGTTCGATGTTGACCAATTCGCTGCCTTTGTGAAGAAAGTTGCTCCTTTAGGTATTCCGCTCATAGCCGAAGTCATCATGCTGCACACTGCAATGGAAGCCCGCCTTTTGTCACGCTATAGCGGGTTGAATATTCCCGAACGCGTTATACAAGAGATGGAGAAGGCGCCGGTAAAATTCGACGCTTCGGCTAAGATTACTCTGGAACTGATAGAGTCTCTAAGAGACTTGTGCGCTGGAGTGCACATTGCTCCTTTCGGTTGGGAAGCGAAAATCGTCCCTCTAATTCAGAAAATCAGGCGATGAGCTCCCGGATTAAGATATACCTGTAAAGGCTTCTTAGATCGATTGATCTCTGCAAACAGCCTGCTGATCCTCTCCCGGACAGGTCTGTATCGGAATTGTGGTTCTTGTCAGCGCCGGGATGACAAAATTCATGAACAAGAACATACCCGGAATCTTTGTACCCAAACAACTAATAGAAGAATTAGAAGGAGCCCGCAAAGGCAAAGCATTGGAAACCGGAATAGGTGTAGCGGCCAGGACCATCAAAGCGATCAGGGACAAAGCCTTGGCCGACGGCGTCCATATCATGGCCGGTGTAAAGAAGAAGTCGTGCCATGGATCTTAGACTTGGCTGGAATTAATAAATAGCTTGCGATTGGAGGAGACGACGATGCCTAAGCGAGAATTCCTTTCTGTCATTGATATGACTAGGGAAGAAATTCAGGACCGCCTGGATACTTTGCAACGCAGCTATCAAGAATTCTTTATGGTCGCAAGAGAAGGTTTTTTCATATCAACCCGTGAAGGTCAGTTCATTGATTGCAATGACGCTCTGGTAAAAATGCTGGGCTACAACGTGACAGAGGAGCTTTTGACACGTGAACTCGAAAAAGACCTCTGGATGAGACCTGAAGACAGGCGCGCTTGGCAACGTTTGATGGAAAGCAAGGGAGAGATCTCTGATTACGAGGCCCTGTTTAAGAGGAAAGATGGTTCTCCTTTTTATATAGAGATTTCCGGTCAAGTTTGGCGTGACAAACACGGCAATATCGCAGGATACCGAGGTTTTATGGTGGACCGATCACAGGAGAAAATTCTACAGGAAAAAATCAAAGCCTCGGAAGTCAAGTTTCGTGACCTGTTCGAGAATATTCAGGACGGGGTATTCATCGCGGATGCTCATGGAAAGGTGCTCGACTGCAACGGCGCACTATGCGAGATAGTAGGATATACCAGAGATGCGTTTCTCCAGACGGACTATTATCGAGAGCTTTTCGCCAATCAAGAAGATATCGCTGAGTTTAGGCGGCTTGTAACCGACGAAGGATCAGTCAAGGATTGGGAGTTACAAATTTTTATGAAGGACGGTAGCAGACGAGACATATCCATGAGTGGTTATGCCAGCAGAAACAGCGCGGGTGAAATAATTAATTTTCAGGGGCTAATGCGCGATGTGACGGAATCCAAGCGGCTACGTGCTCAGCTGATACAGACTGAGTCGGCTATAGGTAAAATGGCTTCACAATTAGCTCACGAACTCAACAATCCAATCTATGGCATTATGAATTGTCTCGATTTGCTCAAAGATGTCGTTCCTGAGAGTAATGAAAAGCGCAAATATCTCGATTTGGCCTATAATGAATGCAAACGGACATCCGGGCTACTTATTAAGATGCTGAAATTTTTTAAACCAGACAATGAAGAAAAGAGCCTCACAGATGTCAACAAGCTTTTGGAAGAGACGCTTCTTTTCTACGAACGTCAATTCAAGAACCAGAATATCCGCATCGAAACTGATTTCGCTCCTGATCTACCCCATATAATGGCCGTCGGCAGTCACTTGAAGCAAGTATTTATAAATATGGTGATAAATGCAAATACGGCAATGCCATCCGGCGGTGAACTGAAAATTTCCAGCCGATGCCGCCCCGAAGAGAGTGAAATAGCCATAATTATCAAGGATACCGGTGTGGGTATCCCCCCCCAAAATGTCGACAGAATTTTCGAAGCTTTTTTTACGACCAAGAAAAAGGTGAAGGGCGTAGGCTTGGGCCTAAGCATAAGCTACGGATTTATACGGGAGCATGGAGGTAGAATAGAGGTGCAGAGTGAGATCGGAAAAGGAACAACATTCACGATTTGTCTGCCGCTCGTTGGCAAATCATGATCTATTATAGACACTTACGATATGCTTTGATTTTTAGCTCGACTGCGAAAGAATTTAGTCGTCTCTATTCGCCTGAGAACTGCGACTTTCTCAAAAAGATGGTGATGTCGCTGAGGAAACAAAAGGAGCAACTCACGAGAGTAGCGGGCATCCCGTTATTAAGATAACGGACTGAAGATTCTGCTACATGCATTGTCTATTTCAAAAGCTACTGAATCAGCTTAATTTCTGAAGGTCCCATAATTGAAAGAAACTCTCCGGAATCTATGGTCAGATCAATTCCCTCTAATGCGGGAACTTTGACTGTTCCAGCCATATAAATCTTGCGTTCAGCACCCCCACGAAGTCGGATTTGGGCTATTTTCGGGATTGCGCCAACCACCTGATTCTGCTAATATTAGGTCATCTGGTGCCCGGATAACCTTGTCC
>JBKQRG010000379.1:0-12636 GCA_052144015.1 Desulfomonilaceae bacterium
AATCCGCCTGTCCGGTCATCAACGCAGCGACCACCTTGCCGCCGGCGGGCCGGTCGGCCAACGGTTTGCCACCACTGACAGCAGCATCCACCAGGACGCCAGCGAGGTCAATGCCCTTCATTGTGCAATAAGCTCGGATCTGATCTTCTTGGCTTTTGAGGCTCGTTCCGTCCACCTGCTCTTGACTCGATACCCTGCAATAACCTATCGTTTTCATGACTTTCTCCTCTCTGGTAAACATCTTACCTCGTGCGTGGTGCATATGCAACACAAATATACTACACATGCACAACAATATGAAAAAAGCTTGCCAAGACCGCCCAAATATTCTGATGTGCAGGTGTGGTATAAGCGCGTACGCGCTCCCCTGATAGGTTAGAATTTTTTCAGGTCGGAATGTCTTGCATATGTGGTGCATGTATACCACTTACAAGAGGTATACGCCCCCGGCTGGGAAGAATGGGATGAAATCGTGCTACGCCGCGTTGCGCCGAGCGAGTTTTGTCATACTTAGCGCCCCCGGACCTTAATTTCCTTGTGGTCGCCCTGCCCCTTTCCACGACTCCGGACCGAATGTCTTGAAGCGTTGTGTGCATCGCGCGCGTAGAATCAACTGACGTCAACTTTCAGGTCATGCACATAATTACTTCCGTCCCGCGAACGAAAATCGCTCAGAATTGATTTCAGGGGCGTTTTAAGGGGAATCGGCTTCGGCTTGTTGAACACGTCGCTGGAGCAAGTCCAGGTCGTATCCTATGGTCGAACCCGGATATTTAGAGCGTTGCTCCACAGTATCGACAGGTGATGCTCTTAGAATGCACAGCGGCTTTGCAATCCGGACAGTGAGTTACTTCGCCCGGGTAGGGTATGTTTATGCCCATGAGGAGAATTTTTATGTTCTGCCGGCCAATTTTAGTTTCAAGTTGCTTCCTGGTCGAACAATACTTCCCCACAAGATAACCAAAAATTTGATGTTTCGGATATCGTTCCTGAACAGCGTCTCGATATCGCTCGAATTGATGAAGGGTGCTCTCGGTTACTGATCCGCGCTTAAGTTCCACTAGGTGGATACTCGTGTCCGTTATCCATGCAAGGTCGATCCGGCCGTTACACTCCGGCAGACCGCCCTGTTCTACACAGACATTTGTTTTCCCGAATTGGCTGACAGTCGGAAGATTGACACCAATTAATTCGTCTGCCACAAGATTTGGAAAATTCTGAAGAAATTTCTCGAATTTTATTTCGCGCCTGGGGGACATATCATTACTCCAGCTTCATTCTAATCAGGGCACCTTCTCTCAAAATCTGTTCTGCCAATCTTTCGTGTGCCGTACTTTTTGGGGCGCTCTTAGCTTTGCTCTCTTTTGGTATCTTGAGATTTGTCAACGTAGCAAACGCAGTCAATTCGGCAGAGGACGGATATTTGGCCTGGAGCGCCGCTGCAACAGCACCTGAATCGCTTTCTCTCAACAGAGTCTTTAAGAAGGCTTTTGCTTCGGTGGCCTGCCGAACTGCTGGACTGTTGTTATAGTCTGATTGAAGCTGACCCAGGAATGTCCGGAGCCGTGCATCTCCTTCGGAGCGCCCTGTGCAGTAGTGATATAGCAACAAGGCATTCAGATAATCCTTGACAGTCCCTTTCTTGATAAAGGGTGCTACCATGATTCTGTCCGGCGGGAGGGCTTCCAATTTTTGTTTAAAATATTGGACATTGAAAAAGGCTTTGCGGTCCTGATTTAGTCCTGTGAATTGGACAATTTGTGAACTAGCGCTTTGACCAACAGCCGCCTTGAGGTCTTCTTTTGTCGGAGAGCGAAATCCTTCTAATCTACCGCGTATCGCGGCTATTTCTGAATCCGCCTGCCGAAGTTCAGATTCGGGGATGCCGGCCCCTGATTTTGTCAGAAAGGTAGCCAAGTCCTTTAATTTCTGCGCCACGTCCTTTGCTGTCATGGTTGCCGCTCCTGGATTGCGGACAGTATTGCGTCGGTTACGCTTCTAATGTCCGTGTATGCAGATGTTTTGTCGGCATAGAGGCACAGCGGTAGATTATCCTTCACTGCCTCGGAATGCACCATATATTCTCTGACGGGTTGATCCGCGAATACTTTGGTCTGGCCGTCTACTAAGTTTAAGTGCGTTCCTTGAAACTCAGACATGATTTCCTGAATTTTTTCTATACCCCCTTGATGCTCGTTGGTACCCGCCTTATATCGTGAAACAGCCACGCCCAAAACGACTGGGGTTGTGGTGAGACGTGAATCCTTGACGAGTTGACTGACAGTTTTCTCGACAACATAAATCATCATCTTCAGACCGCTCGTTGATAAGAAATCAGGAACGCAAGGAATAAGAATATAATCTGACTGGACTATTGCGTTGTATGTACCGTAATAGAGGTTGGGTGGACAATCTACTATAACAAAATCAAACCACTCTCGCAGGGATTTAGCATTTTCGGATAAAAAAAGAAACTCGTCTCCCGGCTTGTATTTTCCGTCAATTTTCTTTTTGATACAGTGATCGTTGATAGCTTTTTCCAACAATATCATATGAAAACTTGACGGGAGCAGGTAGAAGCCTGGAAGCCAATTTCCGTCTTGTTCATCGTAAGGCTGGAGAAATGCCTCCTGCTTTACAACCCCACTGAACATCGCGGAGGCGGTTTTCGATACGTTCTCCCGCTTATTTCTTTTCGCCCACTTGGCGGGCCCCATCACCCAAACGCTGGAATTTGACTGAGGGTCCAGGTCCACCAATAGCACGCGTTTCGTGTGGTCTTTGGCAAGACACGCCGCCACATTGACAGCCAAGGTTGTCTTTCCCACTCCCCCTTTGAAATTCAACAGACTGATAAGTTTGCCCATAACTATTCCCCTTTGACTATATTGCTATAAAACATCAGCCGAGAACTGACATTTTGCCATCTTGCACCGGGTGTCCCGCCGATGATTCCTGGCCCGCGGTTCCAGGGATGATCCATGTGGCTTCTAAGAACTTGGGGTCGGCAATGCATTATCTGAAGAAACACCACGACCAATTTATGACGATACTCGTCTATCTATCCACATGTCAAAGAGAATCTTGTCATTTATTTTCGCGCCGTTCGGCCTGCCGTATCTCTTTATGCACGGCATGGATAGATACCTCGCCGCTTCGAACTTGCTCTTTGAGCGATTCGGGGGCCTTCTCATGAATGATTTTCGCTTTTGCCATTGTGTCATGAGAGACACCGGCCATCTGTGCAAGCTCCCTCTTGGTGTCTATCGGCACAAAAGGTTTGTCAGAATTCTGACGGACCTTGCCTCAACCTGGAGTTTGGGTTTGTTAATAGTATCACCACGTTGTGGACTGTCAGGCACGTCAAGTTCAGGTACGCAAGTTTGGGAAAAGCGGGCCTGGGATCCGCGGAATGTTGGCAGAGGTTTTCGGGAGGGTAGCAGTTTTTCCCTATTGGCTTCAAATCGGCCGACTAGGAAGCACTCGGGGGTCGTCCAGGCATTTCGCCGATAAGCTCAATAGTTTCACGCTAGTAACACCTGTGCAAAATCTCTTCGATTGGCGTGTCTGGCGGAATTCTGACGGCCTGGGGCAGCCCCAAATCCCGCTCTTCATGAGAGATCAAGCTTGTCAATGTGGCGGGAAGTCACGGTTTATAAATTATTTTCCACACGATTCAGAAAAAAGCAGAGGACAAATTACACGCAAATTACACGCGGTTATGTCATATTGAAGCGGCCCTGCGAGGGAAGAATTCTATGCTTCCGAATTAGCCTTGGATCTCGAACGGCAGGAATGTTATAGCAAACGAGGGTCCCGTCCCTCTTTTCTAAGAACATACTTTCGCGGCATGCACGCCAGAGAAGGGATATCGTAGTGAGCAAGCGCAAACTCTCAGCCAAGAGGATTGTGGCCGATATCAAAGAGGATATGCTCAACTGGGATCTGATGCAGAAGTACCAGCTTACCTATCCCCAGCTTGTTCTCCTCTTTGCCGGATTAACTGAAAAGAGGCTTATTAAGCATGGGATCATGACCAATGCTGTCGATGCCTTATTGGAGGTTGGTAGCCTTGCCTCTGCCAAAAGCGTGTACACAATTCTTCAACGGCGGTATCCTAATATTCGAGGCATGAAGGCTTTGGGCCAAAGATTGGAAAGCGCTGAAGCTCTTCAAACAGCGATGATAGATTATCACCGTCGGCTTGCGAGGCCATGCAGAGCATTGGAAACCTTTGCGGTGGAATACCCCGGTATCACGCTGCATCCCGAAATCAGTCGCCTGATATGGATGTATGAACTCTCTATTGAAGAAATTCTTCATACAACGATAAATGATTTTCAGCCTCTCGTTACGATTTCTTCCAGGCTGAAATTGGTAGCGGACAACGCCTCTATGTTTATGGGCTTGCCCCCGATTCAGGCGAATCGGATGTGGCATCTCCTGGCCTTGAAAATGTTTGCAGATAACGGGGTCGGTACGTTTATCTTATTCCGCCCAAAATATGCTTTCTCGTGTGGCGTTTGCACCTGTGTTGCTTTCCAAGATTTCAGTGTGAAAGATGTCTTGACCAGGATGAATCGAGCTATGGCTAAAGGGAACCTTGTTCCAAACCGCCCTTTCCCGTTTTTCAATGAAATCCAATTGATGCCCCCGGAAGAGATCAAGTCATTTATCCTTAGACGGGGCTGGTGTCTGCCGCCATTTTGCAATGAGTGTAGATGCCAGATCTTGCCATCTCTGTTTTGAAAAGCTCAGAGCACGCTTTGCCTACCGCATGTTCACAAAATGTTCACATTTTTTTGGATTGAAACGGATTGAAAAGGACTGAATTGAACTGAGCCGGACTGAAATGACTGGGGTTTTCTGTCAAAGTGCGATTAATTCTAAGGTCGTCTTTGAATTCCTAATCCGCAGGTCGCAAGTTCGATCCTTGCCGGGGGTACCAAAACTCCTCCAGGATTTCAATCATCTACACGGCCTGCAAGTGCCTAAGTTGTTTTCGTAGAATGACCATTGTGCCAGATTTGTGCCAGTGAGTCCCGCAAACCCGCTCCGAAGCCTCGATCAAATTTAGCAACTCGGGAGCAGAATAGTGCGTAGTGATCCTTCCAGACTTGTGGCCGAGAAGGTCCTGCCTGTCCTCGAAGGGCACTCCCGCCGAGCGTAGCCTTCTGCCATAGGTGTGCTTAAGGTCGTGGACCCGAACACCTGGCAATCCAGCCGCTATGCGCGCCCGCTTCCATGCCCTCCCGTGCATCGCAGCTACCCTATTGCCCTTGTAGCTGAAAACGTAATGGTGGTGTTGACCTTCAACCTCCTCCAGAACGCTGCGGGCTGTGGAATTCAGGACGATCAAACGATCCTGCCTATTCTTGACACGCTCTCCAGGGATGATAAAGACCGAGGTGTCAAGCTCAGGAATAGGCACTTGCCATTCCCAGCAAAGGTTGCAGACCTCTTGATCTCTGGTCCCAGTGTTCACTTTGAAAAGAGCCATCCGGCGCAGATATAAGGGCAACTCGGCAAACAGCCGTCCTTGTTCATCCCATGACAAGGGATAAGGTTCTTTTCGGTCAGTCTCTCTAAGCAGTTTGATCTTTGGAGCATGTTGAAGCCAGGTCAGACCATTTTCGTCCAGCCATTCCCCTGCCGATAGGTTGAGGATATGGCGTATTGTTTGAAGAGCAGTGTTGATGGTGCGGCTCTTCACGCCTTGCTTCCGCCTATCTTCTATAAAGCTCTGAAGACTACCCATATGCACCGCTTCCAGGGAAAGGTCACCGATGTGTGGATCGAGATATCGCAGTTGTCTGGCGTCTTCTCTGATGGTCACTTTCGTGGCCTCGTTCAAATACTTTGTTGCAGCCTCTCGAAAGGTTCGCTTTGGCCTCACACCGTATATCTCGGCATTTCTGATCTGCTCCATACGGTGCGCTAGGTATCTTTCCGCTTCCGCAAGGATGCTCGTTCCAGTGCTTTCTCGAATTCTGTGAGTTCCGATCGTTTTCCATATGTACCAGGTTTCACCACGTTTCCTGAGCCCTGGTGGAACTTTTTGTCCCATGGTGGCTTTCCTCCTATAGCCTTCCCAGGACGCCCGTTGCTGATCTTATAATCTTCGAACCATGCGTCCAGGTCAAGTCGATCAAATCCGATGCCCTGCTTACCAATTGGAATTTCAGTCAAATATGGTCGTACTTCGGCGTTGAAGCGATTTGGGTCCATACCGAGGTAACGGGGGGCGTCCCGGAGCCTGATAAGTCTGGGCAATACGGTTTCTCTCATTACCTCACCCCCACCCAATGTCCTTGGCACTCGGGTACTTCTTCCTGGTTCTTTCGGTGCTGAATTGCCACTACGTCGCGCGGTCTCAAGAGAATTGGCACGAGGGACTCTTGAACGTCCCTCTCGTTTTCTCGTGACGCCTGCACCATCTCCTTAAATCCTCCGTTGGGGTCTTGTCTCACTGTGTCCTCTTCAGCCGATACAACGCAGTCTTCACTGCGTTTTCATCCACATCACAACCCAGGAATCGTCGTTGCAGCCTCTTGGCGGCTAACCCGTTCGTGCCGGAGCCAAGGAAAGGGTCAACGACCAGGTCGCCTTCATACGTGAGGTTTTCGATGAAGTATTCCGATTCCCCTATTCCCTGCTCCCACTTGTGATGTGACTTGTTTCTGCCATCCCCCTCGATACGGTCCGCGAACCATTCCAGGTTTTCCAGTGGTTCGTATTTTCCTTTGGAGAAAAGGAGAGCGGGCTTCCAAGAGGTCTTGAGACGCCGATCAAAAACAGTGGCCGGAAAGCTGGGATACACAATAGCCGCAATCCATACGTATTCCAGGTGCTGTGACAAGAGGCCGATCACCTCAGGCAAATGGTAATGTCCGGAGTACGTTACTAGGAGTTTCCCAGGTTTCAGTACGCGGGCAGCGAACTTGCCTAGATCCCCCCACAAGGGAAGGTATTTTCCCAGGTAAGGAGGATCAGTGAGGAGTAAATCCACGGAATCGTTCTGAACTGTAGACTCAACAAAAACCTTCCGGAAATCTCCGTGAACCACTCTGACTCTCTCGTCAGCCTTCACGGTTTCTGCCTCTCTCAGACTCGCTGCCCTTTTCGTGATCCTTTCTTGGATTCGCCGTTGTGCTTTGGCATAGGTGGCCATGTCGGAAGACGTGAGTTCCCGTCCCGACTCCTTGACCACTCTGATCCGGTCCTCGAATTCTTCACTCGACAGAGTGCTGATGAGTTGCCAACGGCTGGATTGGGATTTTGAGATGCCTAGATCCGAGAGTGTAGGTGTACTTCCCCGAGGTCGTACGCCGCGACCTCGGAGGAGGTTTTGGATGCTGTTCGCGCTTATCTCTGATTCTCGCAAGAGTTCTCCGAGCTTGCGTTCGGCACGGAGCTTAATCTCAGCGCACATGTTTTGCATTTCGAGGGAATATTGCGCTTGGCGGGCGTACACACGCATGGCTTCAGCCCTGTCCCTGACCTGCTTCACTTCGTCTACGGTGGTTGCCAATTCCAGTTCCCGTCGTGCGCGATTGAAATGAATCAACCCTGGTAGATCCTTTTGGTCAGCGTATGGCGCGCCCAAACTCTCTGTCGCTTCTCGGCTCAACTTCCAAGCTTGTGGGACTGTTGGCATTGGCGAAAGGGGCTTCGTTATGTGTCGGAGTTCTGAATCCATGGTTCCACGTTCACGAACGTCCGCTCATTCATATGGAGAAAATGAATTCCGGTTCGGGTGGTGCCCCCTTCAGGGCATTCCAGAACAAAGGAAGGGGACAACGGAAAAAAAGTACTTGGGCCACGGTGGCCCAAGTACCACTATCTGAAGCTAGTCCTGGTTGCCCCCGTCGACGGATACGCCATTAAACGCATTCATGACGTTTTCCAGGAAGGTGATGGACTGTTGAACGGTTTCCAGACGCTCTTCAGTCACGCTCTTCTCCTTTAGCATTTGTGTCTTTACCTTTTCGGCCTTGCTGTAAATACTGGCCTGCTCACGGAAATTGAACTCCTGGCGCAGTTGGGTCTCGTCCAGAACGACCGAACTGACATCTTCGTCGTCACGGAGAGAAAGAGGATTGTCCAAACCTTCCATTACCGATTGAGCTAGGCCGCAGAAATCAGATTCCGGGGAGACATCCGCTTTGCCTTTCCGGATCTCAAGCCGCACCAGCTCTACGGCAGCCTTTACCTTGAGCGAACCTTCGATGACGGCCTTGGCCACCATTAAGCGACCTTCTTTCGTGTGTATCTTGGAGATCTCACGTAGGTGAGAGTAATCCAATGATTCCGTATTAAGACCATCACCTAGCAGCTCTTGGTTTGTTGCCGCTGCGCTGACCCATCGCCGAAGCGTCGGACCTTTCAAGTCGGGGTGCAAATCCTCGTGGTCACAGATGGCGCTAAAGGGGTTTTCCTTCTTAGGGTTCTTAGAACGGGCTTCTCTAAGGTCATTATTGAGAACGTTGACTAGCACCCAAAGCGCGATGAAGAGCCAGCCCCTTTTCAACCGCACATACATTTGGTTTATTCGCCCAACCTTCTGGTCGGTGGGTAGATTCCTCTCGTCCAAGAGCACGTTCTCGAGAGCCTGTTCGTGCTCCAGTTTTGGTTCGGCCTGGGAGCCTTGAACTTCGCTGTCGTCGTACTGGTCTTCGTCCTCTCCTCCCATGCCCTCGCCGCCGTCTAAATAGTCTTTCTCTTCTGATTTATCGACCATCTGAGCCACTTTCTCTTCTGCCCGCCTGTCTTGTTCCTGTAATACGGACACCAAATCCATCAGGTCTCCGTCCTTTGCCAGTTTGGTCAATTCTTCGGCGTTAACTTCTTTCGGCTTTCCGCTTTGGTCTTTACCGCCATCTTTCGTCGGTTTTGATGTAACCATTCTGTCTAATCCTTTTTTTCCGAGACCGAGCATGTGAGCGCCGGCCTGATAGAGCCGTGATGAAGATTTGACAAGGACTGTGCGGCTCGTTCACAGCGCCATGTCCTTCAACTCCTTGGAATGAGTTACGATGAGAGGCGGGCTCTTTAGGCAATACCTGCCTCCTATGCCCCCGGAACTGTCTTCAGCCCGTGCTGCAGGAGCACTGGCCTTCTCTTGGAACCTGAGCAATCGTCACGGTTGTTGGGGCGCTAAAAAATCAGACGCGTATGGAGGTGTTATCGGAGGTTCAAGCAGTGCGGATGTCCTCCGGGTTTAGGGCTGGGAGAATGCCCTTGAAAAACCCGAGGAAAGGATGGATAATAAAATGATCCGCAAGGCTGATTGAACTCCTGTACCCCCTGGGGTGACTTTCAGCCGTTTGCAACGAGCCGATGCTGTGGCCCTGCGAAAGTCAGCAGCATCGGTTTTGCTTTCGGGGGAGCCCGTGATTTTTCTTTTTTCTCAGTACTTCTCAACATATTGTGCTTTCATCAAGGTTCATTCACTGCCCTCGGCAATTGGGGGAGGCGGAACAAGTGCGCTGATATCAATTCAGCCTGCCTAACTGCCCGCTGGCAAATAATTGTTGTGTAATAATGCGGACAGCCTCAAAATTTAGCTCTACGAACTCTTTGCAAATCAATGCAAGCCTGTTTAATTAATTCCCGTGTTCCGTCCTCCGGTTCGCTTCCTTTTCGGAGAGCGTGTCTCCCCGTCAAGAAAGCCTAAGAAGTTGTTATTTGCCCGTAGATATAGCAAAGACCTTGCCAAGCGCACATGCCAGTAATATCAATAAGTTGGGACTAAGTTGGTCCTGTCGGTAGACAGAAGTGTGAGAATCTGAACAGAAAAACTCAGAAAACGGCTCTGGACTGGGTTTGTAGACGAATGAGCAACTTAACTGACGATATGAGTGAACTGGGCTGCAAAGGAAAATGAGGCGTTATTACGGTGAGATGCATGGATGGCGCAGGAAGCGCTGTGCTGTGCAGAATTGCACAGCAATTCCTGTTGTGTGCAGAACTACACACTCAAGTTTGCCGTTTCTTGAGATTCCGGAGGAGTTTATAGCGGTCAATACCAAGCAACTCTGCAGAGCGCTTCTGATTATTGCCCGTCAGCCGCATGGCTTCTTGAATGCATGTGGCGCGCAAGTCCTCCAAAGCAATCTCCAAAGAAGGCTTCGGAGGAAAATCTGTGCTCCAGAAAGTTGGGACCCCAGATTTTGGTTCTAATGAAATGTCGTCCAGGTTTAGCGCCTTTCCATCGGACAATATGATTCCCCTCTCCAAAACGTTTCTTAATTCTCGGACATTTCCTGGCCAAGAATATTCGCGCAGAGCGGTCATCGTGTGTGGCTGGACATAAGGAATATCTTCAAGGCCCATTTCCTTTCCGATTTGTTGCATAAGTTCTTCCACCAGCTTGGGAAAGTCTTCGCGTCGTTCACGAAGGGGGGGCACTTTAATAAAAAAAACATTGAGACGATAAAAAAGGTCCTTTCGAAAATTGCCCTTTTCAACGTCCTCGGTCAAATCCCTGTTGGTGGCGGCGATGAGTCTCGTATTGACGGTAATTTTTTTCTCACCTCCCACGCGGATAAATTGCTTGGTCTCCAAAAAGGTCAAAAGCTTGGCCTGCAACGAAAGCGGGAGCTCACCAATTTCATTCAGCAGTAACGTTCCGCCCTCGGCCAATTCCAAGAGCCCCCTCTTGCGCGCGTATGCGCCGGTAAAAGCACCTCTTTCGTGGCCAAATAATTCCGACTCTGCAATCTGCTGGGACACGGCTGCACAGTTGAGATCCCAATACGGGCCACCTGAGCGTTTCGAATTGTCGTGAACGTACCTGGCCATATAGTCTTTCCCGCTCCCGCTTTCTCCAAGAAGAAGAACTGTGGTGTCCTTTTGGGCTGCTAAGCGAGCTTTTTCCAAGCAATCCCTCATGGCTAGAGAAGGGTACTCGTCGGTGCTGGACGACTTCGCGAAATCTATCCTTTGTCGGTCAGTGATGTCTCGGGAAAAACCACAAATACCTATGATTTCACCTGACGCACCTCTCAGTGAAACTCTCACATCGAGAAAGGTCATTACCACCCCATTAATGAGCCGAGAACGTTGTTCTTCTATCGACTCACCTTGCAATACCCTCTGTTCCAGTTCCTCGAAATATTTGGCATCCTCCGGCTCAAGCAGATCTTCGTCCTTTTTTCCTACCAGTTCCGAGGCTGGACGAGAAAACAGGACTTGCATTGCAGGATTCACATGGGTGTATCTCAGAGACGTGTCTTTGATGAAGAGGGCATCGGACGCGGCCTCGAAGACCGTCGAAAACAGCCGTGCGCTTTCCATTGATGCAATTATGTGTTCGGCAAGTCGGGCAGCCAACTGCAGCTCATCAAAGTCACCTTCACGCACAACCGCAACCGGACGCGTCTTTCCTATTCGATCCCAATAATCCTCTCTTGAATCCCAGTAATCCAGCTCTGACCAAAGGTCGGCGTACCATCTGTGGGTAAGTATTATAGGGATATTAGAAGTTTGGCGAAGCAATTCCACAACTTCCAGACCGATAGGGAATTGTACTGCTCGTTTCCGACCCCAGTCAGACCCTGGGAATGGACTTGGGCGAACTCCGATAATCAAAAGTTCCGGGTTAATCTGAGCCACCTCTTCCAGGATACGCTCGCGAATTTTGGGTTCATTCCCTGCAACAAATGTGATGACCCCGTGTCCGTCTTTTGACAACCAGTATTTATGCTGCACCATTATTCTGTCATAGAATTGCACTATCAGAATTCTTTTCAAAGGCATTTGCTTCTCTCCGGCGAAAGATGATTCTTATGGTGATAGTCCCCTGTCATGCCCCTTTTACGGTTCAATTTGTTGAATTATGCCGATGATTCGCTGCATGGTACCGATTATGCCGCGGACCGATGATCAATTTTTCATTCACGTTGCCTTCAGCCTTGTCTGTGCTGCCCGAGAGAGTCGTTCATGTCGTGCTCTCCGCAATACTCACCGGCTCGAGTATGCGACCGGGCCCCAGTCCTCCAAACACGCGGTTGAACAACCACAGAGGCCATTCTCGCGCGATTGCGCGGTCTAGGCAACAACCCTATTGTCCGGCGCTCCAAATCCCATCAGAATCGTTCTCAGACGCGAAATTCGCGATTTCTCACTGATGGACTGGTTCGGCAGGCGTGTGTGTGATACGGTTTCAAAGAAAAGACCTTGAATGCGGCGATGGATGAACCAAGACAGCGACAAAATTAGAAACCAAGCCCTCCAGCTTTGGTACGAGTACGGCGAGCGGTTTGATGTGTTTGCGAAAGAGAAGCAACCTGCTCCCACAGTCTTCCGCTGCAACAACGCTGCCATTACACTACCTCTCATTTTCCATCATGAAGGCAGACGGGAGACGTTACTGGTATGGTATTCCTACACAGCAGCTACTTGATAATAACATTATAGATTGTATTACTACCAAGTAACTGTGCTTGTACACTACCACATAGACAATATTAATATTACTATGAATGTGTACACTACCACATCAATATATGCTCATCCAACTATACAGATATCAAATAGGACTTCTCCAATCATTGAACTTTACCGAGTGCAACCTTTTCTCCGGCGTTGCCGTGTCCGTTGGTACTGCTGTTTGGGTCTTGGCAGCAACCCGCA
>JBKQRG010000380.1:0-46449 GCA_052144015.1 Desulfomonilaceae bacterium
ATCAAACCCGGTCAGTCGAAATCGCCAAACCAGGGGGTGAATTCAAGCGCCGGAACTTCGCGGAGTACTTCCTGAATTCCCGACAATCACCGGATCCAGCGTTCAAAAAAACAATTATCAGAGAAACCGCGGAACAGATTATTAATTTGAATTTCATTATTCCTTTTTGCATCTTGTAATCACCTTGGGTAGACGTGAAGCATCTCTTTTGAGGTCCGCGGCTATTTTTCGAGCAATAATCTCCACCTCTCCTTCTGTTTTGCACGCAAGCAACTGACCATAATATTTTTCCCTGTAAGCTGTGTAAAAACGAGGAACCGGCGGCACACGTAACAGCATACCGAATTTTTGTTCAAATTCTTTTTCAGCCCTGGTTAATAACCCAGACATATCATGTTCACGGGAAGGATCCACTGCGAGAGGATCGACTCGAAAGCCCGATTCCATGGCTACAATGCATGATACTAGCCCAAGGGCCTCTTTACAGATTGGCAACCCGTTTCGTTCCACGGCATCGATGATGCCGTTAATCCACTCTAATTGATGTTTCACGGGGCAGTTCAGCGGCTGTGATGAAATGAACCGAGTCATCCAGGGAACAGCTTCGCTGCGATCCATAATCTGAACAGCATTCAGCATGAGTTGCTCTTCCTCAGTTACGGCTTGTTCCAGCCTCTTCAGCTCAAACTGCCGATCTTTGAGGAGCTGATTTCCCACATCTGGTTTCTCCGTTTTAACATCTGAGCCATTGCGTTCCGCTGAAGTGCTTTCAACAGGTTTCGGTTGGATTGTTTTCGGCTGAAATGATGATAAATTCAGCCGATTTGGCGAGCAAAACGAAAGAAACGGAACACAGCAGAAATTGGTTTTTCTGAAGCAGCCCCGCGTCCCGCGAGGCTGCTTCACATTTATCTTAGACGCATGACTTTTCAATCAGGCGGGAAGAGCCTCCAATTGCAATTGGGAGAATTCATTTCTAAGCTTCTTCAAGGCACGCTTCTCCAACTGCCGGACTCGCTCACGACTTGTCCCGAAATGCTCGCCCAATCGCTGGAGCGTCCATGGTGAATCGTCCATATAACGCTTTGTAACTATGAAACGTTCACGAGGATCTAATTTCTTGAGGGCCTGATCTGTAGCCGTCGAGAGTTGAGCAGCACTCTCACGCTCGATAAGGAGATCCTCAGATCCAGGAGCATGGTCGGGCAGCAAATCCATTGCCGTGACGTCTTTGTCGTCGCCAACAACTTCATTTAGAGACCACTCTCGGGCCTTTATCCGCGCTTCAACTTCGATAACGTCATCGGGCTTAACCTTCAGTTCCTTAGCTAGATCATCTATGCGAGCATTTCGGGAAGCTTCATCCAAATGTTCGCCAATGTCGCCGATTCGGAAAAATAATTTTCTTTGCGCTTGGGTAGTCCCCAATTTGACGAGGTTCCAAGATTTCAAAATAAAATTCTTTATGTAAGCTTTTATCCACCATACGGCAAAAGAAACCAGGCGAAATCCCCTATGGGGATCGAATCTCTTGACCGCCTTCATTAGACCGATGGTGCCTTCTTGGATGAGGTCCTGAACCGGAATCATATAATGGCGATATTGGAATGCAACCTTTACGACAAAAGGTAAATGGGAAACCACCAATTCCTGCGCGGCCCCCACATCACCGCTTTCCGAATATTTGACTGCTAATTCGAACTCTTTTTCCGGCGTTAAAGGTTTTATGGATCGAACCAGCGTCAGGAATTGATCCCATTGCTTGGTTACAACCGGATAATTCATTTAAGCCCCCTCCAGACATTTTTGATTTTTTGGCCGGCTTAAACCCTCGGAAGCTTTCGATAGGTCTGGGTCATCTGCCTGAAGGTTCACGGCCGACCGTTTTTTGTATTCCAATTCGTGGTAATAGACAATCACTGTAGCCGCAAAGTTCCCGCAAAGTGACTACACAGCGGATATCGGAATTCTTCTAGAGAGCGCCTTGTCAATCTTCGGCAAAACGATTTTGAGAACTCCGTCTAATAGCGAAGCTGCGAGCCCGTGTGTGTCAAGCTCTTCCGTAACAATAAAAGCACGAAAGTAATCATGTGCCTCATATTCGCGAAATATCGACTTGCCTTCACCCTCTTCCCGAGAGGCTTTTCCGAGCACGGACAAGATATTCCCCGCTACCTCTATCTCCAACTGATTTGGGTCAACTCCGGGCAAATCAATCAATATCACTAAATCCTGCTCGGATTCGCAAATATCAACCGCCGGCGTGGAACGCCATGACATAAATTGCTCTTTGCGGAAATGCACTTTTTCGGGATTCACTTGAATTGCTAAATCCGCCATCATCTCCTGCCTTTGAAGAGTCTCGTACCGTGAAAATGCCTTTCAGACATGAAAGACAGCTCAATTCAGTTTTATTTATTAATGCAAGTACTCACAGTTGTGATAAAAGTTACCGTCTCCTGAATTTTTAATAGGCATCATTTCGCGATTGTCAAGAAGCTCTGGATTATGCGATGAAACGAGACTTGCAAAGCAAGCGACTAAAAATCAGAAATCATGCAGAGAACGGTTCACAAAAGAAGCAGACAAAATTGACAACCCTTTTGGCGATCCACGCTTTAGTGACCTTGATTTTCCGTTGTTTTCAGCGTATGAAAGTAGGCTTCGAGGAGGTTTGAATGTCCACAGACGTGCTTTACCGAGAACTCATAGATGCGGTTGAAGAAAAGGTCTTGGCAGGTGGCTGCATTCTCAGGAACGAAGCCGAAACTCTTCTGGATACGCCTGATGAATACGTTTTGCGCCTACTGGCAGTGGCGGATCGTATTCGAATTCATTTCAAAGGCTGGAAATTCGATTCTTGCTCTTTAATTAACGCGAGGTCCGGACGCTGTGCCGAGAACTGCGCTTTCTGCGCTCAGTCGGGCCATTATGCGACTCATTGCGAAACATACGATCTGCGCTCAACAGATCAGATCTTGGAAGCCGCTCGATCGGCCCGCGAAGCAGGTGCATCACGATTTTGCACGGTGACGAGCGGTGGAGCGCTTTCCCAGCGAGAATTCGACGGTTTGATCGAATCATTGGAAAGAGTTCATAACGCGGTGCAGATCCAACTGGACGCATCACTCGGCTTTTTGGACGACCAGAGAGTGAAACGACTCAAACAGGCGGGCATTACACGATACAATCATAATCTTGAAACCTCCCGAGAGTACTTTCCCAGTATTTGCACTACACACACTTTTGACCAGCGTGTGAATACCGTAAGTAAAGCGCTCAGTAACGGCTTGTCCGCGTGTTGTGGAGGGATTATGGGGATGGGCGAAACGCCGTCTCAAAGATTAGACCTTGCATTCACTCTCGCTGATTTGGGCGTGGACTGCGTCCCAATAAATATTCTTGATCCCCGACCCGGCACTCCGCTGGAAGGTTCGCCCCCGCCGGAACCTATGGAAATATTGAAAACAGTCGCCCTGTTTCGCCTGATCCTCCCGAAGGCAACTATAAAGATAGCTGGAGGCCGAGAGAAGAACCTCGGAGATTTCCAGGGGACGGTATTACGCTCCGGAGCAAACGGTATGATCATCCGGGGATACCTCACCTTTGGCGGACGGCCTGTTGAAGATGATTTAAAGATGGTGCGGCAAGCAGGTTTTGAGACGGAGTGAAATAAGGATAAATCGGCTGAACCCCGCGTTCTGCTGAGGATAGAAAAAGCTTCCCCAGGATCCTTTCGTCAGACGGTTCCTGGTATGGAAAACCCGTATTCCATCATATGTTCCAGGAAATCTCCTTTAGTGCGGTAAAGAATAGTATTCCACCCTTTGTCCCGAGCCTTATCAATGTTACCTTCATTATCGTCAATGAACAGAATCTCCGAACTTTTCATACCTAATTTTATTGAGATTTCATCGAATAGCGCGGGATCTTTTTTACCTTTGCCGAGGTGATATGAATTGAATACGAAGTCGAATTCCTTGAAGAAATCGTATTGCTTATCCAGATCATCCAGCCATTGGGATTGATCACTTAAAATTCCCAACACATACCCACGCTGTTTTAGCCGACGAACAATCTCTAACATCCAGGGGCGCAATTGAAAGCGTTCCAATATTTCACGGCGAAACTCCTCGTCGGTGCCGTCGATCCTTGTTTTTTCCCTCACCATTTTCCAATAGGCGCTCTCGTCGGCTTTGCCCAACACGTACCCCGAATCGTATACAGCTGCTCCAGCCGAGTCAAAAAAACCTTCAGGTGAAAGACCTTTAGCCCGAGCTATTGCCATTAAGCCTTTTCGGAAGCCCTCTTCAGCCAGAACACCACCGAAATCGAACAGTACCGCTTTTATGTTGCGACGAATAGGAGTAGACAAATTACACTTCCTCTTGGGATTAAAATAGCACCCATTGAACCCGATTAATATTCCGATTAATATATAGTTTATTCAGTAAAACGAAGAGCGATAATTTATCCGCGATGGTTGTCAAAAATTTCGCCATAACGGCAGAGAGGTTTTACATGAAATACTACAGCTTTCCCGGTCTCCTGCGTTGGCATAGAACTGAGGCGGGTTCCTCAATTTACAGTTTTCTGGGATTTCTAATACTGATCGCGGTGGCAATAGCCATTATACTGCTTTTGCCATGGACGAACATTCTCCACCATTGGAACGATGTGGACCTAATGGCAGCCAATGACGCAATGGCCCAAAAGAATTGGAAAACAGCCATAATTTTTTTTGACAAATCTCTTAAGGCAAATCCGGCCAATGCATTTGCCGTCTATATCGGACGTTCCAGAGCCTATATTCAATTGGGCAATCTGGAAAAAGCTGTAGAAGACGCCGACGCGGCGGTGGAAATGAAGCCCGCCAACGCTACCGCTCATGGGCAAAGAGGTATCGCTCGGAAGCTTCAACAAAAATACAATGAGGCATTGCTGGATTTTGATGAAGCTGTAAGGCTGGACTCACATTACTGGTGGGCTTACGCCCAGAGGGCGGATGTGCTTTCAAGGATGAATAACCAGGAAAAAGCACTCAAAGACGTGAATATCGGATTGGCCATGAAGCCGGATTTTGTCGAAGGCTTACGCCTCAGAGCCTGGATTCTCAATAGGATGGGAAAATGTAAGGAGGCTTACCAAGATTTTCAGAAGGTATGTCAACTGAGCCCGAATGATGCCTGGTCTCTTCAGGATACCGCCTGGTTTCTGCTTACCTGCCCAGATGAAGGAATTCAGGATAAATCTCAGGCACTTGCATTAGCAAAAAGGGCTTTTGAATTAACCGAGGGGAAAGATGGAATTGTTTATGAGACCCTGGCCGAAGCCAATTTTCGGCAAGGAAATCCGGTGAAGGCCGTAGAACTTCAGAAAAAAGCGATTGAGATCGGATCCAAGAAGTGTCCGGATAGGTCCTGTACTAAACAGATGGAGGAACGACTCCGTAAATACGAGCTTGCAGCGAGGCCTGAAATGAGAAGCGGTTATGAGGTCTTGCCTATGGACTCTGTGGTCGAACGATGATGTCTTTTTGGTCGGCTCTTAGTGGTCGGATCTGAATCCTATCGCGCGGAACTCACCCTGCTCGTTTCGGAAATCCACCGTGACCCATCTGCCCAAAAAGGGCGCTGCTTGAAAGCGGCGATCCCTATTGACTCGGATGACGACAAGCTTGTCATTAGAGTCACGAAGTGTCACACTTTCCAGATCTACTCGTTCAAGTCTGCCGGCAAATTCATCAGCCGCACAGAGTAGAGGAGAGCTTAATAACCCTGTGAACGCAATCACAATGGCCAAACAACGACCCATCATGTCTTCCTCCATTCGACCTCTAACACCACATGAACCCGGTAGCTCTCCATAATGAAAAGCCCTAGGCAATTACACAATACAAATCATTTTCTAACCTGCTGATAATGATAATCGACTGTACTCAATCTTTCAACCTCTCATTTCAGCCCCCAATCGCTAGACGTTCAGCCTGATTTCGTTGACAGGCCGAGGTCGTTTTGTACAAGATTAAAATAATGCACCCTATATTATAGGCATATGTGAAGCAGCCACCATGCTCGGGGTCCCACCCACGGCATGATTCGTAGAAGGATGAAGGCTGCCTTAATATAGCTAATTATAGTGCGCCGCATTTTTCCGAAATAGCTCTTGCCCTTATATGGGAGGCCATACGGATGGAAGCACCGGAAGATCGACTGTATTCACAACATCATCTTTGGGTAAAATTGGAGAAAGATCAGGCTGTAATCGGGATAACGGATTACGCGGCCGAAGAAATTGGAGAAGTGGATTATATAGAACTTCCCGAACCGAATGACACCGTCTCGAAAGAACGGGCCTTTGGCGCTCTCGAAACCAGCAAAGCGATAACGGATCTCATTTGCCCGATTTCGGGCGTTGTCTTGGATTGCAACATGCTGCTAACCGAATCGCCGGAAATGGTGACGGATGACCCTTATGGTGACGGTTGGCTAATGGTACTGCAACCTTCCGATCCGGACGAATGGGACGATCTAATGAAAGCCGGCGATTATGAAAAGCTGGTTAGAAGCGCAGTGGAAGAATAAAAGTCGGGCGGTTCCGCGCTACATTAAATTTCTAAACGAATTGCCTGTGATATAAATAAAATTAGCTCTGATGCGAATCCGTTTGGCGGTTAGCCTAGGGGGAAACGGATAAAAAGGAGCGGCTGATTTGATGGCCTTCATGGCGGATTCATCAAGTACCGTATGGCCTGATGAATCCAGCAAAGTAACTCCCAAAAGTTGTCCTTCTTTCGAGATCAAGAATTCCAACATCAAGCTTCCGCCTATGCCGGCCCTTGCGGCAACCGTCGGATATATCCAGACTGCTTGAATCTTTTGTTTTAAATGTTGAAGATAGGAAAAGAAATTTACTTCTCTTGTATTAATGTCAACAACCGGTTCGTCCGGACTACCATCCGGGTAGAACTCCGTAACTCCACCCGATGTTGAGAGACCTTTTGCTATTTCGGCGGGTGTAGGTCTCAGATCTATATGCCTATTGGATAAATCACTTTTTGGTGCCCGAGAATGCAATGGCTCTTTTACAACACTAGGTTTTCTCACGGGTTTTTGTGCTGGTGTAGGATGATCTGTCTTTTCTTCTTTGTTTAGCTTATCATCCTTCGGTTTTATGAAATCTTCGGGCGCCATAGGAGGGGGCAACGCAGCAAGCCTTTGAGGTTGAGGCTCCACGCTTCCTAATGGAGGTCTCGGATCCGGCAAAGCTTTGGGTAATCGTTGCTTTTCCGCGATGTGATCTCTGTCCGATATGGCTGAAGCCACTTCAGGTGGTGGTTCCTGCTTTTTTTCTGGAGAGTTGAATTCGACCAGCCTGACCGGCGTTACTTGGTCCCCCGTATTCATAAACGGTTTAACCGGCGCAAAGCCGGCCAATATGGGTAAAGAAGCGAAGAATGCCACGTGCAATACTACTGAAGCAATAATGCAGTATCTTAATGCCCTGTCGCTCGGCGAATCTGTTATTTCAGGTTGGCTGGATCGAAGCTCGGCGACCGAATCTTCATCAAGTGAATCGTATTCTTCATTCACCATCTGATCGATATCATTTTCTAATTTTGTGCTATATGATAAATTCACCTGATGTCAAGCCCTTCACTTGTTTAAGCAACCCTTACTTGAAGAAGACTATTTAACTTTAAGTCAGCGGCGTCACTGTCATGATAAATCTTTTTTGAAATTTGACAACCATTATCAACAGCGCCCACCATGATTTGCGCAAATAAGCGCTCCAAAAGCGGTTCAGGCCCAATGCTTTGCTCTTACATGCCGGGAATAAAGGCAGTAGCTCGCCGAATCCGTAGGAGGTCGGTTGTCGGAACGGATCGGGCTTGCATTGGCATAACAGTAAACACATCCGTGATAACACGTATCATACGCGCCGATGTCCAATGAAGCAGCGCATCCGCACTCTTTTCGTGTCGGCGCTATTTTGAGTTTGTTTATCGCCTCCTTTTTTTGGGCGGAATCCACGACCTCCAACAAATAATCCGGATCGATACACCTGGCTTTGGCAATCTTGGATGACACCAGAAAGTCATGAGAGCATGACGCGAGAGAAATGCCTTGTTCGGCTGCAAGTTCGGCCATTTCTTCCCCCATGTCCTTGCAAAATGCCGCATCCGGTCTTACATGGGTTGGAACGAAAGTTTCCATGTTTCGTATGGTCTTTCTGTAATAATCACAGAAGCTGAAGATGCAAATATTTGTGTATTTGGAAAATTTTTCACACAACTTACGAAAATTTTGGATATGCCACTTCCGGTTCAGGGCATCGGTTAGAACTATGGTGTCATAGCGCCAACGCAATATTGGACCAGGAAAGCGGTCCGTCAAATCATTCAGAACTTGCAAAGTTAGACCGAAATCGGGGACACAAGGTTCCAAGGAAATCGGATAATTGTTTATTGTGTACAAAAAAGTGAAGCAATAGCCCTTTCTTTGCAGTTCGGCAAGATGCTCTAGAATAGGGGCTGCATTCTTTGTCCAAAAAATAATGGCAGACACATCTTCGGGCACCAAGGATATTTCCGATATGCCGCGTCCAAATGGAGAGACGACTCCTACCCTGCCGGAACGTATTCGGTTCATAAACCAATCGGCGTGGAACGCTGGAATATCGGTTCTTCTGCTTGCCGAAATTACATGCATTGGTTTGTCTTTCATGCCGCAAAAGTTAGTCATGATCGTATCTCAGGACTAAATCATTGTCTACATGAGCAGTTGTTTGCTCTAAATAAAAGGTTTCAAACTTCTTATTAATTAAGTAAAATTAGGTCGCCGGTCGAATCGCATTCGCAAAAACCAGGACAGCGCAAGAAAGGAACCTTAATGGCCAAGACAAGGAAAGGGAGAGATATCTTAGAAAACGGACCACCTACTTCGGAAAAGTCCCGAGCAGTGGATATGGCTGTCAGTCAAATCGAGCGACAATTCGGCAAAGGCGCTATAATGAAACTAGGTGCCGGAGGCATTATCCCTGATGTTCGAGTCATACCATCGGGTTCGCTCGGACTTGATATATGCTTGGGTGTAGGCGGTCTTCCTCAGGGAAGAGTTACGGAGATTTTCGGACCCGAATCTTCCGGAAAAACAACGCTTTGTTTACATGTTATCGCTGAGGCTCAAAAACGTGGTGGTATAGCGGCTTTCGTCGATGCTGAGCACGCTCTGGATATAGGGTATGCCAAGAAATTAGGGGTGAAAACAGACGAATTGCTGATTTCTCAGCCTGACACTGGAGAACAAGCACTTGAAATTACGGAAATTCTTGTCAGATCCGGCGCAATGGACGTCGTAGTCATCGACTCGGTAGCCGCTCTGGTTCCACGCGCAGAGATTGAGGGCGAGATGGGTGACTCGCACATGGGCCTCCAAGCGCGGCTAATGTCTCAAGCGTTACGGAAGTTAACCGCGGCTATCGCGCGTTCCAGCACCGCGGTAATTTTCACGAATCAGATAAGGCAAAAGATAGGCATCATGTTTGGAAATCCTGAAACCACCACCGGCGGCAACGCTCTTAAGTTTTACGCTTCGGTAAGACTGGACATTCGCCGAATAGGACAGATCAAGGACGGAGAAAATATTGTCGGTTCACGGACCAGGGTAAAAGTGGTAAAAAACAAATTATCTCCGCCCTTTCAGCAGGCGGAGTTTGACATAATGTATGACGAGGGCATCTCTTCGGCTGGCGAAGTTCTGGACATGGGCGTAGATTATGGGCTCATTGACAAGTCAGGTTCGTGGTACTCCTATGGAGAAGAACGGATAGGTCAAGGAAGAGAAAACGCAAAACAGTTCATGAGAGAAAATACGGAAACTATGAACGAAATCAAATCCAAGATCTTGGACAAAAAAGGAATTCCGCCTCGGAGAGATCATGCGGATGATCAGGATGCCACGAGTGTGACGACAGGAGATTTTGATGGATCTTGATGAAACCTTGAAAAAAGCCATAGAAATGGGCGCGTCCGACGTTCATTTAAAGGTCCCGTTGCCTCCGGTGACAAGGGTCAATGGCGTCTTGGCTCCCTTGAAGGGTGAAGATCGTCTTACGCCCGACGAAGTTAAACGGATAGCACTGTCTGTCATGAATGAACGTCAGAGGGAGATTTTTACTAAGACCAGGGAATTAGATATGGCCTACGGGGTCAGCAAATTGGCCAGATTCCGAGTCAATGTTTTTTGGCAAAGGGACTCTATCGCAATGGTTTTTCGCGCAATTCCCTCTGAGCCGCCTTTGCTAAAGGACTTGAACCTGCCTCCCATCGTTGAAAAAATAAGTGCAGAGAACCGAGGTCTTGTTCTGGTGACCGGGACAACGGGATCAGGCAAAACCACAACCCTGGCGTCCATGATCCATCAGATCAACTCTTTTCGCAACTGTCATATTATCACCATCGAAGATCCAATTGAATTCCTGCATAGAGACCGCAAAAGCATTATTAACCAGAGAGAGGTGGGGCAGGACACACTTTCATTCCAAAATGCCCTGCGTTCAGCGCTCCGCGAGGACCCGGATGTCATCCTGGTAGGTGAAATGCGTGACCTGGAAACAATCGAAATAGCTATGCTTGCAGCAGAGACGGGGCACCTTGTGTTCAGCACGCTCCACACGCTCGATGCTACCGAAACGATCAACCGGGTTGTCTCGGCTTTTCCTATGGAGCATCAGGCATCCATCCGAATCCAATTGGCTGGGCTAATAAAAGGGGTAATTTCACAGAGACTACTGCCCAAGGCTGACGGTAATGGACGAATTCCCGCGATTGAAGTGCTCATATCAACAGCCCGAATAAGGGAATGTATTGGCGAGGAGCGGAGGTTACGCGAGATCAGGGACGCCATAGCCGAAGGCCACATAAGCTACGGTATGCAAACGTTCGATCAGTCATTGATGCAATTGTTCCAGCGGAAGCAAATTACATACGATATTGCTTTGGCCGCAGCATCGAATCCTGATGACTTTGCTCTGTTTGCTAGGGGAATTACAGGCACCTCCGAGGCCAAATGGGAGATGAATGCTTGAGCCGCCCCTAATGAAGAAGACTATTCGCATAACATTCTGAATCACAGAAGTGAATAGCGGAGGAAGACGTAGTGAACGAATTTAAGGTCATGCTTGTTGATGACGAAAAAGATTTTTTGGAAACGCTCTGCAAAAGACTTACAAAACGCAAGTTAGATGTTACTTCGGCCAATAGTGGACGAGAAGCCATAGCCAAAATACAAGAATTTCCTGTCGATGTAGTGGTGCTTGACGTCAGGATGCCCGGCATGAACGGAATAGAAACATTGAAGGAAATTAAAAAGATAAAACCTTCAGTGGAAGTCATCATGCTTACGGCCCATGCCGATGTCCAAGTCGCTATAGAAGGGATGGAATTAGGGGCATTCGACTACCTTATGAAACCTATGGAGATCGATGACCTTCTTTATAAATTGCAAGACGCGTACAAGAAGAAATGGTGCCGTGAAGAAACCGAAAAATGCGAGTTGCCGCCATCTCTTCAACTGAGCTAATTCTCTCTATGCTGTGTGTCTGAATTGAAAACTTGCGTCGCTCCGGTTAATATTTATAGAAATGCGAAGGCTTTTTGACGTGTAAAACATCTGATAATTTTCACGAGTTTTCTATTATCGATATGCCCAATTATTCGATGGGATTATCTAGAATGTTCGGGGGACCTGGCGTTTCGCCTTGCTTTGGTAAAACTTAGCATTTCCGGAACGGTTATTCCGTGGCTGTCGATAAATTAATGAGGAGGAAAATGCATGAAAGTGGGTAAGAACCTGTACCGGATGCTCATGGCTGCCTCAATGGCCCACGCGAAGTGGGATTACGAGACATCCATGAACATATTGAAAGACAAAAAAAGAGTATATTTATTGGGGTTGATGTTGCTGCCGGCAATTTTCACCTCACTGGCCTTGGCTGCGGAATTGCCGAGTGTTTTGGGCGGACATGAAGCCTATACACCCGCGTTTTATTCCACGAACATATTTATCGTTTCCATTCTGGTGGGACTTTGCGCTGGGCTGATCACCGGCTGCATCGGAGCGGGCGGCGGTTTCATAATAACCCCTGCGCTTATGAGCGCAGGAGTAAAGGGTATTCTTGCGGTAGGAACCGATTTGTTCCACATATTCGCGAAAGCCATTATGGGAACAGCCATTCATAGGAAGCTGGGAAATGTGTCAGTCGGTTTGGCAATAGCCTTCTTAGTCGGCTCCGGCATAGGAGTGACCGGCGGAGGTTTCATCAACAGAGCTCTTTATGAATACGATCCCGTTGTCAGTGATGCTTTCATAAGTGTCGTTTACGTTGTGCTGCTGGGATTTCTAGGATTTTACTCTTTGGCCGATTTTCTTACGCTCAGAAAGGCAGAGGCCGGTGTCGGCGCCCATGTCGGAGAAAGCGTCCATGGCGAAGAGGTAGCAACGGGCAAGGTTGGACTTCCGGCCAGATTGCAATCCTCCACGATTCCGCCGGTCATCACTTTTGACGAAGACCTAGTTCCGGGAGGCAAGAAGATCCCTGCCCTTTTTGTTGCTGTTTGTGGAGCTATTGTAGGCTTAATGGCAGCGATCATGGGGGTTGGAGGAGGTTTTATCACTTTCCCGATCTTCGTGTATGTCCTGGGAGTATCTTCATTCACAACTGTGGGGACAGACATACTGCAAATAATTTTTACCGCTGGTTACGCATCCATTGCGCAATATGCGGTCTACGGGTTTATCTTTTACACTCTGGCTATGGGCATGCTGTTGGGTTCTTTGATAGGAGTTCAAATAGGCGCCCTTACGACAAAAGTAGTCAAAGGCATTTATATCAGGGGATTTTATGCGACTGCTATTTTGTCCGGCTTTGCAAACAGGTTTTTTGCGCTACCGGAAAAACTCAATCAGATGGAGGTCATTCGGATTTCAGATTCTTTGGCGTCCGGCCTGAGCCAAATAGGCACATGGGTCTTTTTCGTGGTCGTAGGAATATTCGCCATATGGGTTCTGGGAAAATTCTTTGGCAGCATAAAATTCCTGAGAGGGGAGGTGTAATAACATGTTGGTCAAACAAAAGGGGACGTTCATAAAAGGATTGGTTATGGCAGTCGCTTTCTTGGTAGTTCTGATCATCATGTTTTCGCCTATATTCGGCGGACAAAATGCCATGGTAGCTGCAGATAAACTTTTTAATTCGATTGCCAAGGGCTCTACAAACTACTTCCCCGGCCTGCTGCAGAAAAATGCGGAATATGCGAATAAAATGTTTGATGTGAACCTTAAATTAAAGGACCAGGACATGGCACGGAAGGCCGCCAAAATAGTGACCGCGGCCGGTGCCAAATCTACGGGAGAAACTGCGGAAATCAAAGTAAACGGGGATTTGGGCAGCGTCGTTTCCGCGGCGCTGAAAGATTCCGAGGCTATGTTCAATAATCGTGAAACCGAGCTGTCAGGCAAGTATGGGATGCCGGGTCAAGAAGCGCTGTACGTCTGGTGGAACGTGTTCAAGGAAATTGACAAAGATCTGACTAGACAAAAACAGTTCAAGGAGGCCAGCTTTGTGGCGGATGTCGTAAAAAAAGGTATAGAAGTAGCTTACAACTTTGCCAAAATCGAGCCTGAAAGCGCGGCATCCAGAATGGGCATTCTGAGCTTCTCGTTAATCTTTTATGTTATTTATACATTATGGTGGGGACTCGCGGTCATGTACATTTTTGAAGGAATCGGTCTGCAAATGACCGCCGGGGCTAAGAAAGAAATGTAGGTTTATCTTTACTGGGCTTTTACATTTAATGCGTTAGTCTCTACAAACTTGTCCCCATAAGCAATCGGCAATCTTTCTGTACGGGCGACCGATGGTCGCCCTTCCATTAAGATGCGTTGAACGTGAGTTGTAGAATTACCCGGAATGTGGCTGGTTTCATACTGCCCCTGATGCCCGAACATGGTTCAAAAAACAATTTTGCGCTTCCGTTGTCTTCGAAGGTGAAGGATTTTATATCAACCTTCATTCTCTAATAACTCAAAAAATTGCACTAATCGTTGCGGAATTATGACCAGAATAGCCGAATTCATAAAACAAACCATATTACGAATCTTCGGAAAAGACGATCATGCAGCCGGTTTGCAGGATGTCCGTGCAGCCTTTGCCTCCAGATACCACAATTTCAAGCTTCTTCTTACGGCGAATAATAAGGCTCTGGAAATCATGAGCGATCTGGAGAAGGCCCTTGACGGCACGCAGCCGTTCGGAATGTCCTTTATAAAATCTAACTGCACTGCCATTTCCGTAAATTTGTACAAAATAATCAAGCACCTAGACGAATTGGCGCCGGGAAAATACGGCGAGTTGTACAGTCGCTTCAAAACTATTCGGGATGCTATCGACCAGAATCTTGTTCAAAAAAAGCTCCCCAAAGGGGACAAACTTGTATTACCTTTCCGCTCCATTGACAGCACGATGGTCGATCAGGTGGGGAGCAAAATGGCCAATGTGGCTGAAATTGCCAATCAGGTCCATTTGCCTGTTCCCGGCGGATTTGTAGTGACATCTCTGGGATATCAACGATTTGTAGAACATAATGAATTACAGCAAGAGATCGATCGGCGTATCCAAGCTGCAAATGCCGAAAACCTCCAAGAATTGTACAGCTTGAGTGCGGATATCCAGCAGCTGATAATTCGCTCATCGGCCCCTAAAGATCTTGAAACAGCCATTCTGGAAGCATACGCGGAACTGGAAAAAGATTTTGGCCAAGACGTCAAGGTATCAGTTCGCAGCAGCGCTTTGGGAGAGGATGCAGCTGGGAGATCCTTTGCGGGACAATTCCGAACTCAACTGAACGTCAGTCACGATAATCTTGTAGACGTTTACAAAGAGATAGTGGCCAGCAAATATGGTTTGCCCGCCGTGACATATAGACTCAATAGAGGCATCCCGGACGAAGATGTCGCTATGTGTGTCGGATTTATGCCCATGGTGGATGCAGTCGCCGGCGGTGTAATGTATTCGAGGAATCCCCTGAACATTCGAGACGCATCAATCATCATTAATTCCGTATGGGGATTGGCCAGGGCGGTTGTGGATGGGAGCGTTGACCCGGACGTGTTCGTAATTGCCAGATCCCAGCCTATGGAAATAATTGAAAGAAATATCAAGCTTAAAGAATTGCAATTTGTTTGCGATCTTACTGAAGGCGTGTGCCGGATGACCCTGACCGGCGACAAAGGCGGTTCTCAATCCATAAGCGATGATCAGGCTTTGGAATTAGCGTCGATGGGCGACAAATTGGAGCAATATTACGGTTCACCCCAGGATATAGAATGGGCAGTTACACCCGAAGGTTCGATCTATATTCTTCAATGCAGACCGCTCAAGCAGCTGCAAATGGCTCATACTACAATAAAATCATCTGGTCGTGGAGAGATCGCGGAGCCATTTATCGCCCGTGGAGGTGTTACTGCTTCCCCGGGCGTAGCCGATGGCCATGTTTTCGTGGTTAAGAACGATGTGGACAAGCTGAAATTTCCGGAGGGGGCAGTTTTGGTAACCGCCCAATCGCTTCCTCGGTGGGCCCCCTTGTTGGGCAAGGCCTCCGCTGTAGTCACTGAGATAGGTGGAGTTGCGGGTCATCTCGCAAACGTTGCGAGGGAATTCGGAGTGCCTGCGGTTTTCGGTGTTCCACTAGCGACTGAAATCATGAAGAACGGCGAGATAGTCACGGTCGATGCTGATGGAATGACCGTATATCAGGGTCGAGTGAAAAGCTTATTAGCTTCGAATGAGGGTAAAAAAAGGCTGATGGAGGGCAGCCCTATTTATGAGGTCCTGCATCGGGTGGCGGCTCATATTGTTCCCCTAAACCTTCTCGACCCGGATTTGCCGGAATTCCGTCCATCAAAATGTCTCACCTATCATGATATCACGCGGTTTTGTCATGAGAAATCTGTCCATGAAATGTTCAATTTCGGAAAAGAGCATCATTTTTCTGAACGTTCCAGTAAGCAGTTAGTGTGCAATGTTCCGATGCAATGGTGGATTATTAACCTGGATGATGGATTTAGACAGGACGTGGAAGGTAAGTTCGTCCAGCTTGACAACATAATCTCGATACCCATGCTTGCAATATGGGACGGAGTGACAGCGATTCCTTGGGGTGGACCGCCTCCAGTTGATGCGAAAGGATTGATGTCGATTTTGGTTCAGGCTACTCACAATCCTGCACTGAATCCGGCTACGGCTTCTGCTTATTCGGCCCGGAACTACTTCATGTTATCTAAGAATTTTTGTAGCCTCACGTCTCGATTCGGCTTCCATTTCTCCACTGTGGAAGCACTTGTGGGCGAACGGGCATCGGAAAACTATGCGAGTTTCTCTTTCAAAGGTGGTGCGGCCGATTTTGGTCGACGACGAAGGCGGGCGGGGCTTGTGGCCGAAATCCTGGAAAATTTCGATTTCCGTGTTGAGGTTAAGGAAGACAGCGCGTTTGCCCGGATTGAGGGGCTCGACGAGGAATCGATGAAAATCCGTCTGAACATTCTGGGATATTTGATTATTCATACGCGTCAATTGGATATGGTCATGTCCAGCGATGGTTCACTGCAGGAATATAGGGGAAGACTCCTGAAAGACATAGAATCTATTGTTCGTGCTAAATCATCGGTAAAGCAGGAAAGCTCTGTTGGACCTTCCATCCACCAACCCGCTGCTCTTGGGGAAACCGTTAATTAAATCAATGGAATCTAATAAAACCACTCGACTCGGAATTCCACAGTTCCTGTGAATAAGTTGGGAGTAACCCTGTGGATATCAATCCATCCATTAGGATAATGTTAGTTTTCCAGCAGAGTGCATGATCGGGGTACACTCGGGATAATACAGTTTTGTCAATATGTTACAAATCAGCTAACCATGCTGTTTCCGGCGCTGACGATTTGCCAATGTATTTCGAACTCTTTCACATGAATGACTGATTTTCGGTCTTGTTTTCAGAAGGAACAGCATTGATACCAGTTCGCCATTAATTTTGTAACAAACGGCAGGTCAGCTGTCATTGCGAGGAGTGAAACGACGAAGCAATCTCATTAGTAAGAGATTGCTTCGGGCTTGACGCCCTCGCAATGACAAATCCACGCCCCGTGTAACTGAAGGATTTCCGTAATCACACCCTTTTACTTGAAAAACCGCTAAGCTCCTGTTACAGTCTATCGTCGCATTCACCCCTATTCTAAGGCGCAACGCTATCCTTCAAATGAGGACATTTTGTTAGCGCGGGTTCATTCCGGCACGCTGATCGGGATTGATGCTCACCCAGTGGAGGTCGAAGTCGACGTTTATCCGGGGATGGCTTCCATAGCTGTGGTCGGGCTGCCTGATAATGCGGTGAAAGAAAGCACCGCTCGGGTAAAATCGGCTATAGTGAATAGCGGATACCCCTTTCCTGTCCGGCGTATTACGGTGAACCTGGCTCCGGCCGACCTCAAGAAGGAAGGCGCGGGCTTTGATCTTCCTATAGGCGTGGGCATGCTTGCCGCGCTAAATCTTCTCCCTTCCGACAAACTCAATGATTACATGATAGTGGGTGAGCTGGCCCTTGACGGCCGCATTAAAGCGGTTCGAGGAGCCCTGAGTATCAGCCTGGCTGCACGTGAACTCGGTTTCAAAGGTCTCATTTTACCTGCGGCCAATGCCGCGGAAGCCGCGGTGGTTGAAGGCCTAAATGTCTATGGTGTTTCAGACTTTCTCACTACAACAGGTTTTTTGATGGGCCGAGTTCCGCTGGAAGCTGCGGCGCCTGCTGTGTCCAAACCATCAGCACGTTTCTCCAGGTATCGTGTTAATTTCAGCGAAATAAAGGGCCAGGAATTCGCAAAGCGAGCAGTGGAAGTGGCTGCCGCCGGCGGTCACAACGTGTTCATGCTATGACCTCTCTCGCAGCATCTCGGATGCGATGGAAGAGGACACAACGTTTTGGCGTTATGTTCTCAGTTGATACCAATCGCATCAGGTTTATGCCACTGATATGCAAGGATATTATCTATAATCCATATCATTCTTTTCGATGACCGGTTTTTACGCCACTCGGCCGAAAAAGCCAAACAGGAACAAGATAGAGACCGGATTTTTTCAAATGGGGCGACACTAACAACCTTGCCGTACAAGAGCATGCGCGCTCAAGGAATAAAATAAATAAATATAAATAAATGGAATATCTTATTTATATAATAGATTATATTAATCTTATTACATCTAGTAATCTATAGTTATTTTGTTATAACTCATGATTTATATTTGACCGTTCCTTCAAACGATCTGCTTACAACGCTCCGTGTTTTCAGATAGATAATCGTATTTATTTTTTTTGCAAAAAATTACCTGTGGTGAATGTCTAGCGATCTGAGAAAGTGGCTGAGGATTGATTTGACGAAGGCTCAGCGGGTTTTGTGCATCGTTTTTATCTTTGGGTAGCACTCCCAATAGTATTCGGTTGCGATGGATACCATAGACGGATGCCAATAAACCTCCATATCTGAAGCCGAATCTGGATTTGCAGAAAATCAGACCCAGGGTGATATCCGATTGGCGAATAGGTCGTGAAAAGTTTTCAATACCTATTCGCATGAACCACCCGACACGGAATACAGGGCTGCGATACTGATGAACGCATGGGCATATATGCACATTCACTTATTCGCGGGTAATTTTAATGTGCTATGGGCAATGAGGTAGGGAGTGTGGGTGTGCGATGATAGGCTTGTTCTCAAAAATCTTCCGGATTTATCGTGTCAGGTAGGACCCTTCTTTTGGGTCCCATATTTTTGTTTAGGAAAACAGTATAGGGGCTATGGGGGGTCTTCTTCTAGTTATGATGCAGTATTTCCCATAGTGGGTCGTTCCAAAAGCACTAAAAGCCCTGCCTACAAATCCAACCTGAGCACGTTCACAAAAAGACCTCTCTCATTGGATGAGGTCTTCTTGTTTGTCTTTCGGTTTCCTACCTGTGATGCTTATGGCCACCACCTTTTCCTATGCCGGTGCCACATGAACCGCCCCACTTGCCTTCACTGGTGATAATTGGTTCGTCGCTGGGTGTCCAAATGCTGGCCAGTGCTAGGTTGTTGAAGAGCAAGGCAACTAGACAGACCATGATAACGAATGTTTTCATCGTTCATGCCTCCTTTTTGGTTTATTCCATTGTTGTGTAGATATAGCCGGCGATTATGAGCCAAGAGTTTCGTCAAGGCTTTTCTCATCCTCGCTGGCGGGCAGAAGTCCCTCTTTGGTAAGGTCCTGTTCCAGTTTCGCCTCGGCTGCTTCCATACGTTCAGCCGCACTTCGCAGAATTATTTCCGTTCGCTGTCCGGATTCGTTGATCCTTCTCAGCAGCCCGCCCATTCTCATCGCTCTGGCTTTGAACATATTGGCGGTTTCTTCAAGAAACTTGCCGATTACGCCCGAGTTGGGCGGTTGAAGAATTACTTCTGTGGACGGCTCATACGGAACCAGCTCGGCCGGTTTACAGTTGGCTTCTTTGCTTCTCGGCATAGTAATCCCTCCTTTCTACCATTCGGCGCATTCTTTTGCCCAGGCGCACTGGCTACAGTGCCAGTCTTCACGTGGGAACCATACGCCCTGCTTAATACCGTTCCATACCTGATAGAGCAGTTTGACGAATCGGTGTCGGTCATCTTCGGTGCGGCTCGTGTCGTACCTCACCATCTCTGGGGTCTTGGACTTCGTCAGCACGTCCAGCCGCAAGTTCAAAGCATCCTGCTCAAATCCCAATACGTCAGCTCCCAACGAGTAGGCCGTCAACTGAAGATTGCTTTTAACGCTTGCATCGGTCAATTTCTTGGAGGCGGTCTTCAGATCAACAATGGTGATGGTTCCGTCTGCTGACTCCTCGATCAGATCGATGTAGCCTTGGAAAGACGGTAGCCTGTCCAATGGGGCTTCAAAGAATTCTTCCACGCCGACTATGGAAACAGATGGATCGTAAGCCTCATGGAATACGGTCAGCAACTGATTGGCCTTCTGCATCAGGGAGTTCTCATTATCGCCGTTGAAGAACTTGACCCGTTCTTTGCTCATCCAGGTATCCCGATAAACGTCCAACAACTGATCGGGACGTAGCGCATCACCTTCCAAACAGCTTTGGTAAAACGCTGCTGCCGCCTCGTGGATCGCTGATCCAAATGCCAGTGATGCTGTGGTAAATGCCGGAGGTATTTGCTCAACGTATTGGAAACGATAGCGCAGCCCACAGGTCATGTAGGTGTTGATCTGGGAATAGCTCAGATGAGGCTCTTCTTGTGTCATGGCGCTGTTCTCCTTTCTAGGGGACAGAACGCACCTATCCTGTCCCCCTAATGCGCTTGTCTGTGTTTTCGATAGTTGTGTCTGGAACTAAGCGGCGGCTTCTGTTTGCAGAGTGGTGATAAGATGCGAAGCAGATTCACGGGTGAGGTCTTGGAAGGTGGAAGCGTTTAGCGGGCTCAGCATAGACCCAATGTCTTCATCGGTGTAATTCGCTCTTTTGGTGAGGGCATAAAGGGCTCGGCATTGAGCTTGGGTAGCTCGACCATTGCCGCCAGTTGACGGTTTTGATTTCTCCGCCGTAGCGCAATGTAGCGCTTCGGGTTTTGCTCCGTCCTTGCCAGCGCCATTGGCTTCATAGAACACTGATGCAGCCGGTTTGTTGGAACTTTGTTGGCTTTCTGACTCCGCCGGCGCAACGTGCGATACCTCTTCGGCACTGACAAATTCCAGCCCAAAACCGGCAAACCTGAGCGCCCGAGCGACGCTTCTGGTCTCGGCTAACTCAATAAGGCTCTCTGCCAGCCTTGCATCTCTTTGGCTGTTTGCGGTGCCGTAGCCGACGAACTGACCTTTGCTGGTAGCAGCACTACATTTGAAGATGGCATACTGACCGTCCCAGCTCACCATCTCAGTTTGCAGGTTGAGATTCTGGTTTTCTTCATGTGCTAAACGCAGTCTTCCACCAACGACCGGAAATACCCTGCTCTGACCGTTCACTTTTCTGGTAATGAGTTCGTCTTCTCGAAATCCGTTCGTACCCATAGCGATGCTCCTTTCTCGGTTTATTCTACTTGTCTTTAGATTTAATGCGGGCGGGTGTGCGAGCGCAGTGCAGAATGAGGCTGATGATTGCGGGAGCTGGTTTACAGGGTTATTTCGGCAGATAGCGATTTCCTTGACTGGATGCCACTATCGCCTTTGTGGTGCCATCGGAAATTCTCACTAACGAATTGCAAATCATACTTAGTTCCGAAGGCGAAATGACAAATCCGTCTCGTCTCAGCCTGCGCTTTCTTACTCGCCCTTCTTTGTCATACCACTCAGTCAGCTCTATTCGTTGATATTGCATCGGCTTCTCCATCCTTCGTACCGCAAAGCTAACGTGGCAAACTGTAAGGGTTGCGTTTGAAAATAAGAGCAAAAGCAAGCTTGCTCAGCAAACTCATTGCACTGAATCCCAAAATGGCGCAATCAAGGCCACTAACTTTGAGGTCGTGCTGCGTCTGCACTTTCTTTACCAGCTGTCCATCTCGGTAATACGGATGTTCCGAATTCCATCTGAATGTGGGCATTATTCGCCTCCTTTCATGCTTGCGTGAGTGTTTCACAGGCGTCTTCTATTCTATCCCTCAAATGAAAACCCACTAACCCTTAAATATAGAAAAGAACGGAAGATGCGGAAGGGCGCACAGGCAAAAAACGATATAGTGATCTGATGAAATGACTTTCAGAAGACGGTGGTCATCGTTAGGGGGTGAACTCTTGTCCTCCTGCGAAGAATTTGAGGACGGTTCTTTCATGCCGCGAATTTATTCGTTCGATCACCTTGAGCGCTTCATCTATGCGCCGACCTTTAATTTGTGCAAGATTGTTTCTGACCGCAAAAAATAACCTATTGCAAAAAAAATTAATGCACAATGGACGCTTGGAACCAACAAATTTCTTGACACAAGTCACTCATTAAAGTCACAATACCGCATCCCATTTCTGCACGAATTCTAGATGTCAACTTTGTTCATCTCTCGGAGAGCAGGCTGAACTGCATTGCGAGAGGGGATGGAGTTTCCAGTGTGCTCTTGGTTTAGGAGGGTATTATGGTTTCCCGCCGCACGATTCTCGGCCGTGTCGGAGTGCTTCAGTTTGTCTTCGTCTTTGCGCTTGTAGGATTCGCTCACTCCCAGGGTCTTCAGACATCCCCATACAGCGCTCCCTCAATGCTTGGGAGTGCAGAAGTTCCGAGGGAATCAAATTCACTGTACGTCTCTGACAGGATGCTTCAAGGGATTCTGCCGTTAATTCCCAATCTTCAGTTCGGCTATCTCTACGATTTCGGCAACAAGCGCGTCAGCCAAGGACGTTTCACAGCAGATTATTTGTTGCCTTTCAGCTTAAGTCGAGGTTCCACGGTATTCGGGGAAGCTCACACCGAATTTCAGAGCTTCTGGAATACAAATAGTGGATTCAGCGGTGGCTTTAATAACAGAGTTGATATATCGCTTGGCGGTGGATACCGTACATTCTTAAGGAGCAATACTCTCCTGGGAGTTAACGGCTTCTACGACACCTCTCGCCTGGGCGGCACCTGGTATTCCTCAGGAAGTGCAGGACTCGAAATGGCAGCCCTTCTACCGGGCAACGATGCTATCGATCTGAACTTCAATTGGTACGGGCAACTCTTTAACAGCAGCGTGCTTGTGAATGCATTCCGGTACGGTCCCTCGAATTTCGATTTTCAGGCCGGTTATTCCCACGAGCTTTGGAACGGCGGACCTGATCTCCGTCTGAGTGCCACAGGGTACAAGTTTGACATTGGGAATAGCGTGTACGGTTGGAATGCAGGGGCCGAACTGAAGTCGCGGGACGGCATGTTCGTTCTCAAGTACGCTGTCGGCCATGACAAGGTGGACAAGACCTACCAGACTGTCGGCGGGTTCGTCAATGTGGGATTCCGCCCAGAGAACGTCTTGAACGGCGAGAGTCCCTTTGTCATGCCTGAGCCGATTTTCAAGAGTCCGCGCAGCTTGTGGTATATGCTGACTCAGAAGGTGAACAGGAATTGGCATCAGCCTGAAGCTATGGTCGTCGCACAGGCGTTCGCAAACGCGCCTCCTCCAACGCCAGGATTGTACGTGGTATATGGCCCGGCGGTCATCTCGGCTGCGGTTCCTTTTGCGACCAACCCACCGATCCCACCCCCGGCCATCTGGAGCTCTTACACATCTTTTACTATGACATGGTCGGGCGTTACCGCGTCCTCCGGTGTATTGAACAATATCAACTTTGGTCAGATTCCAACATCGATGATTCCAGGCGGTTTTAACTTCAATTTTATACCCACTCCGTTGCCTACGTCGGGTTCGTTCTCCTCACCGTTGATCGGACCGCCAATTTACGATACTGTTGGTCCGATTCCCCAGGGCGATTTGTTGTTCAATCGCGGTGGGGCCTTCCTCTCCATCACAATCGGACCAGGAGGATGGCTGGCCTTTCAGTTCATGTAGGGTGATCCGTTCCTGGAAGCAATACCAGATCCAGCCCACTCGACCCACCTATGGCAGTACTTTCCAAGCCGCTTCATCCTCCGATGGGGCGGCTGAACGCCATTGGGCCTCGCGGAGTAACGGGGGCATTCCTCAGCACTGCGATTGATCCCGGACAGTCACGACCGTTTCAGGCTTTTTGCCGACTTCGAAAGCTCAAAAGCCGGAGAGCGTCGAACTTGTCGATGGTCTTCTGCGCTAGGGTCAGCCCATGTGGACTAAAGTGATATCCCAGAAAATCGAATCCTTTCTCGATACGCCCCATACAGGTCTTGTCGGGGTGCTTCTGCAACTTTAGCTCGCTGAATGTCTCATTCAACACCCTTACAGCTTTCTTGAGTTTCCACCGTGTCGGAGGATCGTACTGCCTGTGTCGGCACCATTCTCATTCGGTCTTTCTTTCGGTCTTGTCTAAATGTTCAATCGTTCCGACCGTGCGATTTGCAAAACAAATGCTAGCATCAATGCGGCATTTCGTATCCCATCCTTGCGTATGAAAATGTGCCGGGATTTTTGTGAATTCATTGTAAAAGCCTGCACAAGGATATCATTCCAGCCAAGACCGGAACTTTCCTTAGCTACTATCTCGCATTTGTAATTCAGGACCTGAGCATCTGACAGACAATTACCCAACCTGGTACTACGTTTGAGAGAGACGTCTACCGCCTCTCACCAAATCTATGGAGGTATTTTTTAATGAAATTTTATGGAATCCATGCGGCCGCCGGCGAAACTGGCACCACCGAATCGACCTTGCGAAGATGGGAGTCTATGGGATTGTTTACTGCTGATCGTGTGTTTTTGGGCGACAACGAGATGAGAATTTACTCGGATCGGCTGGTTGATCTGCTCCGGCGAGTGAAGAATATCATCGACTCGGGTATGCGTGTGCGGGCTGCTTTTGATTTTCTTGATGAATGAGGATGACTGGAGCGACAATCAGCTCAATCTCACTCAAACTTGACCTCAAAAGGGACATCCAAATCAGTTGCGGTGGTCATCACTTCCTTTGATATTGCCATTGCATCCCTCGTTTCTTCTTCCGGTGATTCAATCCAAATGGAATCGTGAATCATCATTACTATGCGGGACTGCATACCTTTTTCACGGAATGCCCGGTCGATAAGCACCATCGCACGCTTCACTATGTCAGCCTCAAATTGCTGCAATGGAGTGATGCGGATTTTTCGTTGCTCGTGGTCGGTGAGTCTATTGGCAAATCGGCGTACCCTTCCAAAAGGAGACGCATATGCCCGCTCATTTCTTTTCTGCTTTTTGATTTGACCGACTGTTGCATCAAAGAAATCCCCCGCTCCGGCATAGGTTTTGAAGAATCCATCAATGTGAAGTTGTGCTTGTTCAACGCCTATGCCCAATTCGGCCGCCAATGATTCAGCGCCTTGTCCAAAGCAGATCCCGAAATTGATGCTTTTTGCTTGCTGTCGGCTAACTCCTAGCTTCTCAGCGGTCTTTGAATGAATGTCCTCTCCGCGGCGAAAAGTTTCTTTGAGTTGCGTATCGCCGGACAAATGTGCGAGGAGGCGCAGCTGCATTTGAGAATAATCCGGCTTTAGCAGCACGCATCCCGGAGCTGCTTTTAACAACGGGCGATACTTTTCCTTGCTTATGGACTGGACGGGCACCACCTTACTGAAAATTCTGCCTGTAGCGCCCCTTGTTTGTCGCCATACTGGGTGTATCCGATCTTGACCAGCGGCTCTTTCCAAGAAACTCAAGTCCTCCTGTTTGATGCGCCACCATTCCAATATCTGCGCCACAAGAGGAATGAAGGAGAAATCCTCTAATTGGGCACCGGGATACAAGGATACGCCCCTTTTTTGGAGGAACTGATAAACTTCCGTCTTGGAAGATAGGTCTACAGGCTCACCTTGTGTTATCTCCTGTTCCCGATCCTTCAGCCGAGCGTCTAAATTTTTCAATTCTCGGGTACAGGCATCGCCGTCAACACCGACTCCGTCCAGATGCATCCTTGCCAAAATCGGAACTAATAGCAATTCAACCTCTTGATAGAGCCGCCACAGTGAATCATTCATCAAAGAGCGCAGCTTGGACGCCAAATCATAAGTGAACTTTCCATCTTGAGCCAATAAATGCCATAAGGCGTCCTTGTCCAGATCACTTATGATTGGCACTCCGTGTGGATAATCGACTCCAAGGTATTTTTGTACCAGGCGGCTAAGACGCGGTTCGTCATCAGGATCAAGCAAGTAAGCCATCAATTTGATGTCGTAAACCGGATGAGCAGCAAAATTCCAATCCGGTATACCCGACCATTCTAAAATCCGTTTTAGACCGTGCACCGCTACTATATTATTATTTTTACTACTAAATACGTCTTCTTCCACATTCTTAATTTCGTCTCCAATCATAACGAGGTCTCCTAATCCTGTGGTCTGGCCGTATGAACGTATGAGTACACGGTCATTCAGGAGGATAGGAGGCGATATGGCTAGGATTGAGTTCATTGATTGTTGAGATTAAGTAGTGTTAACAAACACGTATTTATATGTATTTGATATTGTGAGCAATCATTCTTTGATTGAATGCGTATCTGATTTCTTTCCAGTCTATCTTCATTTGGCTGGTTAGATTCTGAATAAACAATAATCAGAGTGAATGAATATACATATGAATATCTATCTAGTAATACAGGCTATACCAGCATAGAGTTCCTGCTATCAATAGCGAGAGGGAGCGGCGGGCGGGTACTATACTACTATTATTCCTAATTGGTAGCAAAATGAGATTTGTCCAATTACTGCTAGAATTTCTCAATTGGGAGTTGCATTGAAGATCACTACTGGATTTTTGCAATCCAGACGTTTCCATTCGCGCTCAGCAATCCCATCCGAACTAGATGCCTTCGGTATCTCCCTATGGTGCTCTTGTTGACGTTGAGTGCATCGGCAACTTCAGTGTCAGTGAGTTCTACTTGAAAACGATTTCGCCGCGCTTCACCTTCTTGATTCATCAGGAGCCACAAATAGAGGCGTATGGCTGGGGAGCCAATTTTGTACGCTTTGATTACCACACCTATGAGTTTATCAGCAGGTATTTGATTTAGAAATTCCTGTACCTGATTAGGATGATCAAATACCTGTATGGATTTACTGTCTGTTGATTTCATCATGCACACCTGTTAACGAATATCTGCTTGTAAACTCATTACGGTACTGATTGCATTGTACTAATAAATAATGGAAGAGAGAGGCACAGGCAGAGGAAAGACCATATATACTATAATGTACAAGCATAGGCTAGTAGATTAATATAATTATGTTATTAGCTTTTGAGGGGGGCATCGTGTACCTAGGTCTTTGGATTGAAAAATACCCTCCATTGTCCGTCCACAATCTTGAAGAACCCAAGCTTCTCAAGCTTCTTTCTCTGCCTCTTGACCGTTGTTTCATCTACCGCCCATAGGTCGGCAAGCTTTTTATCCGAGAGTTTGAACTCGTTTATCCGCTTTTTTCTTTCACGGGCACGCCCGGATTGATGACACCACATCCACAACCAAAGACGTGCGGCAGAGCCCATATCCCAAAGTCCATCTCCCAATGCCACGGATTGAGCCAAATACACATAGCCTGCTGGGGCAGGTTTATTGCGGTATTCTTCCAGTGGTGAGCGTCGAATCAAATCCACTGCCTCTTTTATGAACTGGAGCCTCTTGCCTTTGCCGCCCACCTTTGCGTCCCGCAGGTCGGGGTACCGGCTGATCAAATCATTTAATTCGGCGCAGGACACTTTGAAGCGCTTGACATAATCCTTTTCCTGCCGGGTGGATTTTAGTGGTTGCAAGGGCATACCGAACCATTTAGCGACTATTTTTTGAGCCTGAAGCATTGAACCGAACTGATGAAATGCCTTCAGTAAGCCGTATATATCAACCGAACTGCGTTTCTTGAGATCACACCACCATCTACGACAGCCCTGTGATCTGCAACTAAATCGGATCTCGGAACGATAAATGGTCATCTGAATGGCTTGGGCATACCATTCGGGGGGATCGCCTTGTGGGGGATAATGATAAAATTGCCGATCATCTTGTGAAATCGGAACTGCCCGATGACCGAGCCTGGGCGCTTGGCAGTCAAAGGTGAGCGACGGTTCATCCAAAACACCATAGCTCTCACGCAAAAAAGCACGAGTATCCGACCAGAAACGCCAGTTTTTTACGATATGAGGGCTGAATTTGTCCGCTTCATCCGGAGGGGGGAGTTCACCACCCCAAATGTCGGGCGGCAGTTGATCCTCGGCTGCGGCAATCCCAAAGGTAGAAGCGTAAGATTGCCATTCTTCCATCGTTTGATTGCGCCTGGCGTCAATTTCGTCAATGTTTTCTTCAACGGGCAAATAAATGGAAAATTTTGCGCAGTAGTCTCGCCAAAGGCTTACCATCCAATGGTTGCGAGGATCATAAAGGTTCAGCGTCATTGTCGTTCAGCAGAATTGCCTTGGTAGAATGCGTTAAGAACTCTTACACTCACTGGCTCAGATGAAGCATACCGCAGCGTAGCCAAAAATCCTACAGAAAGAGTTGATCCCTTGTAGCCAATGTCATTGACAGACACCACAGTCCGGTCGTAGGCTGTAGTTGAAAAAGAGGGGTCATACAAATGGGGAAAACGGTAGTTTCCACTGGTGCAACCACTCAAGAACAGCCAGTTCCAGACACGCTGGAAAATCAGCCTAATGCCAAAATAAATGCTCCTGGCAGTAAAATAGGCGCTTATATCCGTGTATCTACCCAGGAACAGGAAGCGCAAGGCACCCAAGAGGCTCAAAGAAATGCTATCAACACCTTCTGTCTTTCTCGTGGGCTAGATGTGCAGGAATGGCTCGAAGAGCAAGAAAGCACCCTGAATTTTGAAAGACCAAAGTTTAGAAGGCTCCTAGAACAGGTCCGCTCAGGAGAAATCAGCACTATTGTGGTAGCTGCTTTGGATCGTTTCTCCCGTGATCAAATAGAGACTCTACAGGCTGTTGAATTGATAAAAAAGGTAGGAGCCTCTTTTTATTGTATCAGAGACAATATTAATATTACCAATGGGAAAGCTGATTTTGCTTCTGAAATGGTCATCAGTGTGATGAGTCTCTTTGCACGGAATGAGCGAGAAACTATAAAAATTAGGACGATGTCCGGAAAACAGCGAAAACAGCAGTCTGGAAAATGGATCACCGGACAAGCGCCCCTTGGTTATGAATTAGACAGACAGACCAAAATCCTTAGAGTCAATAGCGCAGAAGCAGCTATTGTGAGGCATATTTTCAATCTCAGGCTGGACGGAAGAGGCGGGATAAAAATTGTTAAACTCCTTAACTCAGCGAGCCCCCCTTACGAAAGGCGATATCAATTCAGAGGCTCTAGATACTGCCAAGTCAGCCAAAAACAAAGAACGGCTTCTTATTGCAGGGTGCGTTCTCTTCATGATGCTTATAAACCATGTTCTGGCTGCGTACTACAGAATGATGCAATTGATATTACGGGAACGTCCTGGTCCCTTACCCTAGTGAAGAAGGTGCTAAAGAATCGGGTATATTTGGGAGAACTTAAGATTGATGGTAAATGGAGTCCTGGTGCTCATAAACCCATAATTGATAAGGCCACCTTTGATACGGTGCAGGACTTGCTGCGAAAAGCATACCGCCAGCCATATGAATTCTATCCTAAGAATCCTCTATCTGGATTGGTACATTGTGGTTGCGGTAGGCGCATGTATGCGACTGCCAGTTTTCACACTCAAAAGAAAACGGGGAAACCAGGCACAAGATATTGGGCTTTTGTGTGTCCTAGAAAAAAGCTTGGAAAATGCAACCAACCGAATGTACCCATACCGATGGTAATGAAACTCCTATTCAAACGCATAGATAGGATTCTTCAGAATCCCGAGACCGGTGAGATTATTAAGCAGGCCTATGAAAGGATTCTTTCCGAGAGTAAAGAGAGTGAGCCTGATACAAAGGAATTGAAAAGAGAGCTACAGGAAATTACCCAGGAATTAACCCGTTTGACACGTGCGTATACTCAGGCAACACTGGCTGGAATCAAGGATGAAACTCTAACCGAGCTACTTGACCGGATTAAGATTTCAGAAGAGCGCAAACAAAACATTGACACCAAAATAAAATTTTTGGACATTCAGAAAAACGAATTGAAAGACGAACTACAGGCCCTATCGTATGAACAACTGATAACCCAGCTTTCCAATCTGTGGATGTACTTTTCAAAGGAACCCCTGAAAGGCAATGAGGTTGTGGGGCGAATGATTAGAGCATTTGTAAAACGAATAGAAACGACGCTACCAACAGAAAAATTTCCAGAGCACCGTGGACTCCGGATAACCCAAAGATTTGATAAGAAACTTTTGGAGCAGCCACTAAATCAGCTGCTCCAAGCTGTTATGAGACTGCACAGATTGGGCAGAAATCAGCCGCACATGGAGGCTGCAACACAGGACCGATCATCCTCATGATCGGTCCGCCGGGATCAGGCAAGACAATGATTTCCCAGCGTATTCCCACCATTCTGCCTGAGCCGATATTTGACGAGGCCATTGAAACTACGAGGATCTATTCCGCAGCAGGACGCCTGGGACGCAACGGATCGATCATGACTATTCGGCCGTTCCGCTCTCCGCACCATACAGTATCGGATGCAGGCCTTATAGGCGGTGGGATGATACCTCGGCCCGGCGAGGTTTCGCTGGCCCACAATGGGGTGCTCTTTCTGGACGAATTACCCGAGTTCCGCAAGAACGTGCTGGAAGTGCTCCGGCAACCATTGGAAGATGGTCAAGTCACGATATCCCGCGCGCAGATTGCGATTACATTCCCCGCCCGGTTCATGATGGTAGCTGCCATGAACCCCTGCCCGTGCGGGTACCGGGGAGATCCTAAACACAATTGTAACTGTTCGGCACAAACCATACAGCGCTACTGGAGCAAAATTTCAGGCCCATTACTGGACAGGATAGATATCCATCTGGAAGTTCCTGCGGTAGAATGGCGTGATCTTACGGCCACGAAGGATGCAGAATCCTCGGAGAACATCAGGGGACGCGTCAGTGAAGCACGGCAGATTCAGCTCGCACGTTTGGCAGGGACCGGATTATATTCCAACGCTCAGATGGGATCGCCCCAGATTAAGAAATTCTGCCAATTATCAGATCAATCCATGTCATTTTTGGAAAAGGCGGTGGAAAAGCTAGGGCTGTCGGCCCGAGCGTATCACCGCATCCTAAAGATCGGCAGAACCATTGCGGACCTGGAAAAGGCTGAACATATCCAAACAGCCCACATCGCCGAAGCCGTGCAATATAGATCTCTCGACAGGCGGTATGATTGACTCGGTCGCGTGGATGATTTGTAAAGTAATAGAGCAATGGATTATTAGCTCCGTTGTTGGAAGAAGAATGATTTTCGGAAAGCGGATATCCCGGGGGCAACCCTTTTGCAAAAGGTGCTCCGCGCACGGCGAACAATGCCTTTGTGCAAGCATTAAGTTAATCGAAGGCACGGGGCATTGAGCTGCATTGTTGGCCCCACGCCCAGTGGACCGGGACCCCCTTTCCGAAAACTCTTAAATAATTGCGGAGGGGCGCTGGGATAGCGACAGGTTTGCTTACCCGCACACGAGCTCATGAAGCATATTTTAGGAGTTCTTTTCGGGGGCCGGGGGGCGGTTTTCTTATTAATAACGTTCGATCTCTTTTCTTCTGGAGAAGAAATGCTTGAGCCGGCTCTCCAACTTACCTGTTTTATGAGTGAAATAGTGTCAGCCTGCCCCACCTTGCAGGACAGTGCTCACCCTATCACCAGCATATTAGAGTTTTTGCCGGAGGGGCCGGGAACCGGCTTTTTGCACAAAAAGCGGGTTCCCGGTGGCCTTCTCAGCGCCCCTGCTGATTCTTTGGCGAAAGATCCCAGCAGGCCGTTTTGGTTGCGGCCGCAGGCAGCGGCTTGCAAGAAAGAGCCGCCGGGAATCGCTGCGGAGCTAAATAAACAATCCATTGTGCAAGAAATCGGGGGAACAAATGGAAGCCTGGTGGGAAGGACTGAGTGCTCTCAATGAGGTTTTTGCCATTTCTGCCCTGGCCTTCAGTGTGGCCTTTGTCGTGCAGATGATCATGATGGTGCTCGGACTGGATGCACACGGTCACGATATCGGGGGCACTGATATCCACGCGGCCGATATGCACGACGTCAGCCACGCGTCAGACGGCGCCCATGGCGTGACACTGACGTTTGTTTCCGTTCGCTCTATCATGGCCTTCGGAACCCTATTCACCTGGGCAGGCACTCTTTATCTGGCAACCGGCACATCTCCGATTTTAGCTCTCGCCTACAGTGCTTTGTGGGGCTTAGCCGGGTTGTTCGGGGTTTCGTTTCTCTTATATTGGCTGCTTGGTATGCAGGAAATCGGCAATGTCCCACTTTGGAAGGCTGTTGGAGAGGAAGGAACAGTCTACATGGACATTCCTGAGGGAGGTACAGGCAAGGTCCGCATTCTATGCGGCGCAACTATATGCTTTGTCAATGCCCGGTCAAGGTCAAATAAGCCACTCCTGGCCGGGACAGCCGTGAAAGCAGTCGGCACACTCGATGCACGCACTCTGGAAGTTGAATATCTTGAAAAACGTGAGGAGGCTTGACATGGCTACTTCAGCCGGTTTGACTATGATTCTGATACTGATTTTAATCGGGATTTTATTTATGTTTGTTAACCGGTTCAAACGATGTCCGTCCAATCGAATCCTGGTCATTTACGGGAAAACCGGACAGGGTGCTGCAAAATGCGTCCACGGCGGCGCTGCATTTGTTTGGCCTGTGTTGCAGGCATCCGCATGGCTGGATTTGGAGCCGTTTGTGGTGCCTATTGAGCTGGCCAACGCTCTGTCGCAGGAGAATATTCGAGTGTCAGTCCCCACGACCGTCACCGCAGCCGTAAGCATTGAAGAAGGGATAATGCAGAATGCATCCGTGCGATTGTTGGGCCAAACTATCGATGATATTAGAAAACAGGCCCAGGATATTATTTTGGGTCAAATGCGAGCTGTGATTGCTACCATGAAGATAGAAGAGATTAACCGCGATCGGCAGGCATTCATGGCCAAGGTGAATGATGCGGTTTCCGTCGAATTGGAGAAGATAGGGCTGGCGGTAATCAACGTAAATATCAAAGATATCGAGGATGACAGTGGTTACATCAAGGCGCTTGGCCGTAAGGCCGCTGCTGAAGCGGTAAATCAGGCCATGATAGACGTGGCCGAGCAGGAGAAGCTCGGAAAAATTGGTGTGGCTGAGCGGGATCGCGACCAGCGGCGGTCCGTAGCCGCAGCCAACGCAGAGGCGACAATTGGTGAAGCCGAAGCGGAACGGGACCGGCGCAAAGCCGTGGCCGCAGCAGAAGCGAATGCCGCAGTAGGGGAAGCGGAAGCAACCCGTGATCGCCGACAGAAAACCTCTTTGCTCGACGCTCAAGCTGTTGACACCGAGGCTCAAGCCAATGCCAGCAAGGCGGGGTTCATGGCGGGCCAGAAAGTGGCCGAGGAGGAGGCGAGGAATAAGGGCCAGACTGCCGCGGTGCAAGCCGATGCATCAATTCGTGTGGCCCAGGAGGACGCGCAGAAGGCTGCAGAAGAAGCACGGGCTCGTCGCGAGCAGGCCAGGCTCAACGCTGAAGTAGTCGTACCGGCTGAGGCAGAAAGACAAAAGGCAGTTGTCAACGCTGATGCAGAGCGCCAGCAGAGGGTGCTCGTAGCCAAAGGAGAAGCTGAATCTGTCCTGGTTAAAATGCAGGCCGAGGCTCAGGGTGTCCAGGCCCAACTCGATGCCAAGGCCGCTGGTTACAAGTCACTCGTGGAATCTTGCAGTTCGGACCCTCAGCTCACCGCATCCTTGCTCATAATTGAAAAGCTCAAGGACTTGATGGAGATTCAGGCCGAAGCTATCAAGCATCTCCCCATTGAAAAAATCATGGTTTGGGATGGCGGCGGTTCTGATGGGGGCGGAGTCTCCGATCTCGGGCGCAGACTTTTGGGCGTTCTTCCCCCGATGCATGAACTGGCCAAAATGGCGGGACTGGAGCTACCGGAATATTTAGGACGCGCCATGTCCAAAACTGATGCGAGATTATCGGCTGAAACAGCGCAAGGTTCGGAAATTGAGACTCCGAAGCCGGTAGAATGAAAGCGTAACGTTCGCTTCGACCTTTTCTATGTCGAACCAACCGTTATGCAGCCAGAAATCGGGAAAATCCGCGCCAAAGTCCGGCTAATCATAGTGTTTGCCAAACGTGATGGCGTGTTGCCACTCGTCACCCCGGCGAAAGCGGGGGTCCATACATTGTCCTAAGTAAAGCCTGGAACCAGTCCTTCCTGGATTCCGTCTTCCGCCGGAATGACGGAATCTGGCGACGTGTAATCGGACAGAACTTTTGGCAGCTATTGCCTATTGTCCTATGTCATGGCCCGCTTTGCTGCATCAAGCAAAAATGCCGATCGGGACATTTTGTGCCGTTTTGCATAATCGTCGATGGATTCCAAGTCACGCTCGGGAATTGTAATATTGATCCGCTTTGTCTTGGTATCCGGCACAGTAACAAGAAACGGCACAGCACCTGCATTGGCTGGATCAGCCATAATTTCATCGAGAGAACAAGGCTCGGGGATAGGCTCTGCGTCTTCCATCATACCCTTTATATGAAATCTAAGAGCCTCCGCGGCCCTCTTGTGAGCCTCTTCCAAGGTCGTCCCAACCGTTATGCAACCGGGGAAGTCAGGGAAATCGACCCCAAAATCACTGTCTTTTTCTTTGCGAAGCAATGCTATATAGGTTGCCATTTCTATGACCTCTTGCGGATGTCTTCCCTCAGTGTCAGCCCCGACTGGCGCCTTATACTGGCTAGGGTAGCGTCCAGGATGTCCTTGACAGGGTGCGGAGCAGTCACGCTGCCCGGCTTCGTTGGGTGCTTGAATTGGACATGATCGCCTTCCTGACCAACCTTGTACCATCCATCAGCCTTGAGCCTTTTTATGAGTTCCCGGCTATCCATCTTTATTATACACACTCATACACATCAGACAAGGAGGTTGGTAAAATCAATAGTGACCCTTCGGACACGCTCGGCCAGGGAATGTCATTGCGAGCGCAGCGAAGCAATCTCTATTCTCCTGCGTGGCTGGCAAAAGCCGCGAGATTGCTTCGTCGCTTCGCTTCTCGCAATGACAAGTTGGAGCCCGCCATTGCGACCGCGTAACCCGAGACCTGTGATTGCGAGCGGAGCGGAGCAATCTCCTTCCTCATGCGTGGCTGGAAAACCCGAGATTGCTTTCCCGCGGAATGCGGAATTTCCCTCCTCGCACAGACAAATCCACGCCCATCCTGACTCAGGGGTTGCAATCAATAACATGGTGGCATGGAAGTTGACTTCCACAGACTAATCGTGGGCTCCTCTTTCAGAATTGAATATCAACAGCGATCCGCCACTGGCAAGGAAAGGAAGTCCAAACCAGCTACCTCTGTTCTTCTTTCATCATGGGAATCGGGCGCCTTCCAGGCGCCCGTGCTGAGTTCGAGCATCGTAGTCGGATTGTCTTTTCCTGCAATCTTCAACGAGACGGTGGCCCATGGCGTTAACGTCTCTTTTTAGTCCGTCGCAAGTTGCGTGTGGCTTCATGCCGGCAATTGCGCGCTCAATTTGAACGGCAGCTTCCACTGCAATGACCCTGTGCCTGCGTTCATGCTTTATTAAGGCTACAATATAGTTATCCCATTTCTGCCTCAATTCCTCAGGTGCGTTTGACCGATCTATCCACTTTGGGAAAGTAAATTTAATCCGTACCGTTGTGTTTGCCGAAGTTATCCAGCAATTGGTACTGTTAGATCCGGACAGATAGCGCCAGCTCACATTCCAGTTCGTGTTTCCACGATAAGTTTTGCCGTCACTCCCTTTTACGCCGAACTTGTTCAGTTGAGTTCTAAGTTCTTCAGCGCTGCTACCTCTAACGTTATAGTAAACATTCTCTTCAGTAACTGTGGGAGCAGCGTCAACAGGTGAAGATGTGATTACAATGATGAAAACAGGGAACAGGAGACACTGAAGAAAAACACGCACGAAACTGCTCCGGCGACGTGCTGTGAAAACCAAAACTGAGCTTACACTTCCTTACTACTTCGATTGCGGTAATCCAACCGATTGAGACAGGGTGATCTTTTGGTCAGGTCGCAGTTTCATGACCTTGGCCAATTCATCCCTATTGATCAACGCTCTCACCACCGTAGCCAGTCCCTCTGACGCGCAATATAGATACACATTCTCACTGATAAAGCCGGTGTCGGCCCAAGATAGGGCCTGCTTCTCGGCCTCAGTAGGTTCGGTCATCCGCGAATAATCCGCAACGAACACCAGATTCACAGGGACATCCTTCACATACTCCTGCGTGCCGCATTTTGCACGTATGTCTTCAGACAGGATGAGTTCTAAACTGTGGTTCTTTGCGTCGTATAGGAACACTCCGTTCGCTGTGGCGACGTATACGTCAATCTCCTGCTTGTTTCGTGCAGTCGGAGCTGTCCGTTTTCCTGCTTCCGGCCGGTTAATGCCGCAAGCAGCCCAGAGCAGGTTAGACATAGTCTGCGCCGGAAGATTTTCGCGTTTGAAATCGCGCGAGCTTTTTCTGGCTTTGAGCACCTCCATAAGAGGTTTACCGATCGTCAGTTGCGGCTCGGGGAGTTTTCCGGGTTTAAGATCCTCGGCTGTTGCAGCGGTTACCATGATCAATGCCGCTGCCAAGGACAACGCCAATGCGAATCTACTTTTCATATCATTACCTCCTGTCAGGAAAGTGGGGCGGAACCCCGGTTTCAGTCTTTAGCAACTATTACTTTTATCCGGCACACAAATGTAATGCAACAATTCACATATAGGCAGTGAGAGGTTCTTGTCCGAACATTAGTTTAGGACCGAACCCATAATTTGCTTTTAAAAAGAACGAGGCCTCAGAGTTTCCTCCCCCAGGTCATGAAAATTGGGGGGGTGCCTAATAATACCGGCGTCTACACGCACTCCCACCCTCAACTAAATGGCCATATTCCACATCCACATTTCTGTTTTCATTTTTCCATTTAAAAAATATAATCGCTAACGCCGTTATTGTGTATGCAATTAGAGGGTAGGGTTGTCTGGTCGCACATTGATTAAAATATTGCTGTCGTTAGTAATGGTGCTCATTACTGTGCCTTGGGTTTGCGCCCAAAGCTGCCCCTGGAATCTCACCTTGGATTCTTCTTTTAGAATCGAATTCCTCTTCGGCACACAAGCTATCAGAGATAGAACGCCACCCCAGGATGTAGAGCGATTCCGAATCGATTCAAATTTCCGGCTTCCGGTTCTTGCCGGTAATGTCGAGATGACACCTCTAGTTTTTTTGTCCGGCCGGCTGGGAGGTTTAACAAGTGTCCTCGAACAGCAAGGTACTATTGACCGATCCGCAGCGGATTTCGATATTCAGGTTGCGGAGCGCAGGGTCATCAATGCGAAGCCGAGTTTTAGCGGTTGGGAAGCTGCAGGACTATTTCATCTTTGGAACGACGGCGGATATCGGTTTAGTGTGACGGCCGGGTATCGCGAGGAATATTGGAAGTTAGAAGGTGAAGGCCTGGAACAAACTTCATTTTTGAGCGAAAACTTTCAAACTCGTGTGCCCTTTTTGGGTCTGCAAACTGCGGTGTTCTTCCCCTGGTGGAAAGCACGCTTCGAACTGATCGGTTCCCGCTGGATGACGAAAATCGTCTCAGGTTCTCTTACTAATTCATTTCTAGCACAATATGAAGCGAAGGCAACCGGCGGCGGCTTGCTCGAACTGCAGGTCGAAGGGACCGCCAGCATCACACAGAATATTTTTGCAGGATTGCATAGCCGATACACTTTCCAGGAATCATTTGGGGAATTCATTAGAAAGGGTAATCTCAGGCCACCCGATCTCCCATTAGAGCTCTACATGGGCGACAGCTTCTTACTGGTCGGCGTGGACCTCACCGTGGCTTTTTGAACGAAGCCCGGCATCTTCCTAAAAGACTAACTCTCTGGCCTCGATAAGCCGCTGAACCACTTTCTTTTGGCCTATTAGTTCCAGCATTTCGAATAGACTCGGACCTACTGATGTACCTGAGACCGCGGTACGCGCTGCGTTGATTATTAGCCCGGGCTTTATGTCCTTTTCTTCCGCAAAGGACCGGAAAACCGCTTCGATTGCTGAATTGGAAAATTCCGGAAGGATTTCAAGCCTCCGTGCAAGCTCGGGAAGATATTCGGCCAGCTTCGGGTCTTTTTTCAGGTTCTTTTTCACCGCATCCGGATCAAAATCAAATTGATCGGAAAAATAGCTGCGAGCTCTCGTGGAAAAATCCTTCAGAGTAAAATAGCGTGCGCGGATCAGGTCGACCGCCTTTGAAAACCAATCGCGCTTTTCATTACCAAATGCGTCTGTCCACAAACCGGATTCCTTAAGCTCTTGTTCCACTAGAGGGAGCAACTCGTCGAGAGGCATAGTTCGGATGTATGTGGAATTGAAGTGAATGGCTTTCGGGTCTGTCCAATTCTTGGGATCCCCAGGCACATAATTGAAGATGGAATTAGACCGATTGATCCGAGATAGATCAAAGGCTTCTACAAGTTCCTCACGGGTGAAAAATTCTCCTCCATCCGCCGGTGACCACCCCAGAAGCGCCAGAAAATTGCAGAGCGCCCATGGAAGAAAACCCATGTGTTTATAATAAGCAACAGTGGCGACTTCTCCGTGAGTCCTTTTGGAGAGCTTCGCCTTCTTATTATCAAGTGTCAGGGGCATGTGTGCGAAAACCGGAGGATCTATACCGAGGGCTTTGTAGATCAAAACTTGTTTCGGAGTATTGGCCAATCCATCGGCTCCTCTTATCACGTGAGTAATATGGTCCAAAGAGTCATCCACCGCGTTGCTCAGAATGTACAGAGGGCGTCCGTCGGATCGCAAGATGACAAAATCTTCTATGTCAACCGCTCTTTTTACCATAGAACCATAAACCGCATCTTTAAAAGCCACTGTCGCGCTGGGATCACGTGGAACGCGAAACCTGATCACATGCGGCACGCCCTGCTCTACTCTTTCCTGCACCTGCTCGGGTGATAGCTCTCGACAGCGGCCGTCATACATAAACGCGACTCGCCTGGCTTCAGCGGCCTTCCGCTGCTCATCCAGTTCCTCCTTGGTGCAGAAGCAGCGGAATGCATTACCGCGGTAAAGCAGCTCATGAGCAGCTTCCACATGCTTCGGAATATTTGCGCTCTGATAAAAAGGACCTTCGTCCCAGTCCAGCCCAAGCCAGCTCAATCCATCAAGTATTCCTTGGACAGAATCCTGCGTGGAGCGCTCTATATCCGTGTCTTCAATGCGCAGGATAAAAATACCATTTGTCTTTCTTGCCCAAAGCCAATTGTACAAAGCAGTGCGCGCGCCGCCTAGGTGCAGGTAGCCCGTGGGTGACGGCGCAAAACGCACCCTGACCTGTTCCTGAGAATTCGCTCTTATTGCGCTCATCTGTCGGTAGGATCCAAAATTACTACTTTTGCCGATGTTGCGGCCTTGAATTTATCCCGATCGTCCAATGTCCCCACGATGTCACCACAATGCATGGGAACTGCAACTTTGGGATTAATCTTATTGACGGCTTCAGCGGCCTGTTTCACGGTCATGGTATACGTCCCGCCTACGGGAATCAAGGCCACATCTGCATTGGTGCCCGCCATCTCAGGTATCATGTCGGTATCGCCGACGTGATAAATTCTTACACCATCAACAGTGACAATGTATCCGACCCAGTTGTTCTTCTTTGGGTGAAAGTCTTTGTCTGTATTATAGGACGGGATTGCTTCCACCTTCACATCACCAACAGTAAGGCTTTGACCGGGGGCTATGGTTTTAAAGGAATCTCCGAAACTCGCTTGGCAATCCGGCGGTCCGATGATAGTTGTACTAGCTTTGCGTATTCGAGCCACATCTTCCTCGGAAAGGTGGTCAAAATGACTGTGAGTAATACAAACTACGTCCGCGGGTTTGGTGCTTTTCAGTTTCCACGGATCTATATAAACGATTGATTTTGACCCATCTATCCTGAAACTTGCGTGACCCAGCCAGGTGATCTTTTCCTTCACAAAAGATTCGATATCCATAGGTCATCTCCTTTTATTTTAACTAACCACCTAAATGGTTGGCGTTCTATTCCAAAGGCACCCCCCCGTGACCAATCCCTTATTCTAAGCATGGACAAATTGGATTGCAAATCATTGAACCAAGATATGATAGAATCAAGCAGAGCGAGCGCCATAATTCGGACCCGTTGTACGTCGTTGCTAATGGACATTCTCATCCCACATGGTCTCTCTTCTGATGAGGAACCCCTCCGTGAGCCCTTTCTCATAGGTTGGAAGTTCAAGGAGAGAGGACTTTTCAATGAGAGGTTTGGCAGACCACGTCCAGGACCGGCCAGAAACGCTCACCGATGTATCCTCTTATGGTTTCAACGATTAACGCGTTCCGCAATCTTGGAGCTGGGTACAAAGGTTAGTCAAGGGGGTTTCCTTTATGCATTCAGAAACAAATTCGCCGAGCATCAGGAGAGCATCTCCAACTCCTCGAAGAACACGAACAGACCGGGATTGGATCATGTTTTCTCTCGGAGTCTTATTAATATTTATATTTCTTGTTATAGGGTATTTCAGTGTTTTGCCACACAGCAAGGGGACCGGTGGCGTAATTCGCGGTCCGGTCAAAGATCCGAATGCGGTACAGCTACAGAGTATCCCGGGGGAGGCACCCCTGAAACAAAAATAATAAAACCCCTTCAGACGGGCTTATCGGTCTTGCCTTGCCGTTAACTGAACGGGGTTTCGGACTAAATTATTATAAATCACAAGCCCCCTGAATGAACAGGTAAATTAAATTTTTCATTTGCTTGACCAGCTCGATCCGAATCGTTGGAGAAAATATGATTGCGGTATTAAGGACATTAATCAGACTTTTTCTTACCGGCGCGGCCACACTATTACCTTTTGTAATCACTTTATACATCGTGAGCTGGGGGGTGATGCTCGCGGACGCACATATTGGGCCGAGCAGCAATTTCGGGGTTTTTATAGTAAAACTGGTCGGTCCTGATTACAAATATTTGGGATACCTTGTAGGGTATTTTGTGGCTATCGGTCTACTAATTTTATTGGGTTTTTTGGTAACCCGAGCCACAGTTGCGCGCATTCAAAGAGCGATAGATTCCACAGTCGCAAAAATCCCCCTCGTTGGAAAAATATATATGGGAGTTGGCCAAATTGTTGATTTATTCGGGAGGAAAGATCAATCCGGATCGGAACGTTTCGGAGTAGTAGGACAGATACGTGTGGGAAACGTCAAAATCTTAGGATTTCTAACTTCCGGCGATACTTACATTATGTCCGATGGTCGAGAGCACCTGCTGGTATATATTCCGAACTCTCCCATCCCTTTTACCGGATTCAATATGCTTGTCCCCTCCGAGGATTTTCAGCGGTTGGAGATCCCGGTGGAAGATGCAATGAAGCTTTTGATGTCCTTCGGGTTACTTGGCCGCGATGTACTGAAACCGGCCGCATCCGGAAATAAAGATCACGATGTGACTCAATAGGATCTTGCCCCAGGAAATCATTGCCCCTTCTTGAATAGTCCACCCAGGCTGAATTTACTCTTTTTTTCGTCTGCGGCTTTCACGTTTGAGCTTTCAGCATGAGTTTTCTCCCCACCTTTCTTGCCCGGAGTTGTTGGCTCTTCGGGTTTAAAGGTGAGCAATTCGGTCAAGGTCACGGTATCGAGGAATTCCTCATCCATCTCATCAGGAGGGGGCGGCAGCAGTGATGGGGTAGGTATCTCAGGCTCCTTTTTAACCAGCTTAAATCGAACGCCGCGTTTATTCAAATCTTCTTCAGTGATGAGCTTACGGGCGAGCAGTTGTCTGAGAAGATCTGAAAAACCTTTAGGAGTGATTTTGAATTTCTCCAGCAACTGCGCATTGGTTAGAGGTCCGCGTATTGCTTCGACAGCATCCCGTGCGCTTACGTTTCTGGCTTTTTCATCCGCAGTCATGGGCCGATCCTTGACCGAGGCATTATATATTATTCTCACAATGCTGAAAATTGCTTTTCAGGATATCCATCAAGTATTCGCAAATTGTTAAATTCCTCAGCGGTGAACACATTTTACTCTCAAGGACATCGATAAAATCAATTTCTGAAAAATTACCGGAGAGTATCACATTCAAAAAAGGTTTTCTTCTTTGATAATTTCTGTATTATCCCGCTGCCCCCGAAAGGACGTTCTTAAGCGTTTACCATGTTGGAGCGCTCGTGAGTCTTCGTTGGAAACTGGTACTGGTCTCGTTGCTTTATTTTGCTGAAGGATTCCCTTTCGGGATTATTGAGAAGACCTTTACGGTTTATTTTCAGAGACATGACTGGTCATTGCCCGATTTGGGCCTTCTGAGTTTGGCTCTCCTACCATACGCGCTGAAGTTTCTCTGGGCTCCTGCAGTTGATTTCCTTGGCACTCGTCGTCTGTGGATAGCTGCATCACAAGTTCTTATGGCAGCACTTCTTTGTGCCTTTATTTTTCTGGACCCCACCAAACCTGGAATTCTGCTCTGGACCTCTATTTTCGCGGTTGCAACTTTGTCGGCGACTCAGGATATTGCTATAGATGCCTACACCATCGAGTTACTCAATACTTCGGAAATGGGTTTAGCCAATGGATTCAGAATTGCCACTTATCGTATAGCGTTGTTGACCTCAGGTGGTCTATTTGTCGCTATGAGTGGAAGGATAGGGTGGTATCTTACTTTTTTTATTGCCGCAAGTGTCCTCGGTTTTTGCAGTATTGTCTCTTTGAGACTTCCACCCATCGAAATCCAGCGTCCTCCTGTCTCTTTAAAAACATTAGTGGCGCCGATAGGCGATTTGCTTAAACGGCCTGTGGTGATCCCGGTCGGCCTTTTCATACTCTTGTACAAACTCGGAGATATGTCTATGGCCCCAATGGTGATTCCTTTTTGGGGTATAAGCGGGTTAGGCGATGATGCAATCGGCCTGATCACCGGTTTGGGAATGGGGTTCTCTATTGCAGGAGGTCTTGCCGGCGGAGTCTTTATGGCACGCTTCGGGATCTTCCACGGGCTTTGGTTTTTAGGTCTGTGGCAAGCGGTGAGCAACTTAGGCTATGCATGGGTTGCTACATATCCGGCAGGAAATTTGGGTATTTATATAGCATCAGCAATAGAATCATTTTGTGCCGGGCTTGGTACTGCGGCATTCCTGGCATTCCTCATGAGCATCTGCGAGAAGCGTTTTTCTGCAACCCAGTACGCGGTACTCTCTGCTCTTTTCAGAGTAAGCGGTATTATGGCCGGTGCCCCCAGTGGATGGTTAGCCCAATATATGGGCTTTGCCCAATATTTTCTTTTTACCTTTTTTCTTTCTCTGCCTGGTTTAGCCCTCGTCGGCTATGCGCGGAGATGGATACCCTCTGATTCAGAATCGAGCCCTGATCAATCATCTTCTCAGGAAAAAACAGAAGCATCATAGAATCGGCCATTGACGTGGCACGTAACTTGCTACATTATATATTCAACAACGACTCCTTTAACCATACCCTCAGCCCTCCTGCAATAGGTGGGCTTATTTTTTGTCTGTTTTTCAGGACCTTAGAAGCTCTGTACATAACCAATGCTGTGACAATTTTGGACCCGGCTGACGAAATGTTTCTCACCTGCCCTTAGATATGGATAGAATTTTCACGATATTATATTTGACATACCCAAGGGGGAAACCGTGAGAATTTTATCCGAAGCTTTTGATTTGCAAAAAGACAAGAAATTGCGCGATGATAATCTACTTCAACCTTGTAAAATAGTGAGTTTATGGGAAATGCTTGAATTTTACGCAGCCCTTTTTGTCCAGGTTTCACAATTCTTAGAGATGATAAAGCACGCCGATGTATTTTTCCGTGACACCGACTGGCAACCTGATGAATGGAAATTGCTACAAAGCAAACTAATAAAAATATTAGCTTATCACCAAATTGACCTGGGGAAAATACGTTTGATTCATTCTGAAAAGAGAGCCAAAAAACTACTCGAAGCAATCGTCGGGATTAATAGGCAAAACATTCAAAAAAACAGCGATCAAATAAAAAAGGGAATTGATGACCTGCATGAAATGTTCGTCGAAGAGCTTGAGAAGCACAAACTGTTTATCATTAGACCCGAGCGCGCAGAGTATTACAGGAAAGGCGCCGCCTTTTTAGGCAAGAACTTGTTAGATGAGTTTCCAGACCTACTTGAAGACGCGAACGAAGGAGCCGCTTGTTTCGCTGTTGGCCGATACACGGCTTGCGCTTTCCACCTCATGCGAATCATGGAATATGTCGTCCAACAATTCGCTCTCAAATTGGAAATTACATTTGATCCCAATGAGGATACGTGGGGGGTCATGCTTGATCGTGTTAAACAAAAAATTGACAAGTGGGACAAAGAACGTAAAAGACCAAGCCCTGCGAAAAAGAAATATGCCGCATGTTACAAATCAATAGACGGTATGAGACCTCGACGAGATGATCTCATACACCACAGGGATTATTATACAGACGAACGCGTTGGCGACTTAAAAGGCAGGGTTAAATCATGTGTAGAGGACTATTTGAAACTTCCTGACTGGAAACTCCTATTCGAGCCTAAAGCCTCAGAGTTGAAGCTTGTAGGTCACGACTCAAGAACTAAGAGAGAATAATTGGCCTTGACATTCTGCCATGTACGCGTATTTTGGGTTTGCGGGACTAGTAGCACCACCTACTAGTCCCGGTTAATGGGGTGAAAAATCACCCAGTGAACAGTGTCCAGAGCAACCGGATGATGTCGGCTGTTAGCTCTGGATTGCGGGCTATCCAACGAAGGACGGCCCGAGCGATCCGTGCAAAAGCACGGAAACCTCTTGGATTGGGGCTATGCCTCATAACCCAATCCTCCCGTAATCCCCCGTCATGTAGGACCAAACCGCCTACAATATTCGGGTGAAATCATGAGGGGAGGCCATATTTCGACTCCCTCCCCTCATGTTCGGGACCTTTATCGCAACATTACAAGCCTGTCAAGCTTTTGGGTAATAAAAAGAACCACTTGCGCGCGGCAATAAGAACTTACGCGAACTGTGAGGAATAGGGGCTAGTTACTGTGTCTTTTTATTTGTTCGGGTTGCTATGTTTTTGGCTGAAGCTATTTTCTTCATTGTCTCCTCAAACCGCTCTTCCGCATGTTCATCCTGTATCCGCTCGGCTGTCTCAATGAACCGAGCGGATTCTTCGGGATCATCCCACTCGGGTTTCTTTTTTTCGTTCATTAGTTCATTATTCCCCCTTGATTAGTCGTTTGATAGGTCAGACGCCTTCCGACTATGCCTCTAAGCAGAATATCGGCTCTCTCAATATCAGTAAAGCCCTTGCGTGCAGGCCGTTTCTTAGTTTTGGGTCTGCTGCACCGATTATTATATCTGAAATCAAATTCAGCAAGATAACGGTGAAGATGCCGTTTCTTGCACCATTGATATACTCCCTTCATCCCTCTCTTAAAGACTGAAAAGAAGCCTTCGACGGTGTTAGTGTGAATTTCTGGATATCTCCTGGAGACGTACTCACCGTCAGAATGATTAACAATTCCGTGAGCTGCAAAACAGCCCCTTAATTCTGATTTAGCATAATATCCAGCATCATCAGTGACAAGACGGGCTTCCTTGTTAATATTCTCTTGAAGAATCGGTATGATAGTTTTAGCATTCACGGCATCTATTACGAAACTCCTTGAATGACCGGAGGTTCGATCAATAAGCGACAAGACTTTCTGTTTATGATGATAGCTTGGTCGTTTCTTTACACCTGGCTCTTTTCCAATGAAAGTTTCATCCGATTCCACGATTCCGCCGTTTGCCCCAAATGGTGCCAAATCACCATTTCTCATAGCTTCCCGAATCCGATGACTCATAAACCAAGCAGTCTTGAGAGTAACGCCTAAAGTCCTGTGAAGCTGGTTTGAACTGATTCCCTTCTTGGATGAACCCATAAGATAAAACGCCTGGAGCCATTTAAACATCGGAACATGGCTATCCTCAAATATAGTGCCAATCTTGACAGTAAAAGGCTTTCGGCAAACATAACACTTATACAAGCCTATTCGAGTGCTTTTGCCTTTCATCTTGCTTATGCGAGTAGTGGCTCCGCAATGAGGACAAACGGGACCATTAGGCCAAAGCCGAGCTTCAATGTATGCGTACGCGTCTTCCTCGTTATGGAAATGAATTGCTGATAATACTGAGGTTTTCATGGTCTCCCCCTTTAGTCCCCCTATACTATCAAAAAAAGATGGGTATGTCAAGTGTAATAACGTCAGAATTTTTGCAGTTCAACTCCGATTTGGTTCTATAGGAGATTCTTGAAAATAGGTGCGAAAAAGGACGGGATTTGATGGCCGCGGACACCCTGCGTGGGATCGGCGCTGATGCAAATTCCGGTAGCGACCGGTCTCCGGAGACCGTCTCAAAACTCAGAATGGAGAAAGAATCACGCCGCACTTGTCGTTCCCATAATTTAAGGACAGCATTGGTTCCGTAGGAACCTTTGAAAGTAGCCCGGTGATTCAGAAACTGTCTCAGAATTATTTTATCTGCCAAAATCGTAGCACGATG
>JBKQRG010000381.1:0-8429 GCA_052144015.1 Desulfomonilaceae bacterium
CCCCCGAAAAACAAGACCTCCCACAAATTGTCGGCAGAAGCCGCTTGATACCAATCAATGTTATTGTTAAACTAAAACAATATGTTATCCGAACATTCTCCACCAACTTCTCGTCAAAGATCCGTCTATATTTTCGGGTTGGTCCGCAAAATATGTGGTTACTCCCAAGCGTACGACTTGCGTTTGCCTACTAGGGCGGTCAACAATCCAGACAGGATGGAGTTGCAGTATTACTTGTGATATCACAATTGCCTGGTATACCTAAGTACTTTAGTTCGCAACGTCTCCGGCTCACGTAACTTTCTCTTGCACAAGCTACAAAACATGATACAATATATCGGTTATTGGTCTTGTATGTTGTTATCACAGTTCTTTTTGGTCCAATAGGTGGGATTAGTAAGACATTCTACTTCGATTCAGTAGGAAAAGCCACAAGAAGGCAAAATGAATTTCTGATCCGACCTCGTGCTAATGATATTGAACGGTTATCTTCCAGAAAACTCCCAAAATTCTGCAAAAAAATGTGCGGAACGTGAGGTACGAAGCGGCTGGGCGAAGTCAGATCGCCGGGTAGCCCGATCATGCCTGCGCCGTGGCCGGTTGGGACCAATTTCACACCAGCCATCTGTCTGGGCTTCGGATTCTCGTTATTCATCCCGATGAACTGCCGCAAGTTGTTGACGTGCCAAGGAAAATCAGGAGCGTTCGTCAAAATGCCCATTGGGTTGTCGTAGAGATTGATCTTGCCAGCTACGAACTCAACAACGACGGACTTTCCACTCGCATCATAAACAATGCCGTGAGCAGGCGGTGCAATCCCCAAAGCAGGCACCACGTAAGCGAAAACTTTGATTCCAGACATCGCCTGCTTCAACTCGTCAACCGTAGAGAAGTTGCCCAGTATCCATGCACCGGACATGATTTGAGCCAGCGCTCGCTCTTCTTCTCCCGGACCGATCTCTTGGTACTTTGTGTCAGGTTCGTACCATAGGCCGCCGAACGAGAGTCCTACTTCATTTATCCCGTCTGATACCATCTCATCCATTCCCCAGCCCACGACAGCCACATATCCGTATTTATTCTTCCAGGTCAGCCCCTTTTTGCCGCCTGGAGCCGGACTCGTGAACTGCATGCTGCGCGGAACAACAGCTATTTTCCAATGGCTGTCGATCCCCAACTCCATGGTCCGGCCAATCATGACGTTCCCCATCGGCTTTCATCAGGAAGAGTATAATGAAGTGCGTTACGCTCGGCAGGTAGCTGAACGTTACGGCACCGACCATCATGAATATATTGTCACGCCCGACGCCCAGGCGATTTTCCCGGAACTGGTGTGGCATTATAACGAGCCGTTTGCAGATTTGTCAGCAATACCGACCTATTATGTGTCGAAGATGGCGAGAGAGACCGTCACCGTGGTGCTCAACGGCGATGGAGGTGATGAGAATTTTGCCGGCTATCCACGCTACAGTATCAATGGGGTCCCTCCTACCAGGAACGTGCGCAAATTAGTTAACCGATGGCTCCATCTAGGGCTGGTATGGAAGGAGTTTGTCACAGAGGAGGAGACCTGGCGGTCGCCTAGGCGGCTGCTGGCATTGACCCCTCACAGGCTTATCTACTATTACCGCATTACCCATTTCCATGAAATCTACCAGACGCAGTTGTACACGCCAGAGATGAGCGAGGCGACTCGAGCCATTCCGTCTATCGATATTATGTTGGACAGATATAGGCGATCGGATGCCCGAAACTTTCTTGACGCAACGCTTGATTTCGATTTCGGACTCTACCTCCCTGACACATTGATGACTAAAGTGGATATTGCGTCCATGGCCCACTCGCTTGAAACCCGATCACATATGCTTGACCATAAGTTTCTTGAGTTCGTCGCCACGATTCCCCCAGAACTGAAGCTCAAGGATGGGTTGATCAGCAAGTATATTCTCAAGAAAGCGGCTGAACCCTATTTGCCTACAGAAGTTATTTACCGAGAAAAAATGGGATTTGGAGTTCCTATTGACCATTGGTTTCGTAACGAATTGAAGGAAATGGTCTATGACACTCTCCTAAGCTCTCGGGCCATTGGGAGAGGGTACTTCAGGTCTGAATATGTGAAACAGATTCTCGACAGACACCAACAACCGGGGGAGTCCTGGCAGTACCTGATCTGGAACCTGTTCATGCTGGAACTCTGGCACCAAATGTTCATTGACGAGACCTTGCCCTTGCCTGAAACCGGAAGGGTGAAAACGGCATGAAGCCCTCAACACTGATGGTGATCCATCAGTTTAGACCCATCGCGAGCGGGGCCGAACTCCAGGCGGAACGATTGGCATGCAAGCTGGTTGAACTGGGGCACAAGATTCAGGTCCTGACACCGCTAAAGATTGAAGGTTCGCAGCCCCACGAGACAATCGGCGGCGTTGAGGTCCATCGATGTACGTTTCCCTTTGCTTACAGAGTCGATTTGGACACAGGTCCTCTGTTCCGCCATTTCATAAAGAATCGAAACAGTTATGATGTTATTCATTCCCATATGTGTTTTGGTCACGCTGTTGTGGCCACTGTTGCGGCACGTTGGCTTCGCAAGAAGAGCATAATCAAGATCGCGTGCGCCGGAGAATTTGGTGACTTTTCCGTACTTTCCAAGTTCAAATGGTTTCCGTGGGCCTTGAGGATTCTGTGGCAAACGGACGCGATGGTGGCCATCAGCCGAGAAGTTCGCGACGAGTTGATTGAATGGGGTTTTCCACCAGGACGTATCTTCCACATTCCCAACGGCGTAGACACGAGCCGCTTCAAACGGAACCGACCGTTTCCGGATGGGGGCCAGGTTCATTTCATCCTTGTGGGACGCCTCACCCCCCAGAAAGGCATAGATGTCGCGGTACAAGCAGTAAAGATTCTTTTGGATAGAGGGATGGGAAGCCGAATACACCTTCGTATCTACGGGTGGAAATACCCAGACTGGGACTATCCGGGGATGGCTCGCGATCTCGGAGTGGACTCGCACGTTGAGTTTCTGCCTTATTCGGATTGCATCAAAGAGGCTTACCAAAGTGCCCATTGTCTCATCTTACCCAGTCGCGGGGAAGGGCTTTCGAACGTACTCCTGGAAGCTATGTCTATGGAACTGACGTGCATAGCCTCGGAGGTCAGCGGCACGGTCGATGTGCTGGAAAGGGACACAGACGGCGTTCTCGTCTCTCCGGGTTCCCCTCAGTCGTTGGCCGACGCGATGCAAGCCATCGCGGACAATCCCGAATTAGCGTTGGGTTTAGGAAGAAATGCCCGTCGGAAGGTTAAGAAGGTCTTTTCACTCGACACCGTGGCCAAACGCTATTCCGACTTGTACAGCGAGCTTGCGGCCCGTTAGTGTAGCAGATCAGAAAAGACGGGATTCCAGAGCGTGGACCCTCCTTCAAGAAAGACGGCTTGGGAAGTCCAGTCACGGTGATTCCAACCAGTTCAGGTTGTTCCCGTAAAGGTGACATTTTCGTTCCTGCGCATAATCGTGTGGAAAGTCAATTTCCTGTTCGTGAGAAGAACATGCCGCAAAGTCTCATCATAGTGCCGCCTCGATATCCTGTTTCGTGGATCAAAGACGCTGCTGACAAGGGGATGCTTGGGGACGGAGACAACACCATCCTCCTACTAGCCTCCAACTGTTTCCTCGAGGGAGGAGGTGACGTGGGCCCGGCTCGCATACCTGCTCGAGCGTTCATGTTCCAGCAATGGCGGGGTAGGCGCATGGACAAGCTCAAGTATCTTGTCTGGACGTGGCGGCACAGCTTCGGTGGCCATCGGATGACACTAATGCAATACATGGACGCGGATCGAGGTCTCAGGAGTTCTTTGGAGGCGTTGTTCGCTCTCATGTTGTTTCGCGGTCGCGTCAGGGTCTTGCATCCTGTCCCTTGCGACAATGAGTGGCTGTGTCGAGGGGGCGTGCCGATCAAGTGGTCGATCCATGAGCTCAGTCTGTCGAATTTCCCACATTACGTTTTGCGAATGTGCCTCTACCGACTTCCTAATGGCTGGACGTTACTCTACTGGTGTCTCTTTGGAGCGCTTCTCGTGCGCAGTATCGTGACCCGACCCAAGACGGGAGCGGCGAGTTGGTCGAACCGTCTTAAGAGCAAGTAGTCTTTTCGCTGTTTGCGCTTCACGGATCACGGAATTCGGAACTGTAACCACGAAGGAAGGCAGATGCCAACCGCTTCGGAATCGGCCTACAAAGACATTACCGAAAGTGACGGGACTGTTGTTGGCAGTTCGGCAGACGATTTCAACGGTTATGCGCCCGCACTCCGTTGCCCCCCACTTGTCTTGAACAGGATGATATCGGAAGTGAATCTAGGTCGGCACGATCTGGAGGTCAACAAGGCGGGTCATGGAGTCGATTGAGTAAGGAGACTGAGACATGAGGTTTGGGTTCGGAAGCAATTGGAGAAGCTTTTTGAAGACACTTAACGATAATAGGATCGGTGTTGCTGAAGCTTCTCTGAAGGACATGCTCGGATTATCGAATTTGGAAGGCATGACTTTCCTCGACATCGGATGCGGCAGCGGATTGTTCTCCCTCTGCGCCATGCGCCTGGGTGCCCATAGGGTTCACTCGTTCGACTACGACCCCCAGAGCGTGGAATGCGCAAGAATACTCAGACAGAGATATTTTCCGGAAAGCGACCATTGGACGGTCGAAAGAGGCAGCGCTCTTGACCGAGATTATATCAACTCTTTGGGCACATACGATATTGTCTATTGCTGGGGAGTATTACATCACACCGGGGACATGTGGACTGCTCTCGACCTTGTCGTGAACACCATACGAACGCCGGGCGGTGAGTTGTTCTTGGCCATCTACGACGACCAGGGAGAGTACAGTAGGTATTGGAAGAAAGTTAAGGAGAATTACTGCAAACTGCCCACTGTGCTGAGACTCCCTTACCTGCTCTATTACGCTGTAAAATTGGACCATCCCGTCGTCAGACATAATATTCATGTGCGGAAACTGCCTTGGGATCATTGGAGGCAGCACTATTTGTCACGGGGAATGTCGCGGTGGCATGACATAAAGGATTGGGTTGGGGGATGGCCATACGAATTTGCACCGGCAGAGCAGATTATAGACTTCTATCGCGAGCGAGGCCTCAAATTGGAGCAACTGCTGACTGGAGAGGCAAACAATCAGTTTCTTTTCTCCCGAGAATAGTGGTACGGCGTTCCGCTCGATGAATCGCGACCGAGGTCTCACGGTGGTAGCCATGGACAAACTCTCAGATACGAGTCTGAAGGGCAGTCCGGGAGTCGTTTTGTGCGACCTTTTCGACACGCTAATCCTTCGAATGGTCCACCCTGAGCACGTGAAGAAGCTCGCAGCGAGACGGTTGCGCAGAGTATTGAACCTGAAATGCCATCCGGAAAGCCTCTACCAGCTTCGGGCTCAAATCGAACGTGACCTCTGTAGGCAAAACCTGCTCAACGGATTCGATCTGGACTTCAATTTCGACGCCTTTGCGGAAATCATTCATGATGCGCTGAAGCGAAAGGAACCTGAAGCTCTTGGCAGATTGGAACTAGCAGCGTTTGCCCAGACTCTTTGCGCAGTAGAATTGCAAGTGGAGACATCCGTCCAACGAATTGATCCGTCGGTCGTTGCGTGCCTCAGAGAGTTTGCTGAGCAGAGGATTCCCATATACGCAATCTCGGACTTCTACTTGCCTCGCCGTATGATTATTGAGTTGCTCAGGCATCATCGTGTGGATTCCCTGTTCCTGGACGTCTTTGTTTCCAGCGAATCGCTTGTTGCCAAGAGATCGGGTCGGCTGTACGACCTCGTCCTGCAAAGCATTGGGGTCTCACCCCACCACGTGGTCATGATCGGCGACAACGAGGAAGCCGATCATGTGATGGCCCTTAGGAGAGGTATTAATGCATTCTTGGTTGACCGCACCCAACTCCGCAAGTTCTACAGTGATTTTTCCTCGGATTATGCTACTACGAGTAAGGTAGCCAAGAAGCTCTCAGCCGCTGCCCTTGGAAGAACCAATCCGACCGCCGAACGCAGTTCCCGGAAAGTTTATCTTCAAGATCTAGCTCTGACGCTTTGGGGCTTCGTACATAAGCTGCACGCACTTCTGACGCATCGCGGTGTGCGAGACGTGTATTTTTTGTCAAGAGAGGGATGGTTCCTCAGGCGGCTGTTCGACATCTATCAAGAATATGAAGGCCGAGGGGTCAACCCCGCGCGGTCGCACTATCTCCAGGCGTCTCGGCGGTCAACGCTTTTGCCGTCCCTCGGCCCTATAGACCAAGAGCAGTTTCCCGCCCTGTTCCCACAATACCGACGAACTTCACTTTCAGACTTCCTTGGAAGCCTGAATTTCGATGATGATGAAGTGGCTTACTTGTCCAACACATTGCAGGTCGATTCGCGAACTCAGTTTCCGAATTTCCCCGAAAGCGACGTCTTTGCAAGGCTGCGACGAGAAAGCTACTTTCGGGCATTGTATGAGAAGAAACGCCTCGAGCAACGACGCAACTTCTGCGCTTATTTGAATCTTCAGGGAGTCGACCTCAAAAAGGGAGAACTGCATCTCGTTGATGTGGGCTGGAAAGGAACTATCCAAGATAACATTTTCAGGGCATTGGCCGGTTTCAAGACGATCCGTGGGTATTACCTCGGATTGATCGCTGAGGAGAATGACGAGCCCAATAACACCAAGACCGGGGTGCTTTTCTCCAGGTGGCCTAAGATGTCGAGATACTACCGCGTTTTTAGCGAGAACCGAACGCTCTTCGAGATAGTGCTGGGTGCCGACCATCCTAGCGTCGACAAGTATGAAGTGGTTCGAGAGTTGCCTGAGGCTGTATACTTTCGAGACCCTGAAGAGATAGAATGGTACCACCATGTGATCGAACCTATCCAGAAGAGCATAGAGACGAGCTTCCGAACGATTTGCGACACAATGTCACAAAGCCATTTTTTGCCGGACGACTTTGATGACCTCGTGGCCAAGAAGCATGCTCGGCTCGTTTTCTTTCCTACTCGAGAGGAACTGAACTTCTTTAGGTCACTCCATCACAAAGAGAACTTCGGCGTTTTTGGTGTGACGCGCTTCGGTTCAGACGAAGGGATGAACTGTGCGAAACGCGTTGGTAACCTTTGGAAGGTGATGTCGGATCCAAGGGGTGTCCTGCAAGCCGCGTGGTGGAAGCCGCTGACCTTCCGAAATATGGGACTTGGCTTTCTTGGACCTATGTATGGCTCCTATCGATATGTCCAGTCATTTATGCAGGGTTAGCCGATGAAGTGGGCATTCGTGCTTGACTCCCCAAATATCAGCGGCGGCACCTATGTGATCTTCCAGCATGCTTTATACGCCAAGGCCATCGACGACGAGGTGTATCTTCTCACCGAAAAACCTGTCAACAAAAGGCAGCTAGAATGGCATCCTGAGGCAAAGAGCCTTAATTGGATTACCCTGGATCAGGCCATCTCATTAGAATTTGATGTGGTGGTCGCCACCTGGTGGCCCACGGTTTTTTTGTTGCACAAAATTCCGGCCCGGTCGTATGCTTACTTTGCACAATCAGTCGAATCACGCTTTTACGCGGAAAATGAGTTGCCGGTGCGTATGTTAGTAGATTCGACATATCTTCTCCCCTTTGACATCATAACCGAAGCGCAGTGGATAAAGAACTATGTTGCAGCTAAGTTCAACCGTATCCCACGAGTGGTTCGCAACGGTATTCGCAAGGATGTATTTCGGCCTGATGGCAATACCCACGATCCTCGGCAGGCCCACATCCTTCGCATCCTTGTAAAAGGCCCTCTCAACATACCCTTCAAGAACGTTGACAGGACCATAGAGATCTGCCGTCGATCAAAAGCTGATGAGGTATGGCTGCTTACGAGCACCGGACTCTCGAAGTACCCGGGCGTGGATCGAGTATTCTCACGAATTCCCGTCCATGACACTGCAGCCGTATATCGCTCTTGTGATGTTCTTGTGAAACTGAGTTATGTGGAGGGTATGTTCGGTCCTCCATTAGAGATGTTTCACTGCGGGGGCACCGCAATCGTCTATGATGTGACCGGCGCTGACGAATACATTCGCCACGCGTTCAACGCCCTTGTGGCGCCATCCGGGAGCGAGCAACAGGTCATAGATTACATCAACAGCTTGAAGGAGAGACCTGAACGGCTCGCGGCCTTGAAACAAGGAGCAGCAATTACTGCCTCTCAGTGGCGGGATTGGCACGAATCCTCCGCAGAGTTCAGACGGAATATATCAGACCGGAGTTTTCCCTTGGGTCTCTTTCATCAGGGTTAAGCGCGTGATTTCGCGACGAATTTCGTTCTAGTTTGTGTATTAACATAATGAAGCGACATATATTGCATGAAAAGAGTTGACATTGAG
>JBKQRG010000382.1:0-17752 GCA_052144015.1 Desulfomonilaceae bacterium
GATTGGGCTGCGTGGATTTCAACCATGACCGACTCAAAGTCCAGATATGAGGAATATTTAGAGGAGCTGGGATATTACCATAATGGAATCCCGAGCGCCGGAGTTTTCAATGCGCAGCGGCTTGAAAAAAAAGAAAGTAACGATCCGTCGGCAATTGAGCGTGCTTTCAGATATCAAACAATTATCGATGACCGGGTCCTTGGTGTAACAGACATTTTCGAGCTGTCAGGATCTGCTTGTATATACTTCAAGAATGTGCCTCATGAACCTTCTAATGATGAACTTCTCAAATGGCATCGAGGGGCTTGGAATCACGGATTAGCACGTATGTTATGGGTGGTGACACCTACACATATACGAGTTTTCAATGCTTATGCTCCACCGAAAAAAGATACATGCATTACCGACGATAACGATATTACGCTATTCTCTCAATTATTGGACAATTTGAAGCAATTGAAAAGGAATCTGGCTCGCCGAGAAATAGAAACAGGGCAATTTTGGTCTGAAAGAATTGGTCGTAGAATCCAAAGAAAAACACGAATAGATTACAGTTTAGTCAATGATTTGACTGAAGCCGCCAAGAAGTTGACCCAGGCCGGAATGAATAGAAATGAGGCAAATCGGCTTCTTTTGCGAATCATCTTTGTCGCGTATCTTGAGGCCCGTTACATAATGCCAATTTCTCTTTACGAGGAATTTGGGATTCAGTCCTTTTTGGACATTCTTGCTGATGGCGACAGAACAAATGTTTTCTTTGGCCGTATGAGTGAAGTTTTTGATGGAGACCTCTTTCCTGCATGGACAGGTAATGACACTGAGAAGTCCTCAGTCCTCACCGAATCACAACGCTCTATTATTCGTGATATTTTGCAGGGTACTGATATAACCTCGGGCCAACAAACTTTAGATTTTGCTCGTTATGATTTCGGGATAATTCCGGTTGAACTGATAAGTTCAATTTATGAAAATTTCATTCATGGGGCTGATCATAATAGGGCCGAAGAATTGTCAGTGCACTTCACGCCTATTAATTTAGTGGATTTAGTGCTTTCCCAAGTATTCAATGAAGAATTGTATGACGGAAATGCCCTCGAACCGCAACCCAGAATTGTCGATCTAGCATGTGGCTCTGGAGTCTTTTTGGTTGAAGCATTAAGACGCCTCGTGGCACGGCATATTGCCAGGGGGCAAAGGTACACTCGTGAACTCGTCCGAAACACTTTATACGGTCAGATTTACGGCGTTGATATTGAGGAAACGGCAGTAGAAATCGCGGCTTTTAGTCTGTGTCTTGCAGCATTTGAATTGGACCCAGAACCTGGCCAACCAAAAAAATTGCGGTTTGATCGGGAGCTAAAAGGAACAAATTTGTTCGTCGGAGATGTCTTTGATACAAAAGCCGTTTTCTTAAAGCTAAAACCGTTCGCTGAAAAATCTTTTTCCATGGTAGTAGGAAATCCGCCCTGGACTCGGCGTAGAAGAGCCTCTCATATTGAGTTCTGCAAATCGAGACATATCCCTTTGCCTCCCGGCGATCCTCCTGACCAAGCATTTTTATGGCGTTCCAAAGATTTTGCAAAACCGTATGCCCGCGTAGGTCTTATATTAGATGGAACGAGGTTTTTTAGTCATGCAGAAGATGCGCTGAAAGCCAAGCAAGCGTTGTTCAGTAATTTCGGACCACGTTTGCTAGTCAATTTGAGTCAGCTGCATAATGACAATCTTTTCCCTTCGGCCCAACAGCCTGCGATGCTATTCATAGCAGAAAACACCAAGGCTTCAAAGAACAGTCACTTCACCTTTGCGGTGCCCGAGCGAGACAAGAAATTCAAGAAGCATGGATTATTACGGATTGGACCGGAGAATATCAAGAATATATCAGTTTCAAGAGCTTGCCATAACGAGAATTTATTGAAAGTTGCTTCTTGGGGAACTGCGCGAGACATGATGTTGATTGATCGGTTGTCATCGCGTGAATATTTGCGGCTCGGCAGTTTGCTCCATAAATACGGCACACATATCCGTCGGGGGTTCATGAGAGGAAATGTCGAGAACAGAACGAGTCCAGTTCCAATGGAGCTGATCGGAACGAAAACCAGACTGGAGAGGAGTGGTTGGAGTCGTTTTACCCTTGAAAATTCTAGCCTGGAAAATGTAGAGGATCATTATATGGAACGACCGAGAAGCTCTGACATCTACCGCCCACCGCTCATCCTGTTGAAGGCAGGCTTGGATCAAGATCGCGTCGCTGCCGCATTCTCTCGTGATCCTGTGTTCTATTCAAAATCGTACTATGGAATTCCAATCCCGATCTCACTATCGCATCTCAATTTAGGAGAATACCTGAATGGAATTCTGAATTCATCCGTCGCGACTTATTACGTTTTTCTTACCGCAGCAAGGTGGGGAATTGAACGAAACGAAATGCTCGAGGATGACTATGCTCGAATACCTATGCCCTACCCCGGAAGCCACAATGTATCAACCATGAGGCAAATAGCTCATTATGCACTCCAACTCAGCAAACATCCCTCAGATATGGATTTGCAGAAATTTCTCGACCAGGCGGTATTCGAGCTCTATGGATTAGACGAGGTTGAAATCACATTGATCGAAGATATGCTTGCCAACACGATTGACATACAACGAAAGCAAGAAAAGTCAAAGGCTCTTGATGCCCCAAATAACGAAATTCTTCAGGAATTCGCGCAACGATTCATAACTGCAGTTGAACCTTTTTTTGCGGATGGAAAAAGAAAGCTTGCAGCAGAAATCTTTGAAAGCGCAGCTCCCCTCCAAGTTATCAAATTCGTGACTGGAGCAGGCACAGATCAGGAAGAACAAATCAAAATCAAGAAGAAAACGAAATTAGATTCAGTATTACATGAGCTTGCGACTAATTTGGATGAAAAACTCTTTTCGCAGATATACACTCAGCGTCACCTAAGAATTTATGACGAAGAAAGGTTCTTCCTGGTTAAACCTGCACAACAAAGATTCTGGACGAAATCAGCCGCGATCAACGACGCGGACGAGATAATTAGGGATATTTTAAGGACGCGGACTTGATCGATTTCAATGCACCTCAAAGCAAAGGAATGCTGTCCGAAGGAATCATCCAGAATGTATTTCTGAATATCATCAGATTGGTGCTGGAAATTACAGTTAAAGCTTGGCCAAATGTAATCTTGAATGGAATAAAACCGACTGATAAGGAAAACAAGATTACCAACAAATTGCGTTGGAAAATGCGCGAGGAGAGGAAAAAAAACTATCCCGTTTTGGGAATCCGGTTTCTACGGGAACCGCAAGTAGATCGACCAGATGGAACCGGCGAGATAGGATTAATTGATATATTTGTTGTGCCAGACTTTGGAGATGAAGAAGATTACTTCGCAATGGAATGCAAGAAAATAACGTCAAGGAACAAGGCAAAAGCTAAAGAATATATTGCTGAAGGGGTACTCCGCTTTGTTTCGGGAAAATACAGCCTGGGACATTCTTATGCAGCCATGATTGGTTATGTATTAAGCGGCAAAGCGGAATTAGCAGCGAAATTTATAGAAAAAACACTTTCAGATTACAGGGAACACGACCTTGATTCTTGCCCAGAGTGGCCTTGGCAGCCCGAGACTCGATTTGGTAATCAGCCGAATCTTTACAGCACGATGCATGCTCAAGAAAATACTCAAAATAAAATAACTTTGCTTCATTTGTTCTTAGCTTTTCAGTGATAGGTTTCGCTCTGGCGTCTCTATGATGACACAGAGCCGCTCCACGAAGAGCAGCAGTATATTCATGATATATGGCATGAGATGGCGCACCGACGGGACGGACTGGATTGGTGGTTATCCTTATGAGTTTGCAACCGTAGAAGAGGTCTAGTGAAAAAAGGGGACATTCTTCTTTTTTGTTACTGTTCCCGATGGCCTTCTCGGGGTCTCTAGGGTAGCGGGGACGCTGCGTGTGCGCCCAGAGCACGGGCAGACTCACGGGTCTGCCCCTACAGATGCTGCCATCTTGCCATTGCAGATCGAATTCGCTCCATGTCTGTTTGTTGTTCCGAAAACACAGAGAAAAGGGCGACCGCCGGTCGCGCCCTACAGTAGCGTGGATGACAATCACTCGCCCCTCTGCACTTTGCGGAATAGTATGTCATGATATCGGTATCGGCCCTTGGATTACCGCCAGGAATATTAGAGTTTTTGGCGGAGGGGGTGCGGGGGAATCCGGCTTTTTGCAAAAAGCGGGTTCCACCGCAGTTTTTGCCTTCTCCGTCTCTGGCGGGTTCCCGGCGGGCGGAGAGGGGCCTGCTCGGGCAGGGCCCACCAGGCGTGGGGCCAGCAAAAAGTTATCGACCGTCACCGACGTAAAAGCGCCGGTCCTTAGGGCGGGAAAATTGGACGGGTTTGTGCGCTTAATGGAAAACTTGACTCGCGTCCCTGTATTAGGGCAGGTTGAGCAAGGCGATTCATTGAAAATACATTCGTCGCATGGAGACCAAATGGCTGGTTTCACTCTGGACGAGGATCAACAGCAGATTCAGGACATGGCCCGGAAGTTTGCGGCCAAGGAACTCAGGCCGATTGCCCGGGATTGTGACGAGGAAGCTAAACTCCCCACCGACATTCTCGATAAGGTATGGCAGTTGGGGTTTTGCTCCAACGTGATTCCGGAAAAATACGGGGGGTATGACCTGGGACGTTCCACGCTTACTTCGGTCATCATGGTCGAGGAATTGGCCTGGGGCGACGTCAGTCTTACTCTAGGCGCTCTTTCGCCCCTCCTGATGATGTTACCCATCCTCGAATTCGGTTCCGAAGAACAAAAGGAAGAGTGGCTTCCAAAATTCTGCGGAGAGCAATTTTTCCCTGCCACAGCAGCCTTAATGGAGCCGAGGATCACTTTCGATCCTACGGACCTTCGAACCGTAGCGCAAATAAGAGGAGACGAGATAGTAATCAATGGAGTCAAATGTATGGCGCCGATGGCCGAAGAGGCCGAGCACATACTGGTTTACGCTGCCTCAACCGAAGGTGGCGGCCCCGGTTCGGCGAAAGCCATAATCGTCGACAAGAACACGCCGGGCCTCAAGATATCTGAACGGGAAAAGAACCTGGGCCTCAACTCATTGCCGTTGTTTCGAGTAACATTTGAAGACTGTGTAGTGCCCAAATCGCGGCAGGTCGGCGGAGATCAAGGGATTGATTACATGAGGTTACTCAATCTCTCAAGATCGACCCTTTGCGCTATGGCCATAGGTGTCGCTCGCTCTTCCTATGAATATGCTGTGGGCTATGCCAAAGAGAGGTTTGCATTCGGGGAACCCATTGCCGCCAGACAATCCATTGCCTTCATGTTAGCGGAATCCGCTATGGAGGTGGACGGAATGCGTATGCTGGCATGGAGGGCCGCGTGGCGTCTGGACCGGAACGAAGATGCCACACGTGACGCAGCTTTGGCAAAAATGTATTGCGCAGAGCAGGCCATGAAAGTTGTCGATTACGGCGTGCAGATTCTGGGAGGCCACGGCTATATCCGAGAACATCCTGTGGAAATGTGGTTCCGAAACGGCCGCGGTTTTTCCACCGTGGAAGGTTTGGCTATAGGATGAGGGGAGCCCCTTCCAGCTGCGATGACGGATTATGCACTGAACAACATGGCGGTCTCTAAAAGGAGAAGCGGATGATAGACTTTGAACTGCTGCCGGCGACTATACAGATGAGACAAATGGTTCGAGCTCTTGCAGAAGGAGTGTTTAGACCGGTCTCGCGATACTATGACGACCACGAGCATGATAAGGTGCAGGAGCTGTATGACGTGGTCGAGAGGATGGGTCTGAAGACCTTCAGGCAAGGCGGAGGCGGCAAACCGGGTGCCGATGGAAAGAAAACCTCCGAGCCCAACGTCTCCCTGGTCGTAAACATGGAAGAGCTGTCCTGGGGGGATGTCGGAATCATGCTCTGCTTTCCCTTCCGCGGTCTAGGTAATGCCGCTATTGACGCTGTTGCTACAGCCGAACAGAAGGCCCGATTCGGAGCCAAGTTCGCGGCAATGGCGATCACTGAACCTGGAGCGGGCTCGGATACGGCCGCGATCACCACAACGGCCAAGCTCGACCCTGAGACGAATGAATGGATACTCAATGGAGAGAAGATTTTCGTTACGTCCGGCCATCACTCCGAAGCTGTCGTGGTCTGGGCCACCCTGGATCGCAGTCAGGGTCGTGCCGCAATAAAGAGCTTCGTGGTGGAGAAAGGCACGTCCGGGATGACAGTTACCAAGCTGGAACACAAACTCGGGATCCGAGCTTCCGACACGGCCTCAATTGTTCTACAGGATTGCCGAATACCTCATGATAATATCCTGGGCAGCGCGGAAATAACAGAGAGAAAAGAAGGCCTGGGTGGCGCAATGGCAACTTTCGACGCTACCCGGCCGGGAGTGGCTGCCATGGCAATCGGCGTGGCCAGAGCCTCGCTGGAGTTCACGAAGCAGAAACTGGAGGGAGAAGGCTACACTTTTCCGTACGACGTCAGTCTGCATAAACTGAATTACGTGCAGAAGACGATGATGGAGATGGAGGCTAACCTGGAGGTTGCTCGACTGCTCAACTGGCGTGCGGCCTCCATGCTGGATGACCGCCTTAGGAACAGCTTGGAAGCTTCCATAGCCAAGGCCAAAGCCGGTCGTGCTGCTACTCTGGTAACTCAGAAATGCGTGGAGCTTCTGGGACCTCTCGGTTATTCGCGGGAATGGCTGGTCGAGAAGTGGATGCGAGATTCCAAGATCACCGATATCTTCGAAGGCACCGGCCAGATTCAGATGCTTGTAATCGCTCGCAATATTCTGGGGTTTTCTCGCGAAATCTTGAAATGACCAGGACCCGAGATCTTTCTAGCCTATCTCCGCGGATCCCTGTTTTCAGCTTTGGCTATATAGCCGGAACGGGCGCCGCTCCAAATACACCGAAATGGCAATGCCGCCGCGTAATTCAGCGATAAATAGCACCCTAAGGAGCCGATTTTGAGTCTGCGGCACTTGATAAGCAAGAGCCTGTCCTACATCGAACCGACGCTCGGAGACCGAGAACAGGAGTACCGTCTCTCTTTCCTGGAGACAGACAAGAAGAGGTTCTCGCAGGGGCTGACGCTAGGGTCTTTGCTTGTCCTGGCGTTTTTGTACAGCGACTACCTTTTCTTTGGACTAAGTCGACAATTCTGGGTGCTCCTCGCTTTTAGATTGTTTTTTGTGGCCGCGGTCATAACTTTTATTACCATTTCCAAGAAGCTGAAGACGCCCGAGCAATGTGATTGGGCCGCTTTCGCTGCAGCGCTTATCGGCGCCATCCTCCTACTGTACATAACCAGTACTCGACCGGTTTCGCACACGGTGATGAGCGTGGAGCCGTTGATCGCGATAAGCTGTTACTTGCTCTGCCCTGGGAATTTGATCTTCCGTGCCTTTCCGGCATTCGTGGTCACCATAGGGAACGTGTGGGTTTGCCTTGACTTCAGGACTGGTTTGGAGTTTCAGAAGCTTATATTGTTACTGGCAACAAACGTAGCGGCCAATGTACTGGGTATTTTTGTTTCTGTTCTCCTCAGCAATGCAAGAAGGAGGCAGTTCCTGTCGCAAGTGACTGTTGAGGAGGCCGGAGCGGAGCTTGAAGCAGTCAATGAGTCGCTCAAGGCAGAAGTCATAGAGCGCAACCGGGCGGAACGGACACTTCGACAAAGCGAAGAGAGATTCAAAGAATTGGCTGAGCTTCTACCCGCGTTTGTCTATGAGTTTGACGATAAGGGCAAGTTCACTTTCGTGAACCGCAGCGGGTTGGAATTAGGCGGGTACACGCGGGACGATTTCGCCACAGGAGTTACTGTGGCCGGCGTGATCATACCGGAAGATCTCGAAAGGGCCGCCAACAACATATCCAGAGTTATGAGCGGCGAGAGGCTGTACGCGGAACCGTACACGCTCCTGAAGAAAAACCGCGGTACTGCTCAGATAGAAACGTGGTCGAGTCCGATCATACGCGATAACACGATTGTGGGTGTGAGGGGAGTCGGCGTAGATGTCACCGAACGAAAGGCGGCCGAAGCACGTATCAAGGCCTCGCTCAAGGAAAAAGAGGTGCTTCTCCGGGAAATCCATCATAGGGTGAAGAACAACCTCGCGGTGATTAGCGCTCTTCTCAATCTCCAATCACAGTTCGGTACCGATGACGTTAGGGATATGTTCGAGAGCGTTCAGGATCGCATAAGGGCTATGGCCATTGCCCACGAGAAACTTTATCAAACGGAAAACCTGGCCGCTTTGAATGTGGATGATTACACAAAGACCCTACTGGAACAGCTTTTTGGCTATTATAGCGACCTGGCGGCACGTGTCACTTTAAGGACGGAAATCGAGAGAATTTCTTTAGGGATCGATACTGCAATCCCGTTTGGTATGATCACGACTGAATTGGTATCCAACTGTCTGAAACACGCTTATCCGGAAGGAAGGAATGGAGAGGTAGCAGTCTTTGTTCGGGCCGTCGGAAAGCAAGAATACGAATTGATAGTGAGCGACAAAGGTGTAGGAATTCCGGAGGATGCGGATCGGAAGAGCACCAAATCGTTCGGCTTAGAACTGGTGGACGCCCTCGTGGATCAACTTGACGGTCAGATCGAGATCTCCAGAACCAATGGAACAAACGTGCGGATACGTTTTAAGGAAGTCAAGAAGAGTCGAGGGGGGGCCGCAGCATGAAAAAGCCGCGAATACTTGTGGTCGAAGATGACAGGATAATTGCCAGGTCCTTGCGGTTGATTCTGGAGCAATTGGGTTATGAAGTCACAGCGCTCGCATCAACGGGGCAAGCTGCTATTCATGAGGCAGAAGAGACGAAACCAGACCTGATTTTGATGGACATCGTTCTGGATGGTGAGATGGACGGAATAGAAGCTGCCCGTGTGATACGTTCCCACCTTAGTGTCCCGATAATCTACTTGACGGCCCATGCGGACCATGCCACGCGTGAACGGGCAGATGCTACCCAGCCTCTTGGCTACCTTTTAAAACCTATTATGAAGGATGATTTGCGCCGTATTGTAGAGCGGGCAGTATCGATGCCCCAAGAGTGAACGGAAGAAGAATGAGAATTGTTTCCTCGCCAGGAGAAGTGTTTTCCTTGATAGAGGGCCTCTTAATGGGTGACCCCGTAATCATGGCAATCCTTCACCCCAAGAATTTTGTCGCACGGGGACCGGAAGATTGGTAATATCTCATCCGAGCTTGGTGGCTGGAGCCGGTTTTAAAACCACAGAGTCACACAATTGGGTGCGTTGCATGTATTTCAGCCCGGCCACCGGCAGCGTTAGCAGGGCCCAACAATAGGAGTTTGGGGGAAAGGCTCCGACGTGGGGGTCGCTGGGAGAAACCACTTCCCGGGCGCTCTGCAATTATTACCCGGATCGAGCAAGCAGCTCCGGTTCCGTCGACGGCTCGCGATTCATTGGCTAGGCGGAGGAGAGGCCGTATGCCAACCAAGAAGGTAATAAAGGCTAGAGATCTCATCCGTGATATTCGCGACGAGATGACCGACCCAGAGTTGATGGAAAAGTATCAACTCTCGATCCAAAGTCTTCAAGAGATTCGCAAACGGCTTCCGGAATCGGGCAGGCTCGAAATCAAAGCAATTGTTGCTGACATTCGGGCTCGGTCAACAGATTTTGAGTTGTGTCACAAATATGATTTGTCTCTTGAAGAGCTTCCAGGCGTTTTCGAGAAACTTGTGGAATTAGGTGTTATAAGGACGGCTGAACTAAAGGAGCGGTCCGCGTTCTATGACGAACCGCTGAATAGATCGGTTACTCGAAGGTTTCCGAGAACGCTAGTCGGTTTGGAACTTCCCATCTATGACCGCGATGACCAGACTCGCAAGGGCCTCGTAAGGGACTTGTCAGAGAGGGGATTGCGAGTGGCAAGCTTGAGGCCCGACATTAATTTGGCCAAACGTTTCGTGATTCGCCCAGACTGGTTCCCCCCCATCCGACCTTTCGATATTGGAGTGGAATGCAGATGGATAAAAAAGAAGAAACCGTCGAGGAATTACTTCATGGCCGGGTTTGAAATTACGTCCATTTCCAGCCGCTCCCAGGCAGCGCTCCGAAAGGTGTTGTTGCATGTCAGGCTCACGGGTGACTCGTTTCGACCGAAACTCCCATGAGTCGATGCAGCACTTGGCGCACTCTGGACGGAATGTCAGTGGTCAGTGGGGTCAGGTCGTTCATTGGGAGCTCTCGCTCGATGCGCCTTCACCCAGGGTAGCGTCTGCCCTGATCTCATTGTTCATGCGAGAATAGAGATTGCTTCGCTGCGCTCGCTATGACATTTCACAGACCTTGCTGGTAATGACGGGGCTCCGGTTCGCAGTGACAGAGCCCAAGGTGTCATTGCGAGGAGTCGAGCGACGAAGCAATCTCGGATTTCATCCTGCCATTGTCCGGGAGTGGAGATTGCTTCGCTGCGCTCGCAATGACAAGTCTTTTTAGAAAGCGGACCATCAGGGGGAAACCCTTTTGCAAAATGTGCTCCGCGCACGGCGAGCAATGCCTTTGTGCAGGCATGAGGTTAATCGCAGGCTATGGACATTGAGGTGCATTGTTGGCCCCACACCCAGTGAGACTGGCCCCCATTTCCGAAAATTCTTAAATGGCTGGCGGCGGGGTAAACAGCGTTTTTCAATGCCGGAGCTCGAATTATCGCTAGCCATAAGAAAGTTCCTGCCGGAGGGGTCCTGGTCCACTCGGCGTGGGGCCAACATGCATCTTGAGACTGAGAGCCCTCGACAGACTGCGATGCCCGCTGATGCATAATCGCCGTGCGCGGGAGCACCTTCTTTCAAAACGCTGCCTTCGGCGGCAACCAAAATCAGGCTGATACTGTTTCACTTACAACATTAGTAGCTTAGAGAGCTTCTCCATGCACTTCTTCTCAAGAAGACAAGAGATCAAATGTTATTAATAAGAAGCGGGTTTCCCGGATCTTTCTCCACTCTCAAGCGGGTTCTCCCGCATTTCTGGGCCCAGCGTCCGTGCCGGGCCAATAAAATCAATTTCTTGTCATTGCCCAGACAACATACCTGGTCACCATGCCGGTTTCCTCCAGGCAGGCGCACATCAGCGTTATGAGTCGATGAAACAGCTCGGGTCTCTCGGCTGAAGCCTCGGCGATCTTCTCTTCAATCCGATATTCTTCTCCTTCGAGCACTGAGTATTCCGGATCATCGATCCGAGAGTCCTTAAGTACTTCTTCGAATGTTCGATTCACCGCCACTGCAAGATCAGCCGCTATTTTTGACGAGCTTCGTATCACTTGATCAAGCGTGGAACCAGAGTAATCGCCTCTCTTTTCCAATGCGGAGAAGCAAGGGTGAACCGAGTGATCCTTTACCGCCTCATTCATAATGTAATGAGCCATAGCTTCGAAGATGTGATGCCGATTCACCAGGTAATTTTTGGAGGATGATGAACCACGGGAAACCAATCCTCGGAAAACTCCCCACAAGATTCTCGGCAACGGGAATGGTAAAGCGCGAGCATGGTACGGTTGTGTCACGTCCTGCAGATAGTGGGCAGCCCAAGCAGCGAATCTCCATCCCCAGTAAGGCGCTCCCCGGCAAATTGCGAATCGAGCCAATTCTAAAAAGAGCCGCACCCTTTGTCCCAGGAAAGTGATTCGTAGATCGGGAAAAATCCGAGCCAGCACAGGATTCTCGTGGAAAAAGGCCATGTGAAATGCCGCCTGGGAACTCAGGCCGGTTCCAATGCCAAACGGGGCATGACCATATGGGTAATTCTCGATGTTGTATAGCTCCTGATCCATGCCCCAATCCGGTTCATCGGAAAAAGTTGCGAAAATCTCGCTGACTCTCATCTGCTCTTGTTCCGTCGTCTGCTCATATGAAAGAGCGGGAGGTCCGGATCGAGACATGTCATGCCCGTTGAGACCACGCGTTTGCTCAGGTTCAATGGCTCGCACGTATGGAATCGTAGTCTTCGGATTGAGTTTCAGGGCAATCAGCAGGTCACCGGGAGTTGCTATTGTGACCTTATCTCCGCCGTGGGTTTGCTCACCAGGCAAACGTAAATTGGCGGCAATCACATCCTGCAGGTCTTCTCCTGCCAGGGCAAGGAACTCTTCAAGGCTCATGATTCTTGCTAAATCAGTTAAGCCTGCTGCCGCGCAATCTCGCACAGCAGCACGGGTTATCAAATAATGTGTGTTCCATGAAAGCTTCTTGTTAATCATAAGTTAACCTGTCGCACTGAATTCTCTTTGCAGCATTGTCCAAATAAGAGACCAAATTATCATCTGAGTGCATTTCCATGCCGAGGGCTTTTTCCCAAACATATTCGGATTCCATGCAAAAGTATACGGCAGCTTCCGGAGCATGGTGTCTGATCCTGTCGATTATCCGACGATAAATCTCAATGCGGCGATCCGCCTGTAATCGACTCTTCCCGTCGAGTCCGGTAAGAAAGCCATCATGGAAATATCTGATCGGACCAAATCGATATCCAGCGATGCGTTTCAATTCGGGCACAAATCTCAAGACACCTAGAGAGATCCAGACCACCGAAGACGACTTCACATGATCAAATATTCGATCCACGGTCCGGCAGTATTCCGGTTCCCAGCCAGGAATCGGGATAATAGGATCGAAATGAAATCCGATGCCATAACCTGATCGCTCGGCCAGAGCAGCGGAAGCGAGTCTTTTCTCGAGCGGAGCGGCCCTCTTCTCCTCTTGGCTCACAACTGGGGCAGCATTGACGGAAAAACTCAATATTACTCGTCCGCCGGGGTCTCGGTCCAAAAGTGGTTCTATCGAATCGGTCTTAGTTTTAATTTCAAGCGATGCATTATTCTGCTTGGCAAAGAAATCAACCAGCCGTGAAGAAAGCCCCGTTAGCGCATCCAAAGCCAGAGAATCGGTGAATTCTCCGGTACAAATTCGGTGAAATCGCCGAGGATCTTGCGCCAGATAATTCTCAACTGCATGCATCATGTCATCTATATTTACGAAAATTTCAAGCACGGGCCGGTTGAAATAAACCTGAAGCGCACAATATCGGCAGTCCATCGGGCAACCCTGGCCTATGTGGAGAATTTCCAGCCCGCAACAGATGTAATTTGGCGTGCCTGGGCAAGGCTTCACAAATGCACCTTTGTGTTTCATGAGCCTGAGTATCTTCTTGCCCCGTGCCAATGGATCAGAGTCTAAATTGAGCTCCCGCAGCCTATCCTTGCAGTCACTGCCTTTAAAGAGTTTTGCCGACGGAAGCTTGCCCACAATTCTGGCTGTTAACGCCTCATCACGGGCGTCTTCATCAATCCATATCTCTTCAACAACAAATTTCATAATTTTTCAGAGTCAGCGCTATAATTTGTCCTTAATACTATCGATCAATTCCTCAGCACGATTCCTGGATTCTGCTCTAATTTCAATTATGCACTGCTCGGTCTCGAAGGAACGTGACGGGCGCACGGATAACCTATCAGATCGCGGGAGAGTTTCACACCACCTGCGGAATTCAACCTCTTTATTTGCTAATTCAGGGAATTTGCATGACCGCAAGAAGTCTCGAAAACGACTAGCTCGCTCCGGCACTGGAATGCCCTGATCCGCCAGCACCGCCTGCGCTTCCTTGGTTTCAATGAATTCGAGAACCGGCCTTGCATAAAAAACAGAGAGGTCTATGAGTCGCTCTATTATTTCTGCTTTCTTGTTGGCATTTAATCCAAGCTCTTCACTGAATGCGAATAGACCCATTCTTTCCTGAGGCTGTAGCTCGGATAGCAGAAGAGCCGTCTTTTCGTAAATATGTCCCAAAGACAGCGCTTGCAATATAGTTTCTTCGAGACCACCCAATGCTTTTAGATGTTCCAGCCGCGGTCCGCGTGGTGGGACGCCAAGAACAGGAAGGAATTCTTTTGCCATAGACTCCCGAGAAAATAGCTCCAGCAGCCTTTTCACGACAACAGCGACGCACGCCGGATCAGATAGCCGGTGAACATTGTCCCAGAACGCTATGCGAAAGCCATCTTCTTCCGGCATCGAGGCGGGAACCACGCTGGATTCAACTGATGCCATACCAAATTCTGATGCGGCTTTAAGCCGACGTCTCCCGAGAACAGGGATTAAACCGCCGGTCGATTTTTCCTGCACCACCGGTTTATTGATTATCCCCACCCGTTCGATTGAGTTCACTAGGGATTCTGGACCTGAAAAGCATGGGACATAATATGTCTCATCCGCTAAGTCGATTTTCTGCGGGTCCAGTGTGCGAGAGGTCGTATTTTCGAGCCAATTCAATATAATGCTCCGCTTCTTGGATTTTTCCTTTTTTCTTACAACCTAAAGCGACGATATGACACTTACGAATCAGTTCAAGTATTGCCGCCCGCCGGTAATCGGATTTCAACCCGGGATCGCCAAGAATCTTCAATATAGCCTGAATTCTGAAGCGATCGATCGCAGGGATTGTTTCGGAAAGTTGGTCGGGACTGCCACCGTGTTTAATGATCAGGCGTTCAGGAATGAATTCTACTTCATAATATGCTGTAATTCTAAGCCAAAGATCGTAATCCTCAGCAGCCGGCAAGGTCTCGTCAAAGTATCCGATTCGATCAAATAATGATCGGGCAATAATTACTGACGAAGGGCTGATCAGGCATCTTTCCAATGCTCTTTCAAAAAACCGGCCGCCCTGCTTAGCATGGATTTTCTTCTGCCGCACCTCTTTCCCGTTACGAAACCACGCTTCGTCCGTATGACATATGAAAAATGGGGTTTTTTCATTATATTTCCGGACCTGTCGGTTCAGCTTGTCAGGATACCATTCATCGTCTGAATCCAAAAAAGCCAAAAGCTGACCCCTGGAATGCTGAATTCCGGCATTGCGTGCAGCGGACACACCTGCGTGCTCCTGATGTATCCCTGTTAGCCGGTCTTGAAATTTCTTCAACAGATCCGGAGTGGAATCATTCGAACCGTCATCCACGATGATCAATTCAAAATCCGTAAATGTCTGCCCGAGAACAGATTTGATCGCTCGCTCCAAGAAATGGGCCCGATTATAACTGGGAATAATTACACTGACGAGAGGCAACGTATTCTTCTGTCGATTAATTGAAAGATTATGATTATTTTATACGGCAAACCGACGATCAGTCAAACCTAAGGCTGGCTTGGCCAAAGACTGTCATTGCGAGCGAAGCGAAGCAATCTCTACTTTCATGCATGACTGGAGCAAATCTTGAGATTGCCACGGCCTGACGGCCTCGCAATGACAAATCCACACCCGGCGTAACTGAGGGATTACTAAAGCAGCGTCCGGCAGGAGTTTTTGCGGCGCGGTGTATTTCCTCTGCTATCTCAGACCTGTCATGCGCATGCACGTGTCATGCTCATGCATGTGTCATGATCATGCACGTTCCACCTGCCTCCGGCTGGGCGATTGTTTTTCATAATGATCCTGAATTCTTCGGCAGGCCTCATCCTTCACCGTTTGCCACGAACAAAATGCAGTCGTTCGTATCTTGCCGGTATCTATATCCTCGTAGGCGAACACGGCCGGACAGTCGTGCAATCTAGCATCTTCGAGTCCGCCCTTATCTTCATATGGTATGGTCATCAGTGTCAGCACGTGTTTGAAACTTGTTCTTTCACTGAGTATTGCATCGATTTTCTTTCCACGAAAGAGATCCATCAGAGCCATGAAGCCGTTGGTCAAACTGTGCGGGCCGAATATCTTCCTGAACTGCAAGGCTTTGCCTAATAATAGGGCCGTCTTAACGAACGTGACTGCATTGAATAGAGCTCTCCGAAATCCTGATGCCGGGACCAGAGCAGCCGCGGCCGCGCGAGAGCGGTCTAATTGTCGTAAACGAACCAATAGATCCGATAAAGGAATGGTCAGATACGTGGAAATCGGACTGTAATTCACGCCGTTGGATACCAGCAGCGTCGCGCTCTCGCAGTTCGGATGTGACCCTCCCAGAGTCTGTTTTCCGAAGAACCGTGAAAGAACCTCGAATTTCATTAGGCCCGTGGAAACGAATTCGATATCGGGTATCGTTTTCTCGAAAATGGTCTCCACACATTCCGTGGTTGTGGGTTCCAGCTTCACTTTGCCCGGCTCCCAGCAAGGAGTCAGTGGAACGAAGGCCCAGACTGAGACGTGATCCCTGTAATCGTGAATGAAATTGAGTATGTCCGTCATATTCGCATCATTGACTCCGACAGCCACGGTAGTGATTACTGCAAGTTTGTTTACTCCGCATTCAATCACATTCTCGAACGCCTTTTTCTTCACCGCGAGAGATTCGTCACCCCGCAGTGTGCGATAGATTTCGGGTTCAGTGCCGTCAAAACCGAAATTTATCTGTACGCCCAAGGCACAAAGATCACGACAGTATTTCTTGTCAGCCAACCTGATGCCGTTCGTAAACAATTGCACCTGGAAACCATAGGAACGGGCCAGCCGGACAATTTCCAGGAAATCAGGATGCACAGTCGGTTCTCCGCCAAAAAAACACATGTTGGGTTTTGGGTCGTTATTTAGGAAATGCCGGAAAATTTTGTCAAAATATTCGACAGGCGGGCGGTACAAAAATCCCATCGCATCCACGTAAGCAAGACAAATCGGACAATTCTGATTGCACAAATTGGTAACATCTACAGCTACTGTGCTGGGGCTAGTGTGGGACTGATGGTCACAGGAGCCACAATCCATCGAGCAGGCTGCCATCGAAGGTTCATGATAATCGGCGATTTCTCTTTTCCAGCGCCACTTCCGGGCATCCTTGGTGACTAGAGATGCCGTTCTGCCGCATTCCGGGCAGAACTTGACCAGGAACACTTTATTGCTTCTTATTTCATAACAGGCGTCGGTGGGTTTCTTGCATTTCTCACATAGGCCCAGCTTCATCATATACTCCTTGAATTAGCGAGGTCACTTGGGGCGAAGTTTTTACCGGAATAACTTTCATGAATCAGCATCCGGAGCGCATCTGCAAGTGGTATAATCTGTTTTTTGCGGCGCAATGCATATCACATAAATTTTAGTTGTCAAGGCAAAAAGAAATTTGCTATGTTAAAAAGTTACGTTCGATACTCTATTTGTCGCTTCGATAAAAATCAGGGATTACAAGATCATAAATGACTCTTCCGTATTTCTTTCGACCGCAACTCTGAGCGCTTTCGCGCGAGCCCTCACCATAGAAGGGAATTCATGAGCGCACCTTCCGTATTGATTTTGGCTGGAGAAGCGTCGGGTGACTACCATGCAGCGGGCCTTGTCCGGCAATTAAGGCAGTTGTCTCCCGGCATTCACGTCGCGGGGATTGGAGGCGATAAGCTAGTCCAAGCTGGAATGGAGCTTCTTCACCATTACCGAGATATCAATACCATTGGACTCAGCGAGGGCTTCCGCAAGGTTCGGAATATTTTTTCCGCGTACCGGGACATGAAAAAGGAGATAAGAAGCGGAAAATATGATCTTTTCGTACCTGTGGATTTTCCGGACGTGAATCTGCGACTCTGCCGAGTTGCCAAGAAGGCCGGGCTGCCGGTTTATTATTATATAAGTCCTCAGATCTGGGCATGGAGAAAGGGCAGAATTCGCAAGATCGCTGCTCGCGTAGACAGAATCATGACTATTTTCCCATTCGAAGAACAAATTTACAGGGAGGCAGG
>JBKQRG010000383.1:0-21467 GCA_052144015.1 Desulfomonilaceae bacterium
CTCAGTTAGGAGGGGCGTGGATTTGTCATTGCGAGGAGTGAAACGACGAAGCAATCCCCCAAACCTAGAGATTGCTTCTCTTCGCTCGCGATAACATAACCGTAGCCATGTGCTTGCCATTTCCGCCAAGCAAGTGAATATTACGATGTGAGAAATAATTTCTTTGACATTGAAAAATTCCGGGCCAAAATTGTCATCGCAAGGCCATGAATTCCACAGAAATCTTTGAAAGTTCAACTAAGAGCTTGTAGGGAGAATCATGAGCGTCGAGCTTAATGTTGCCTTCCCGGACAAGGACCACGTTACCGTCCACTTTCAGGGTGAACAATCTGGGACGCTGGCGTTTACGAACCCGCTCACGGTCAAAGACGGAAAGGATATCCAATGGTACCTCGAAGTCTATGGTTCCCACTGGAGCGACGAACCTGACGACATTGAGGCTCGACGCATCGAGGCCCAACTGCCTGTCTGGGGCAAGGCGCTCTTTGATGCTGTGTTCAGCGACAGTGCCGCTGCCCGTCTTTTCAACTCCTTTCAAGACAAAAGAAAAGGGGCGCGTTTACTCACCATCAGAGCTGAGGACGCAGCAATCCTTTCCATACCGTGGGAACTCCTCCACGATTCAAAGAAGGGCGGCGTGTTCCTGTTCCACGAAAATCCGCGCATCAGTATCCGCCGCGGAGTACCAGGGGCTACCGGAGGGGTGCCCGCGTTCAAGGTTACGCCCCGTGAGCGACTGCATCTGCTCTTTGTGGTCAGTCGTCCGGAAGGCGCGGGCTTCCTGGATCCTCGCGCTGATGCGGGAGCGGTGCTGGATGCGCTAGACCAACACGCAGCGGGCCGCTTCACTTGGGAATTCCTTCGTCCCGCGACCATTGACGCGCTTGTGGAGCGGCTGGAAGATGATAGACAAACGCCGGTTGACATTGTCCACTTTGACGGTCACGGCGTGTTTGACCGCGACAGCGGCGCCGAGATGGGCTATCTTCTTTTCGAAAAACCCGACGGAACATCCAAGTCGGTTTCAGCCCAGCAACTTGGCGACAACCTTCATCGCCACAATGTACCGCTGATCATTCTCTCCGCGTGCCAGACAGCAGCGCATGGCGAGCACTATGACCCGATGAGCAGTGTGGCCGCGCGGCTCACCGCGGCGGGTATCCCCGCGGTGTTGGCCATGACCCATTCGGTGCTGGTATCAACCACGCGGATGCTATTCGGACAGTTCTACAAAGATCTCTCGCGTGGCCGTGCCATCGGTGAGTCCCTGGACAACGCGCGGCGTTATCTGGTCAACAACCCGGAGAAATATGAAGTCCAGCGGGGGCCGAAGCGAATATCACTGGAGCTGCACGACTGGTTTCTTCCCGCGCTCTACCAGAGCGGCGAAGACGTGCCCTTGCTGACAAAGTCAGAAGACGAAGAGCAAGAAGCAACAGCGCAGCAGCCATGTACAAACCTCCCGGCGCCTCCCGAATCCGGGTTCTTTGGTCGTCGTCGTGAGTTGTGGAACATCGAGAAGTGGTTCTCGGACAAGACCCGGCGGATTACCATCACGGGATTTGGCGGCCAGGGTAAGACAGCTCTGGCAGAGGAAGCCGGCCGCTGGCTCACGCGGACCGGGATGTTTAAACAAGCCGTGATTGTGTATTACGCCCGTGTACAGAGCCGAGATTCGGTGGCGGTGGCTGTGAGCGCCATCGGTTCGGTATTGGGCGAGACCTTGATCGATGCCGAAGCCGCTGTAAAAGTGCTCAAAAAGACCCCCACGCTGGTGATCCTGGACAATCTGGAAGCCTTAAGGGACCAGGCGCTGAGGGAATTACTCGACGCGGCCGTGACGTGGTCCAAGGCTGACGGTTCACGCGTTCTTTGTACCACCCGAAAGCCGGACTTCGGCCATCCGGATTATCAGGTGGAGGGCTCGATAGTTCATCGCCGCATCAGCCTGGCCGGATTAGGAAGTCTTAAAGCTCCCAGGGACGCTTTGGAATGGTACACACATTTGATAAAGCTCCCACCGGCGCCTAGTGTGCCGCCGCCCCAACGCTATGAACTCAACGCCTTGTTTGACAAAGTGAAATTTCATCCACTCTCCATACGCGTGCTGGCGCAGCAACTCAAGACCCGCCGTCCAGCCGAACTGGGCCCGCGGTTGGAGCATTTGCTCGCTGCTCGGAGGACAGCGGCCTCATCTATGGCCACGGATGCCACCCTCCCCGAACTAGTGGCATCATTACAGCTCTCACTCGACCAATTGGATGAAGCCGCGGCGCAAATGCTCCCGCGGCTGGGCGTGTTCCAGGGCGGAGCGTGGGAGCCCATCCTGCTGGAAATCACTGAGATCAGCGAAGATGTCTGGCCTGCGCTCCGGCAGCAGTTGGAGGCCGCGGCGCTCATCGAGGTCGAGAAATTGCCGGGTCTCGAACCCCCCTTCCTCCGGTTTCATCCCACCCTAGCCCCGATGCTCTGGGAGCAACTCAGCAAAGACCAGCAGGCCGAGCTGATTCTGGCCCATCGACAACGGTGTCGTGGTCTCGCCGGCTACCTTTATCATGAAGACGATAAAAATCCGCACGCGGCAAGGGCCATTGTTTGGCTAGAGATGCCCAACATTCTGCACGCTGTGCACGCGGCCCTGGACGCGGCTGATGCTGAAGCGGTGGATTTTGCGGACTTCGTGAACCTGTTCTTGAACTTCTTTGGTCTCAAGCAGGAGTCGGAAGGCCTCCTCGCAAAAATCCAAGCCGCAGCGAGCGAGGTGGGCTCTTGGCCATGGTACCTGGCACAGTCGGCGGTAGGAGAAAAATTGCTGGGCGAAGGCCGGGTGGCGGAGGCCGAGAAGGTCTTCCGTACCGTGGTGGAGGGTCTCGGCCCCGAGCCCAGTTACGAGCGAGCCATTACATTGCTTCGCCTGGGGCGGTGCTTCGAAGCCGGCGGACGGCCTGATATGGCAGCTCACTGGTCCCAGGATGCCATTTCGGTCTGCGAGCAGCTTGATCAGACTGACTCCGTGAAACGACACCGCAGTTTATGCCTGACCGATCTGGCTGATGCGCTGCGTAATCAAGGGCGGTACGCGGACGCGCGGAAGGCTTATGAGGAAGGGCTGGAGATTGACAAGGAATTGGGCGATCTTCGCAGCCAAGGCGTTATTCTGATACAATTAGGCACATTGGCGATGCGGGAGGGCAACCTAAAAGGTGCTGCAAAAAGTTACCAGCGCGCTCTGAGGCTCTTCCAGCAACTTGGCGAACCCGAGACCGAGTCGACAGTGCGGCATCAGCTTGGTATTGTCTTTCAGAAAGCGGGGGAGTGGGACGAAGCTGAAAGGCACTACCGCGAATCTGCGCGGATCGCAGAACAGCACGGCAGGATCTCGGGTCAAAACAGTGCCGCTGGGAGCTGGCACCAGTTGGCCATGCTGAGCGAACAAACTGGGAAGCCGGAAGCAGCGGAGATGTGGTATCGGAAAGTGATTCAGGTTTGCCGCGGAACTGACGACCAAGTTCACCTTGCAATGACCTTGACCAATTTTGGCGATCTCCTGCGGAATTTATACCAGATCGATTGACCGAGGCGCGGCAACTGGCGGAGGAGGCGCTTGCCATCAACAAGATTTTCGACCCCGGCGTTGCCGAAATTTGGAAAACCTACACACTTCTCGCCAAGATTTTCGAAAAAGAGGCAGACTCGGCCGCCGACAGCCAAGTCAAGGCGGAACTGCAAGTGAAGGCACGCGAATATCGGCAGGCCGCTCGCGACGCGAAACGCAATTTCGCCGGCACGCGGCATGAACTGCGAGAGCACGCGGATTTGATTATAGGAACAGTACGGGCGACGCAGCAGCCGGAGGTTCGGACCCAACTGGAGGAACTACTGTCACGCCGGGAACAAGGAGGCTGGACCAATCTGGTTGCCGCGATCCGAAGCATTCTCGCGGGTGAACGAAATGCAGACGTGTTGTGTGCAAGCCTCGATTTGGAGGACTCGATGATCATCGAAGCGATCCTGCAAGGGCTGGCCGATCCGTCGAGTCTGAAAGACCTGCTACCGGATGAGGAGCAAGACGGACAAGACTCCACCTGAAAGAACCTAAGGAACCAATCGGAAATGTTTTGTTACACCTTTTCGAGAAAGAAGGTATGCGCGGGGCGCAGATTTGTCATTGCGAGGCCGTCAGGCCGTGGCAATCCCCGAAGCTTTGGGAGATTGCTTCGCTCCGCTCGCAATGACAGTCTTTGGCCGCTTCTAACTGAGGAGTTACGAAAGAAGGGATCACTCAGATATTTTTGAAAGATCTATACCCGGCTCGACCCCTTTCCCTTTCTCGCCCTTTGTCACCCATTTGAAAGGCGGCGCCACAATTTCGTCTTTGGCCGGGGGCGGAGGAGGCGGTGGAGCCTTCTTGTCGTCTTTGTCAGGCATTCCTTGCGGTTCCTTTTTGATCCGCTCAGCTATGCTTGGGAGGTATTCAGTTGGCCCGGCACGGAGGCCAGGCCCTAACAACAGCCGGTACCGGCCTCACGTCGCACGAGGTCAAGTCGGGTTCACCCATAGCCGGTAGCGACCGGCCTCCGTGCCGGTCGGGTGGGGGGCTTATAAACGCGAATTGTTACCAATATATATAGTAATTCTCGACAGTTTTAGAACATAACCGGTACTGATGGGAGCTGATGCAAAGTGGTGGGACATACTGTAGGGGCGACTGGCGAGTCGCCCCAAAGATGACCGGCAATCCCGCGTTCTGCGCGGGACGGTCCCACCCAAGATGCCCGTCGCTACCAAATCTTTTTCTTTTCCGCGATTATTTTTGAGAACCCCCATAGCATAAGCTATTCCCTCACATAAGATTCGCGGGGGCCGTCAAGCTCCATATCCAATGCTCTAGCGAGGACTTCTCTGGGGCGGCTGGTGCCATCTGATGGTCCGATGAGGCCCTCTGTCTCCATGGCCTCGATAATTCTGGCGGCCCGGTTATAACCTATTCGCATATGGCGTTGAATCAGCGATATGGAAGCATGGCCGATCCTTGTGACAAGCTCGACCGCCTCGTCATATTTGGGATCATCGATAAAATCCGAGCCGGACACAGTCGAGTCATCTTCAGATACGTGTTTGGTGATCTCCTGGAGATAAACCGGCGCCCGTTGGGCCTTGATGAAATCGCATATCCGCTTAATTTCGTTTTCCGAAAGATACGCGCCATGCAATCTTATCAACTTTGACACGCCTGGCGGCATGAACAGCATGTCGCCCATACCTAGTAGATGCTCCGCTCCTGTCGTATCGAGAATTGTGCGGGAATCCGGCTTGGCTGAAACTTGATAGGACATTCTGGCCGGAAAATTAGCCTTAATAATGCCGGTAATGACATCCACCGAAGGACGCTGCGTAGCCAGAATGAGGTGAATTCCGGATGCTCGCGCCATTTGCGCCAAACGGGCGATGGATATCTCTATATCTTTGGCCGCCACCATCATCAGTTCAGCCAATTCATCGACGATAATGACTATATATGGCAACTTTCGGGGCGGGACGCCTTCGTCGGTTCCCGTGATGTCACCTACACGAACCTTCTTATTGTAACTTTCGACATTCTTAGCGCCGGCCCCGCTTAATAATGTGTACCGTCGCTCCATTTCCCTGATGGCCCAGCTCAGCACTTTCGGCACCGTTTCCGCTTCGGTCACAACCGGGTGAATAAGATGCGGGATGTCTTGATAATAAGAAAGTTCCAGCTTCTTGGGATCCACAAGCAACAATTTAAGATCGTCCGGATGGCAATACATAAGCCAAGAGCATATCAGGCTGTTCAGACCCACTGACTTACCTGTGCCTGTGGCCCCGGCGATTAGCAGGTGCGGCATTCTGGCCAGACTTGTGCAAAACGGTTCGCCATCTATGCCTTTACCGACTGCCATTTTCAAAGGATCATCGAGATCTGCGAAAACCGGCGATTCAATAATTTCCCGAAAATAGACGATCTCCCGGTTAAGATTAGGCACTTCGATGCCTACCGTATCTTTGCCATGAATAGGCGCTACCACTCGTGTGGAGCCTGATTTCAGAGCCATCGCAAGATCGTCCGAGGTATTAATCACCTTGCGTAAAGGCACACCAGGGGCAAGTGTCAATTCATACATGGTAATGACCGGCCCCGGATGCACCGCGACAACTTCTCCCCGCACGCCCAAATCCGCCAGCTTTTGTTCAAGAATTGCAGCATTACTTTCGAGTAAATCTTTATCAACATGTCGATCTGAAGAAGACGGACTGTCGAGCAGGTTGATCGGCGGGAACTTATAGTCATCTTCAGCCGAAACTTGCTCTTCTCGTTTGTTTGTCTTGGAAATATTCTCATCCGCCCTTCGGGTGACAGTAATTAACTTGCTCTGGGCAGCAGTTTTAGGCATAGCATAAGCTTTTTTGTTTGCGGCAGCCGGGTTGGAGGTTTTGCCATTGAGATATTGCTCAATAGATTTCTCCAACTCATTTACAGTGATTGCCACTGCATTTTTAGACAATGCGGTTTGGCGCGCGGAACGATCGGATCGTGACAGAGCCCGACGAGCAGAGAAATTGTCCGTGGCGGCAGCGACGGCATCGTCAGTATCTTTTGTCTGCTCAGACCGAACCAACTCGAACGGTCTCTGATCCTGCTCCTTATGAAGTTCTTCCCACGGCGCGTCAAGTGTCGCGATTTTTACTATTTCTTCATCATCAAAGGGTTGATTTCTTGAGGAACCCAGCTCATTGAAATCCGGATGGCTAGCGTCGATTTCTTTATAAGGGCCTAGATAATCATCATGATCGTGCGTGAAGCGGCTTTTGCCATCACTAGTGCAGGCAGTCTTCAGTCGTCTCCAACCAGCTGCGAAGACTGCTGTGAAGAAAGTGCCCGCCCAACTGAATAATCTGACGACACGCTGCACTGTAACTTTGGATATATGGAGAATGCAGAGGCACATGATTGTGGCGCTGAATAGCAGCTCACCACCACTCCCAAGAAATGTTGATGTGACCACATGGAAAAAACTGCCGATCGCTCCGCCGGGATGTAAACCTGTGAATTTCAGTACCGGCGCTATCAGAAAACGTTCAGTACTCATAGAGATGACGCCGATTAAAACTATCATGCACCCGATTTCAGTCCATCTGACAGTCCTGCGGCCTGGCAGAACAAGCTTTAGCGACAAAATGACCAGGACGAGCGGGACTATCAGTGATGACACACCAAATGCTTGGACCAAAGCGTCGGCTATGTGCGAGCCCAGTAATCCGCCAAGATTGGCCACATAAGATCGTGTTGTAGCGACGTTCAAAGACGGATCCCGGAAATCGTAAGAAAGCAAGCAAATGAAGAGAAACATGGCAGCAGCGAAAAGCAGGATAGCCAAGGATTCCCGGGCGCCTGCCCGCTTGGCTACTCGTGCAAGTGATTTGTCAATAATCTCCGGAGCCCCTTTGGATGATTTTCTTGCCATGGATAGGAAGCGCCTCCATTGAGGGTCAATACTGTGTGCCATCAAATTGAATAGAAACAAAAAGTGAAGTGACTATGGCTTATTAAGAGTTATTCTATCACACAGTACTACTATATTTCAATAATTATCCAAAAAATAATGATAATTTGCTGTATAGATGCGGAGTAAATTGGGTCTGCAGTGATTGCGCAAACGATAATCTAGAAAGAACCGATAAAATTAGGCTGAACAAACTGATTTATATAATTTTTTGAGAAGCACATTTATGAAAGATTCCCTCCCCTGAATTGCATAGTTTTGATGTACTCATGCAAAAGTAATGAGAGGTAATCGAGTAACCAAATTCGGACGTCAAATTTTCACTCTGAAATGATCGGCGGTTATTTAACTATCCGAGCTGTTGGCGCACAAGCAGGCGGTGCGCAAGGGGGCGGCCCACAGGGTGGCGGTGGGCAGGGCGGCGGCGCGGTGCACCTGTAGGGTGCAGGAGTCGGCGGAAGCGGACAATTGCAAACTATTATAGGACACGGAGGCGGTCCCACCAGCTTGCGAGGGTAGCATCTTATCGGAGGGCACTGACCGCAAATGTATGGGGGAGGGGGTCCAGCATATTTTGGAGGTTCAGGCGGGCCGTAATACATCGGCGCCAATTCGCACGGACCCGGAGGCGGCATGTACGCCGTCGCACTCAATGACGCGGTAAAGACAATGCCTAGCACGAGAACTGATTTCAATAATAGGCGCACCGAGTCACGCAACGGAACAACGCTCCCTCAGGATCTCGTTAACGGGACCCCTCACACAAAAATTTGATATTCGAAAACATTAAACGACCACACGATACACTACGTCCATCGCGCAGTCAAGAAATTTCAGGATTCAACATTAGATTTATTACAAAAGTAGTTTATCTAATTTTGTTATTATGAAGATAAGATTGACTATCTAGCACGGTGAATTGTAGGCGCAAACGAATTCTTCGATTCGTTCTTGCATAAAATCCAGGACATCCGCGCTCATATGATCAAGGCCGAAAGTGAATTGCAGTGATTCCAAAATGGACTGCTTGCATTCTGCTTCGGTCCGCAATATGTCAGAGCCGGTGGGCTTGAAGTAATATCTGCTTCTGCGAACTTTGGAAGACACGTTGAATGGCCACGAATCTTTCCACGCAAGCATGTTTTTAAAAATATCCAACGCCGGCATCTTATACAGATGCTCGGCGGCTACAGGTTTCCCAAGATTCATTTCCAGCAGCCTGAAAAGGGAGTGAATGAAACCGGGATCTGTCATGACTAAGCCGTAAATGTGCCAGTCATCCAAAATGTCCAACAGCATGTGACCATATGATAAAGGAATCTCACTCCATGCGGGACAGAAGAAACATTTGCACGCCATACTCCCATAAAAACAGAGACCTCTCAGGTCGGTTTCATCATTACCCGGAGCGGAAGGGTGGAGCAGACAGCCCACAATTTTTTGATTGAGGTCCAAGAACCCCGTAAATTCGCATACGTGAATTACCGAGTCCAAGGTCGAGGCGTTCTCTTGATCCCTTATGGAACATTGGTACGCTTCCAGCGCCGGCACTGTCCTCAACGTGGTCCGGAAAAGAGAGGTACGTTTTTCAAGCTTTGCAGCCAATGTTGGCCGAGTGCCGTCCGAAACATTATAAAGCCCGCAGCAAGCAGCGCAGGATTTCCGGTTATCCGGCCGGCAAAGGTTCAACTGACGTGATCGATCTTTGCGCAATTCCGCTGGTCTTGCATGATTGAACGGCTCATTTTCCAGTGTAATCATAGAATCCGCGGCCACTCTTTCGGCCCAAGTACCCTGCTTCAACGTACTTCCTGAGAAGGGGGCAAGCTCGGTATTTTGGGTCTCCGAAACCTTCGTACAATACATTCATTATAGCGAGACAGGTATCGAGACCTATCAAGTCTGCCAATGTCAGAGGACCCATCGGATGATTCATTCCCAGTTTCATGATTTCGTCGATCGCCTCGGGTGTTCCTACTCCTTCAAAAAGAGCGAAAATTGCTTCATTAATCATGGGCATGAGAATGCGGTTCGAAAGGAAACCAGGGAAATCTTGAGCTTCCACCGGAATCTTGCCGAATTTCGTTGCCAACTGATTTGTTAATTCAGTGGTCTCTTTCTCAGTAGCCAGTCCTTTGATGACCTCAACGAGCTTCATGACAGGAACCGGGTTCATGAAATGCATTCCTATGAATTGGCCCGGTCTTTTGGTTAGAGACGCGAGTTTTGTAATAGAGATCGACGAAGTATTGCTAGCCAAAATTTTACCCTCCGGCACTACTTCGTCCAGCGTACTGAATACCGTTTTCTTCAGTTCAAGATCTTCCAAGACCGCTTCAACCACAAAATCCGCGTCTTTGAAATCTTTGAGATCTGTGCTGCCCTTAATTCTTGCTAGAATCTCGGACCTTTCTTGTTCAGTCATTTTCCCCTTGGAAACTGCCCGACTAAGATTACCCTCGATTGATTTGAATCCTCGGTCTACGAACTCCTGTTTGATGTCATTCATGATCACCTGAAGACCAGCGACTGCGGCCACGTGGGCAATTCCGCTGCCCATTTGACCGGCTCCCACCACACCAAATACCTTCACATCCATTTTTGTCCTCCATACATTTGCATTTAAGGCCAGCCCAGTCTTGATGTTTGGTTTTGCTCATGTCTGTTTTGTATTGCATAAGATATTTTCAATCATCGTCGCGATTCAGATATAGGTGTAAAGCGGCGATCATAACGGAACATGTGATTTTACCGGTTCTTATGTAATCAGTTATTTCCGAGACGGGCACGAGTATCGTCTCTATTTCCTCGGTTTCTTCAGGATCTAGTTTACCTGTGGGAGTCGCGTTTTCGGCCAAGTAAACGTAAAATCGATTTGTTAGAATAGCGGGCATGGGATGCATCCACCCGAGCAGATGGAATGCCTGAGCGCGGTATCCCGTCTCCTCCTCAAGTTCTTCGATCGCACTCTGTTCAGGGGTTTGACCATCTTTTACCAGGCCTCCCGGCGGCTCCAAAGATAGCTGCTCTATTCCATGCCGATACTGTTTCACCATGACCAATTCATTGTTCGGCGTCACAGGTATTACCGCTACCCAGTCCGGGGACTTAAGAACCTGAAATTCATGTATTCGACCTGTACGAGGCGATTTGTTTTTATTCAGGTGAACTGAAAAAAGCTTATAATTGCGATCTTCTCGGCTTTCGACAGGCTCCCACAATAGATTCCTGTCTTGCCGGTGTGCTTCCATTGAGGCCTCCTTGATGGGTATGTCAATATTGGCTTGCTGAGAGCAGATCTATTTGCTGGCTGAATCCGGTACCCTGACGATAGATTTATTGGCGAGCATTTCCTGAAGCTGAGTGAGAAACTTCTTCTCTTGAAGATCAAGTGTCCCGTCCGACTCCGCCATCGCAACTATCTGGTCATATTCTGAATTAGTCAGCTTCCGTCTCCTATAGCCTTTTTAATAGTCCGTCCAGTCTTCCGCCGGTTTATCCTGAACTTGCAATAATGCCTCCGGAAAATTATGAGTTGATCCTATGTTCTGCCGATCCCGCAGACTATATTTCAATCGATACGCGAAAGCAAAATAGCAGAACCAATTCGGGCCATAAATTATTTATGGCCGAGAGCGTTGCTTATTATTTTCTTCCGGCGAATAGCTTTAGTTTCTCGGTTTTCAGAAATCACTCCAGAGGCTCAATCATCCGGTGTGGACAAGCTCAAATTTATGAGAAAAGGCGAGGTTGGGATGTTCTGGCGTCAAGCGGACCAGATAACCGTAAAGCCCCGTATGTGTCAATGGAATCAGGCCTGAGAACAAAATTTCTCCATTTGAAACGGTTTCTTTCATGTCCGAGCTAAGCCGCGTTACACAGCACTCTTTGAAATTCTCCCGAAGGTCTAGGGGACCGTGAAGCAATTCCACCTTGAGTTCATCGGGTCTGTGACCTGCCGTATCAATAGCCACCTTTACTTCGAGTTGCCGCCCTTTCATTGCATTAGTTTCATCCGGAATTTCAATACGGCGAATGGCAATTTTATCCCAGTCCTCACGAATGCTTTTCTTCCAGGCCATCATGCTTTTAAGAGCCGCAAAATTATTCTCTTGTAGTTCTGAGGAGGCGGTAGCAGAGGGCACGTAACAGGTCTCAACGTATTGGGAGACCATTCGGTGCGAATTGAAAAAAGGGCATATCGTTCGTATAGATCGCTTCATTAATCTAATCCATTCCCTGGGCAAGTCATCCACCCCCCTTTCGTAAAACAAGGGTTTGACGCTTTCTTCAAGTATATCGTACAAAGCGCGACTCTCGATTTCATCCTGGTACTCTAAATCGTCATATTCCTCACCCCTTCCAATGGCCCACCCGTTGTCTCCGCGGTATCCTTCATCCCACCATCCGTCCAGAATACTCAAATTTAGCGCTCCGTTGGCAGCGGCTTTCATCCCGGATGTCCCACAAGCCTCCATTGGCCTTCTTGGAGTATTGAGCCAGACATCAGCCCCTTGAACCATATAACGGCAAACATTTATGTCGTAATCTTCAATGAAGGCAATTCTGCTGCGGAATGGTTCTTGTTTGGCTAATTGGATAATTTTCCTGATCATTTCTTTACCAGCATTGTCCGCAGGGTGGGCTTTGCCGGCAAATATCAGCTGAGCGGGAAAATCCGTTTGGTTCAGGAATTTTGCCAATCTTTCAGGCTCTCTGAACAATAGAGTCGGTCTTTTATAAGCAGCGAAGCGCCTTGCAAAACAAATAGTTAGCGCTTCCGGATCCAGAATCCGTTCGGCAATTTCCTGGTCCGCCGGCGAAGCTCCTCGCGCTTTGAGCTGTTGAGCGACGCGTCGACGGACAAAGTAGACCAATCTTGACCTGCATCTTTCATGAGTTCTCCAAAGTTCCGTATCGGGTATCTTGTCCGCTTTCTCCCAAATCTTTTCGTTATCAGGGTCTTCTGTCCAGCCTGGTTCCAGGTAACGGTCATAGATCCTAAGCAGGTCCCGCGAAATGTAAGAAGGAATGTGAACTCCGTTGGTAAGATGAGTAATCGGCACATCCCGTGGTTCGGCGTGCGGCCAAACATCGCTCCACATCTTCTTCGCGACTTCTGAGTGGACGCGACTCACGCCATTGGCTCGGGAGGTCATTTTCAGGCCCAAGATGGTCATGCAGAATCCTTCTGAGCTATCCGAGGGGTTCAATCGACCCATTCCGAGAAATTTCTCGAAATTTAATCCAATATTCCTGCAGAATTGTCCAAAATACTTCTCGACGAGTCCGCGCTCAAAAACGTCGTTCCCAGCCGGAACAGGGGTGTGTATTGTGAGGATGCTTTGACATGCGATCATTTCGCTGGCTTCTTCGATCGACAAGCCTTGCTCTTCCACGAAGTGGCGCATCCGTTCGATCAATGTGAAAGCGGCGTGACCCTCATTGAGGTGGAAAACAACAGGTTTAATACCTATGGCAGCCAGAGCGCGGCATCCCCCAATTCCGAGGAGGATCTCCTGACAGATCCGCATCTCAGAATCGCCTCCATACAGTTTGGCGGTGATATTTCGGAGGCGCGGAGGATTTTCGGGAATATCCGCATCGAGAAGATACAAGGCCACGCGGCCCACATTCACTTTGATTACTCGGCACCATAGGGTTTCTCCGGCCAAATCGACTCCGATAAGGAGAGTCCCCCCGGAAGCGTCCCGTTGCCTTTCCAGCGGCAGAGTGTCGGTTTCCGTCCTGGGATAATATTCCTGCTGCCAACCATCAATCGAGAGTCTTTGTCGAAAATAGCCTTCCTGATAAAGAAGACCGACCCCAACGACCGGAACATTAAGGTCACTGGCCGATTTGAGGTGATCTCCTGCCAAAATTCCAAGTCCTCCCGAATATAATGGAAGGCTCTCGGTGATGCCAAATTCCAAAGAAAAATATGCTGTCGTGAAATCAATAGGAGATTCAAGATGATATTCGTATATTCCAGCGGGATTCATGTATGACTTGAAATGCCGAAAAACTCTTTCCGCATGAGCTAAGAATCCTTCATCCTGCCGGATTTGATCGAGGCGCTGTCTCGACAGTCGAATCAGTGTCTGTAATGGGTTATGGTTGGTTTCTTTCCAAAGTTGTTCATCCAGATAATCAAAAAGCTCAACAGCTTGCACATTCCACGAAAACCAAAGATTTCCCGCGATTTTCCGAATATTCTTGAGTCTGCCCTCCATCTGGGGGACTACAACATATTTTCTGGGCTGCATTTTAACCTCATATGGAATTCATGGCTCCAAATATACCAGGAACCTTTGGCGTCTTTTGAATGTCAACGCCCGCCTAGACGACTGTTAATTTGTGTCGATCAAATATCTATAACCCTCAACCTATCCTACTAGAATTGTTCAGGTCAATAACAACTTGGTGCCACCCATTGATTTATCGCGCTGAAAATGTTGACTTCCCAGTCAGGTATGGGTATGCATGATTAAGCGTCTATGGGTTCGTCCCGGTCTCGTTGTGAAAAATATGCACTAAGGTCGGCAGAGAATAAGAGTCATCGCTTCCCTGCGACTAGGAAGAGTGATTGACGCCGTTATTTCTGGTAGGGCTGACCACGGCCGGGATTTGAGTCCGGGCAATCCCGAAAGAAGAGGATTACCAATGGCCAGTTCTGAAATATTGCAAGACAAGCTGATATTGGCGGTGGATGACGAGGAAGACGTTCTTGATATTATTGAGGAAGAACTCTCCGAGGCTTCCAACTGTACATTGCACCGTGCCACGACTTTTGAAAAGGCTCAGCAGTACCTGGTCTCATACACTTATGACCTTGTGATCCTGGATATCATGGGCGTAAGGGGCTTTGATCTGCTACAAATAGCCACAAACGCGGGGTTTCCAGTCGTCATGCTTACCGCGCACGCTTTCACCCCGGAAGCCTTGAAGAAATCTATCGAGCTCGGGGCCAGAGCCTATCTGCCCAAAGAAAAGCTGGGCTCGTTAGTGCCTTTCCTAGAAGATGTCCTGAAGCTGAATTATCGGTCAGTATGGAGCAGCGCTCTTGACCACGTTGGCTTGTTATTCAACAAGAGATTCGGGTCGGACTGGAGGACGTCAGAACAGGATTTCTGGGATGATTTTGAAAAGAAATTGACGGTAGAAGAAGCGGCAATTCTTAAGTAGCTCTCGTCAAGGTTCCGTACAGTGGAACCGCCTTGGTGCAGACAACCTCTTGAGACGCGTCCCACTGATTGCGGCCAGTGCAGGTCGCGACCAGAACTAGTATTTTGTATTCAACCAAATAGCTCGTCACGTACCGAGCAATACGCGAGGAGGGCGTACTAATAATGACTGAAGTGGTAATCGTTTCCGCATGCCGCACCCCTATCGGGGCGTTCGGGGGAACCTTGCGAGACATGCATGCCTCGACTATTTCAACTGTGCCAATGAAGGCTGCAATTGAGCGCGCCGGGATTTCGCCGGAAGTGATAAATGATGTACGATTCGGCTGCTGTATGAATCCCGCTGATGCAATGAATGTCACCCGCATCGGAGCGTTGATGGCCGGTGTACCAGATAGTGTCCCCGCCGTGACTATAAATAGAGTCTGCATATCGGGAATGGAGGCAACGCTGTCCGGCGCAGCCATGATCAAGGCCGGTGTCGCAGACATTATCCTTGCCGGGGGCGTGGAGCATATGTCCGGCGTAGCGTTCACAGTGGAGAAAGCTCGATGGGGACTCAGGATGGGCAACGGGGTCCTCACTGATGCCATGCAGGTCGGGCTTCACTGTGGTTCCCACATCTTGCCTTATCCCAAGGATGGACCTGTGGAATTCTTCAGAGGAAAGCCATACATCATGGGGCATACAGCCGAATTCGTTGCGCATAAGCTCGGCATAACACGGCAAGAGCAGGACGAAATAGCTTTGCGGAGCCATAATAACGTTGAGAGAGCAACTAATGACGGTTCTTTCGCTGATGAAATTGTGCCAGTGATGGTTCCCCAGAAGAAGGGAGAACCTAAGGCTTTTACCCGAGACGAACACTTCCGACCCGGGCTAACCATGGATGCCTTGGCGAGGCTGGCACCCGTGTTTATTCCTAAGACCGGCACAGTCACGGCTGGAAATGCCAGTGGCATAAATGATGGAGCCTGCGCCCTCGTCATAATGTCAGAGGAACGAGCCAAGAGCGAAGGAATCCCTCCGCTCGCCCGGATCAAAGCGGTTGGAATGGGCGCATGTGATCCTACTTTGATGGGATTGAGTCCTGTGCCCGCGGTTAAGGATCTACTTAAGAGATCCGGCATGGCTATTAGCGATTTTGAACTGATCGAACTCAATGAGGCTTTCGCGGCCCAGTATCTTGGTTGCGAGAGAGAGCTGAAACTCAATCGTGAAATCACGAATGTGAATGGCTCTGGAATAGGTTTGGGACACCCCGTAGGCGCCACAGGGGCCAGATTGATGACCAGCCTTATTTATGCAATGAAAAAACGGAATAAAACGATTGGCTTGGCTACCTTATGCGGAGGAGGCGGGGTCTCCATGGCGTGCGCTCTGGAAATCGTTTAAGGACTTGCCATTCAGTGTCCATGGATTAACCAATTACGAAACAATTTTCGTGGCCCTCTGGGAATAGTAATACAGAGGGCCTCCTTAAGACCCCTTGGGGGCTCAATAATGCATTAAAGGACTGAGTCCGAACAAAATAAGGGACTTTACAAAGAGGCAGAGAGGCAGCGGTCAGAAAGTGGCTGAAGAAAAGCCGGTAAAGAAAATTAGTGCTAAGGCGATAATGGCTGATCTAAAAGCCGGTTCTTCTGACACGGAATTGATGAAAAAATATGCTATTTCATATAGTGGTCTTCAAGACATATTCTCAAAACTTATAGAGGCGGGTCTTGCCACAAAGGCTTATTTCAATAAGAGAGCTCTAAAACAATCCTCAGCTCCCACACATAAAGATTCTACGCGAACTTGCCCGCATTGCGGCTACTCTGCCGCCACCCCGTTTGCTAGATGTCCCCGCTGTGAACAAGAAGTCTCTGAATGGCTTAACACAGTCGAGTTGACGAACATTCTCACAGGATCATTCCACTAAACTATTTACGCTTAGTAGAACCGAAGCGGGGCAGGCTATAGATGTTTTGAATTATCGGCCTGTTATTGCGTGAAACAAAATTCTCAGTGTATAAGTAATGATTATGAGTGCAGATAATATCCCTACGATTATGTGAATACGGCCTCCCAAATCTCTCCATTTTTCGCGTAAAGAGATGCCTTTTCCGTAAGTTCTTGCAGCGGTAATCACTTCTCGTATTATGAGCAAAACAATTATAACAATGGCTAAAAATATTACGTACTTCATTTTATGTCGACTAATTGAACTTGCAACGATTAAGTCGGAGGCTTCCTTAGAATTATCTCATCCTTGTATACATCTCACAATATGCAAGATTCTGAATCTTGATTCCTTGCCAAATTTAACTAAATCGCTTACGTTCAAGCGATGGAAGTTAGATTTCAGAAAATGCACGGCGCGATGAATGATTTCGTGGTCTTTCATGATTTTGATAGGGCCATAAACTTATCTCCTGAACAGGTACGGAGTATTTGTCACCGTCGCGCAGGGATTGGGGCTGATGGCGTTATTGTCATCAGAAAGTCTTCCGTGGCGGATTTCTTTATGGATTATGTCAACGCGGACGGCTCTATCGCAGAGATGTGCGGGAACGGAATCCGCTGTTTAGCCAAATATGTTTACGATAATGGATATACTACCAAAATAACCCTGACCATTGAAACTCGTTCGGGAATCAAGGTTGTAGAGTTGTTTGCCGGTTCGGACGGAAAGATCGTCCAGGTACGAGTTGATATGGGCAAACCGATTTTTAATCCCCAGCAAATCCCGGTAAATATTCACACTGATAATTTGCCTATAACAGACTATCCTGTCGAAGCTGGCGGCCGCACATTCTCGGCTGCAATATTGTCCATGGGGAACCCGCATTGCGTAATCATTACTGAAGAAGACCTGGATTCACTCGCAAGAGAATTCGGTCCTGTGATTGAAAGAAATTCTCTTTTTCCTGCAAGAACGAATGTTGAGTTTATAACTGTAGCAAATCGAGGACGCATAGTTATGCGAGTTTGGGAGCGGGGCAGTGGAGAAACTCTCGCTTGCGGAACCGGTGCATGCGCGGCGATGGTGGCAGCTGTGCTCAAAGATCGCGTAGGCCAGTCGGCAATAGTGCAGCTGCCGGGAGGCGATCTGGAAATAGAATGGAAAAATGCGGAGTATCCAGTATTTATGACTGGAGAAGCTATTTTAGCTTATAATGGCGTCATAACCATCTGAATCTATTTATTTAAGTATTGACACAGCTCTTCGGCTCGGCTATATTGTGACAACAGCGTATGGCTTAACATAAGTCATGTCGCTGTAAGCTCGGGTGCCGTATTGCCGGTTATTTTTCGGCAAGATAGCTGTGGAGATTCTCAATGAAGCTGTTAAAGTTTAGTCGAGGTTTTACTTTATTGGAGATGGTCTGGGCGGTGCTGGTTGTAGCAGGATTATCAGCAGTTTATTTTTTTCTGCTTGATTCTTATCAGGAACGAAGGATGAGTGAACAGGCGGCCAAAGTTCTTATGCTGGCAGCACGAACCCAGGAGGAGTTTTTCGCTCGGCAGCATTACTATTTCGATGCCGAGGTCTCAGGAAATAATAGGGATGCCTACCTGAGAACTCCGGATGGACGAAAAACTGCGGTTCAAATACCTGCCCAAGTCATGTTGCAACTTAAAACAAAAGATAAGGAAAGAACTGCGTTCACGGGCCAAGCATATTTCACCGGCAGCACAATTTTGCATAAATACGATTCGGAATCCGGAAAAATAACTACAAGCTCCAGGTCTCAGGCGGAATCAGGATGAGGCGAAGACTCGCGGCATCACTCAAACGATATGAAATATACGTCGTAGCCGCAATAATTTCGGTGGTGTTCTTGTCCGCTATGGGAGTTGTTGCGTGGTTGCTTCAAGATTCGATGGCAGGAACCCCGTATGAAGCTTTGGATAGCATCGATCTAAAAAGCATTTTCGCAACAGCGTATGTGCGATTCCGTGAAGATGATAAAACGCCTTATTTAAAGCTTGAACTGCATAATGGAACATTGTGGTGGATCAAGAGATTCGAATTCGATTTTGATAATACGATTTATGTTGTTAAAGATCCGGAGGCCTTTAGGCCTTTGCATCTCGGCGCTGTTCGATGCGCGCTAAGAAAGCCGCCTACCAGAGTCGAACAGATTGAATACGATCTGAGAATTTTGAGAGCTTACGGGTATCCACCGGCACATCTTCAACCGCCACGAAATGCCAAAAACGTTGCTGGTGGTTCGCAAACTTCAAATGTGAACAATTAATTCTTTTTCCCCGTTTCGAAAACTTCACTCGCGAGTTATACTAAAGGTTTGGGGACGAAATATCGGATGCAGTAATTTGTTCTGATGTTATGTTCCTTCTACCGCGTGTGCGCCATCTTTGATCATGAAGTTAATGGAGGGAAACCATGGAGGCTCAAAAGGCCGGGTCAAGCGGAGATTTCGAGAAGGCTCTCAAAATAGGTAGGCCGCCAAATGTAGTAAAACTCTTTCCCAATTCCCGCGCTCTCCTAGTGAGCGGGAAAGTGATTGACCGAGCTATGTTGGCCAAAGGCCAAGCAATTGCTATGGCTGCAAGCGTTAGAAATTCTTTTGCCATAAGAGGCGCGCTCAGAGCCGCGCAAAAAGCTAATGCCGCTATAATTATCGAAATCGCAAAATCAGAAGGTGGGGCGGCAGCATATTGCGCAGTCAATTTATGGAATATGGCTACATACGTCGATAGTGTTTGCAATGAATTGGGAGTGACTGTGCCCGTGGCAATCCATGCGGATCATTATGGGATCAAGGGGGAAAAGGATAGAAACACTGGCAAAGTAGAAATTCCCAGCATGTTTGATGCAGGTATTACTTCCATTGCTATTGACGCTTCTCATCTGCCGGATGCGGAAAATCTTCTCACCAACATAGCATTGAATAAATATATTCCTACGTGGGTTGGATACGAGACAGAAGTCGGCGAAATCAAAGGGAAGGAAGGCCTATCAACCGTTGATGAGGCCGTTTTCCTTATTCAGGGTCTGAACGCTCATAGCATTTTTCCGGATTGGATTGCTCTCAACAATGGCACTACCCACGGCATTGAAGCAAGTGACGCGGGTATTCAGGTCGAACTTACTGCAGAAATTCATAAATCGCTGGAGAAGTATAAGGTATCAGGCGCCCAGCATGGGACTTCCGGCAACAGCTACGAGCGCCTCAAGGAGATTGCTAAGAAGACGCACACCACGAAAGCTAATGTTGCTACCGCACTCCAGATGGTTTCCTGGGGGCTCCAGGTTAATGAATACGGAAATGCGATTCAAGATAAGAACGGTGATTTCATCAAAATGCCCGATGTAGGCATGTCAGACGAAATCTGGAACGAGATGGTTGCTTATGCTGGAGAAAAAGGCTGGAAAGGCGGCAACTATAAGTGGTTAAACCTCCCATTCGAGAATAAGCTACTGGGCCGGCCCCGCGAAGAGCGGGAGAGAATGATCCAGGCTGTAGAAGACTTTGTACACAACATGATAGTCAATGTTTTTAATTCCGGAGATACTGCTCCATTAGCAATCGGTGAAATATTGAGAGCAGGATCATATGACTTGGGCTCGAAAGTTTCACGAATAGAGGATCCGGCAGAGTGGACCGAGGAAAAAGTACTTAAAAGAGCCGAGAAGTTGACGAGGGACAAGGGACCTGAAGGCGATTTCGCCGATTGAGACGATCGCTCGCTCCAGTCCATAAATGGTTAAAGTCGAAAATTTGATCGAGAGTAGCCGGGGTAAAGATTACATTGGAATTTAATTACATTTCCGTTCTCTTTGTAGCTGTCTACTTATTCCAGATGGTTTTCTCACTCTGGTTGGATCAATTGAATCGCAGGCATCTGGCGGATGCGGGAAAGGAGATTCCCGCGGCATTTGAGGGTTTCGTCGACCAAGACAATTTGTCCAAGATGGACAGTTATACTATCGATCGCAGCCGCCTATTTCAGACTAGAAAAATAATTTCGGACATTTTACTCCTGGCATTTATCTTATCAGGATTTTTTCTAGTACTTAATGATTGTGGAATGCATGTGGTCGTCGGTTACGTATGGCCTGGGGTTATTTTTTTCCTGTTGTTTGGTTCGATCTTTTTTATTTTAGATTTACCTTTCGATTTCTATGAAACCTTTGTCATTGAAGAAAAATATGGATTCAATAAGTCTGACACTAAAACATGGATAATTGATAATATAAAGAGCGGAATAATATCAATAGTTTTGCTCGTAGCTATTTTGGCGCCCCTGTTGTGGATTATTCAAGCTTTCCCCAATTACTGGTGGTTTTGGGGCTTTGCGATAGTTGCCTTTGTGCAACTTGTCCTAGTTGTTTTGTATCCGATAGTCATTGCTCCGATTTTTAATAAATTTGAACGCTTAAAAGATCAAGTGCTCGCGGATGAAGTAAATGCACTGGCAAAAAATCTCGGTATGAAGACCAGTGGAATATTTCAGATGGATGCGGGCAGGCGGAGCACCCACTCAAATGCATATTTTACCGGGCTGGGGAAAACCAAGCGCGTGGTCCTTTTTGATACTTTAATTCAGTCTCATGGCCATGATGAAATTCTTTCCATACTCGCGCACGAAATAGGACATTATAAACTTAAACACATCATGAAATCTTATGTCATTGCGCAACTGAGCATGCTTGCGGGATTTTACCTTACTTTCCTGATATTGAATTGGAACTCGTTTTATGAAACATTTGGATTCGAAGCTTTCCAATCCTACATAGGTTTAT
>JBKQRG010000384.1:0-109983 GCA_052144015.1 Desulfomonilaceae bacterium
CTTGATGAGGTAGCGTCGCACATCTTCTTCAACGATCTGCCAAGCACCAGGATAGGTGAGGATTTCTTCGACGCCGGACTCGAAGGCGTTGATAAAAGACTCCGCCAGCCGAGGACTGATGTCAGCATAATAGGCAACAGCACCAAGGTATTCTTCAAGCGCCTCAGGATGGAAAGAGTGCTTCACTTATTGATGATCCTGTGCGCCGATAACGAAGCCTCACGACCGTCGATGGGCTCCACCATTCCTTTCTTCATTTCGTCCCGACGTCGTCTTATGGTGTCGAGATGAACACGTTCCAGATCCGGAGGAACGCTCGTTTCCAGGTATTCAACAATACGTTCTGCCAATACGGCCTTGGATTCATCCGGAAGCTTTAGGGCTTCCTCGTAAAGTTGATCAAGATTCGTTGACATCGTATCTCCTCGTGCCCCCAGAGACTGTGCCGTTCCCACTCCGTCTTGGTCCTGGGTTCTTTTTCAGAGCATTCAGTCCTGTCTTTTTTCAAAATGCCCCGTGGATCCTTGCCTGTCAAGGAGCAGAAGGGCTGATGCGACCGATTCTCTCCATGACATGATCCGGGTAGCTACCGAGACCGATCGTGTTGCCAGAGTGGGGCCAGAGCATCGAAGCCACGCCGATCAATCATATACTGAAAATGCCAGCCATTGGCGGCATTTCAAGACCATCCCGGCACTACCGCGTGATGCCGGGACTGCGACGGAGATCATGCAACCATGACTGCCGCCCTACACGGAGCATAAGCTGTCCACTGACCAGAGACTGAGCACCCGCTCCAGGAGTTCTTCAAACAAACCGGGGTCTAAGCTGGGTCTTTTGCCGACGACCCAAAAAAAACAGGGTGTCCGCCGTTAAGCTAACACCCTGTCTTATTGTGTCTTTATTGGCGGGAGCGACGAGATTCGAACTCGCGACCTCCGGCGTGACAGGCCGGCGTTCTAACCAATCTGAACTACGCCCCCGATAACCTTGCATGACCTGGTAGGCGGGAGAGGTTTTGAACCTCCGACCCCCGGCTTGTAAGGCCGGTGCTCTCCCGCTGAGCTACCCGCCCTCAGTTCTGGTCAACGTCGGAACACAAAATTCCAACATTATCCTTACAGCATAATAGTTGGTTGCGAGAGTGTCAAGAGAAACAGGGCATCGGGAGTTACCATTGAGCTACCTGGGGGAAGCGTTGGTCGTCGGTCATTGCGAGGAGTGAAACGACGAAGCACTCCCCCAAGCTGGAGATTGCTTCGCTCCGCTCGCAATGACAGCATTTGGCCGCTCGTGACTGAAGGAATACGCCGAGAGAAATCCCACAGCTAGGCGCGGCTTAGATTTGTTATTGCGAGGAGTGGTGAGGGGACAGGCGTCCGCAAATCCCCCTGTATCCCCCTTTAGAAAAGGGGGAGCAGAATCCCCCCTTTAGTGAGGGGGCTATGGGGGGATTTTGACCGGTAATCCCGCGTTCTGCGCGGGACTACCAATTCATGAGAAGGAAGGAAGGGCGCATCGCCATGCGCCCCTACATTCCTGCCATGATACGCCAACCCTGCGTGCCATGCGACAGCGTTGGTGGCTCCGCCAGCCAATTTTAGAGTTTTTTGGGAGGGGCCCGGGGAACCCTTTTTTGCAGAAAAAAGTGTTCCCCGGCAATCTTCCTAAATCTCTTCCGACCGGGCGACTTCTTCCATTTCCTGGAGGGCTTCGTTTACAAGGACAAAGAGCACTGCTTCGCCTTTATCTTTGATGCCCGGTTTTTTCAAATATCCGCGTGTCAATATCATGTCGATGATAGTTTGTACCAGGTCTTTATCCAGGTCGAGGAGATCTATGGAGGTAATAGGTTCCTTTTTTAGAATATCGCTTTGATCTTTGATCGAAAATGGTTCTTTAGAGGGATCCAGAATCGCAGTGTCACCCGCATCAGTGTGGGCCCAATAAGCAGCGACTTCATCACCGGTTTCAGTTCGTAAAATACCCGTGAAAAAATCGACTTTCACACGATCATGTCCATCAAGACTCGGGCATTAGCCCAGATTGGCAAGTCCATGTTTACGCATTTTGCTGTAAAGAGTGCTTCGGCTGATCCCCATTAATTTTGCGGCCTTGTACTTATTCCAAGCGCATTTTTCAAGGACAGACCGCACGTGATCCCGTTCCAACCTGTCGAGGTTTGAGCTTTGATCACCATGCGAGCCCGGCGATTCCTGGGACCTTAATTCGGAGGTCAGCAGATCAGGAGTAATGATATCCTCTTTCGCGAGGAGGACACTGCGTTCGACAACGTTTTCCAGCTCTCGGACGTTACCAGGCCAGTAATGGCTGAATATCAGATCCATCGCCGAATTCGAGAAGCGTTTTACATTTTTTCCCAGGCGTTCGTTGTACCGATCTACAAAGTTCGCCACCAGTTGAGGTATATCCTCTTTGCGCTCCCTGAGTGGGGGCAGATCAATAGAGATCACGTTCAGTCGCCAGTACAGGTCTTCTCTGAAGATCTGCTGGGCCATCGCCTTCTTCAGGTCTCTGTTTGTCGCGGCGATCACCCGTGCATTCGTTCGAAGAGTCTCTTCGCCCCCTACTCTCTCGAATTGATGTTCCTGGATTACCCGTAGCAGAATGACCTGCGTCGGCTGGCTGATCTCGCCGATTTCATCGAGAAAAATGGTTCCGCCGTCGGCCTGCTCAAACCTGCCGGGTTTTCTTCGGATTGCCCCGGTAAAGGCGCCTTTTTCATGCCCGAATAGTTCCGAATGCAATAGAGTTTCGGAATAAGCTGCACAATTTATTACTACAAAAGGGCCATTGCTTCTGGGACTCTCTTCGTGAATGGCTCTGGCGCATACTTCTTTTCCGGTGCCCGATTCGCCTTGGATAAGCACGTGAGAATCGCTTGTGGAGATATCGAGAATAAGATCACTGATCTTGCGCATCGGGGCTGAACGTCCGAGCAGATTGGCCAGCCGTTCACTCCGATCCAGAGTTCGTGTTAAACGGCTGTTCACCTGACGCTCATGCCGTAAGCTGCTATAGAGTCTTCTAATGCGCAACATGGCATTTACTCTGGCGATAAGCTCATTCGGCTCGTACGGTTTGGTCAGATAATCATCTGCGCCACTGTTCAGGCCTTCTATTTTGCTCTCAAGCTCGTCATGAACCGTGCATAAGATGACAGGGATGTACTGATATTCCGGGTGGTCTTTCAATTTGGCCACGAGTTCCAACCCGTCCATTCCCGGCAAGTTCACATCCAGGAGTATGGTGTCGGGACTGCTATCATTGTTTTGTTCGAGGATTTTCAGACCATCCTCCGCGGAAACCGCCAGGTCCGTTATGAATCCAGCCCCTTGCAGGAGTTGCTCCGCAAATGGGCCATTATAGGGATCATCTTCTATGATCAGCACATGTCCCTGTCCGCCGGATTCTACGAGCACCTCGGCCTCCTGCGTAAATCGCGGGTTCAGTCACTTGATAGGCGATTCTAAGTAGTCACCCGTTTCCGTGGCGAGAAAATAGTAGATTTTTCTTTTGACTGCAAAAGTTTTTAAGCGCCGCCCTCAGGTTTTGGATCTTCGCGGCCTTTACGATGCGAAACAGGATCACCTATTTGCTTCACAGCAGGTCTTCGAACCACGCGGTTGTGCGTTGCCACTATCTTTAGAAAATTTCGCAGCAGAGTTCCACCGTCAGGACGAGCAGAATAGGAGTATTCAGTGTGAGCCTGTACCCCATAAGCCGGTTTAGTCGGATGTTTTATGATTTGAAACGGGCTGAGATCGTTTTGTGCTAAATGAATGAAGCCGGACGGTAATCTTTTGACCTCATCAAAATGATTCTCAACGAGATTAATTGTCTGACCCATTCCATCGAAAATTGGATCCTTTGCTATCACCTGGATATTGTGCCGACCCCGCTCCGTGGGTTTTTTGGTGTACGGGAAACAATCATCTTCCCCACCCCGTATCGGTCCCACCTTGCCGCCGAATGCCAGCGCCAACGCCTGATGGCCTCCGCAGATACCGACCACAGGTACGTCCATTTGTTCGACAATAACTCTCAGGGCATTAAAAAAATTGTCGAGATTCTCACGATTTCGCCCCTTATATCGGCACCATGGTATCCCGTTCGGGCTTAGAGCAAGAAACGCCGGGCGCAGCGCGGTTATATTATCTGTTGTCACTTCGCTATAAGGTAGGATAATCCCGGTCCCGCCCACTCCCAATCTGATAAGTTTCTCTCGGACTATGTTTGCTTGTTTGGAGGTCTTGCCGGTGAAAAGGTTTACGACAATCCACAGCGATGACGGCTCAAGAGGTTTACTCTGCTTTTCCACACTATTCTGGTTAGCATCAGGTTCTATTTCATTCGCGATTGCCAGCCCTATGGCCGAAAATCCGAATATGAAAATGATGAATACAAAAAGGATGGCACGACAACGCATATCTAGTAACCTCTCTGTAGATCCAAAGTGCTCTTGGGCAAAGGGAATTTGATAACCAAACCTAATATAAAAGTAAAGACAACTTTTCGAATATTATGCAATTTTATGAAACTAATTCTAACCAATAAATGATAACATGTCAATTAGATGAATGTTAATTACATATGATATCTATTTCAGGACGATTGCCAGATGGGAAAACGAACGTACTGAAGGGTAAAACCCTCATAGTAACAGGAGCGTCGCGAGGAATCGGCAAAGCTTTGGCGCTGGAGCTTGCTCGATGGGAAGTGAATCTGGTGCTAAACGCAAGGAGCGCTTTATTACTTGCCGAAGTCCAGCGCCACTGTAATAATTCGGTGGCTCGCGTAACATCTGTGGTCGGAGACATTGCGCAGTCAAAAACCGCGCGTGAACTGGTTGAAGAGGCAGTTGGACTGGGAAATTTCTATGGGTTCATTCATGACGCGGGGGTGGCCTGGCCTGGGCCGTTCATCTGGGAATTGCCCGAAAATCATTTCCAAGAAGTGCTCGGGGCGAGTCTCATTGGCGGCTATAATCTTGTGCGATTTTCACTGCCGAATTATTGAAAACCAGAGCGGGTTTGGCAGTATTTTTTGGTTCAGGCGCGGCCGAGCTCGCGGTTCCAGGCATTGCAGCTTACTGTGTAGCTAAAGCCGCAGAAGAGCATATGGCCAGGCAATTGGCTGCAGAAGCTCCTTGGCTTACCACTTTTGCATACAGGCCCGGCATAGTGGATACTGACATGCAGCGGCAAGCCAGGCAAGCCCAAGGCGGCGCGGCCGAATCCTTGCATCGAGAGTTTCGCGGGTACCACGAACGCGGGGAACTTATATCACCGGAAGCAGCAGCCGCGGCGCTCGTCAAATTGATGGTTCAGAATCACGGCAGGTTCCGCGGCAAAACAATTAATTACGAAGATGTACGCTGATCATCAGTTATTTCGGAAAGTTTACCACATTGTGGAGTTTTATTTTGAATGAACTCCTTTTCTATATCTCCGTGGCGCTGACTTTGTGTTTCGCCGTTATTAACGGCTTCCATGATGGAGGCAATGTCATAGCGACAATTGTTTGTTCCAGGTCTATGCACCCTGTGAAGGCACTCGTCGGAGCAACAGTTGCCGAATTCCTGGGACCTGTTTTGCTTGGGACGGCAGTGGCGCACACAATGACAATAGGTATTATACGGCCGGAATACGTACAACAGCTCACACCGGGAAACATTTACCTGTTGGTAATCGCCGGGGCCGGGGGAGCCATCATATGGAATCTCGCCACATGGTTTCTGGGGCTTCCCTCCAGTAGCTCTCATGCCCTTATCGGCGGGTTACTTGGCGCGGGATTGGTGTCTTCCGGAATAAAAGGAGTAGCGGTTACCAATATGGCGGAAATTGTACTACTTCCTTTATTTGTATCACCCTTTATTGGAATTGTGCTTGGGTTCCTGGTATTTTCGATGATCAGGATCTTCCTCACGGGAGCGCCGCGAAGTATAGGTCGATATTTTGTTGTTCTGCAAGTTCCATCCATGCTATTTCTGGCAGGAACACATGGTTCAAATGATGCCCAGAAATCGATGGGGGTAATTTTAATTGTACTTGCCGCTGCTGCTGGAATAAAAATCGAAGATTGCAGCGTTCCGCAATGGGTTGTTTTGAGCTGTGCGGCCGCGGTCGCTCTTGGGTTATCTGCCGGTGGGTGGCGGATGATCAAAACCGTCGGGTATGGAATTTGTCGACTAGAGCCAGTGCACTCTTTCGCTTCGCAATTAACAGCCACAACTGTCATCCTTGGCGCATCCTTATTGGGCGGCCCAGTCAGCACGAGCCAGGTTGTAGCGTCATCAATAATGGGGGTGGGCGCATCACGCAGATTGAGTTCCGTGCGTTGGCCCGTGACTGCAAATATTGCCTACGCATGGATTCTTACAGTCCCCATTTCGGCAGCTCTTGCGGCCGCCATTTATTGGCTTTTGCACCGATTTGTCCGAGTATAATCAGAGGTAGACATGGCATTCTGGAAAGTCTTCGGTCGTAAGCAGACTGCAGATTTCTATGATCTTCTGCTCAATCAGGCCGAAAAAGTTTTCGGTGGCTGCCAGGCGCTTACCAAGTTTCTTGAAAATAAAGGCGAAGGGGAAGAAGTCAGCCGGTTCGAGCAGGAAGCAGATGATATCCGCCGGGTATTGATCGACGAACTCAATCAGACGTTCATCACTCCCATTGATCGTGAAGACATTTTCGCATTGTCCCGTGCGATCGATGATGTGGTCGATCACGCGAAGAATACGGTTAAAGAGATGAAGATTTTTGGGATAGACACCAATAATCATCTCTGTGATATGTCAGAATTATTAGAGAGCGGGGCCGAACAATTGGTTTCGGCAATGCGACACCTCAAGAAAAATCCAAACGTTGCCGTCGCATATGTTCTAAGGGCCAAAAGGATAGAAAATCGGATGAATGACAGTTATTTGGCTGCGTTGAATGATTTATTTTCAGGCAAGGACCTAAGAGTAATTTTGAGCCTTCGAGAGATATATAGACATTTCAACAGGAGCGCGGACCGAGTCGATGATGCGGCCAATATCATTAGCAATATTATTGTCAAAACGTCTTAGATTCGGCATTAAAAATTTCAACTACCACTCAGTTGGATCCGGTCGCTCAGCATCTCCAGCTTGTTACCTAATGGACTGTTTCATTTGCTCCGCAGGGAATCCGCGGGTAATCCGATCCGCACAACCGACCCGTCGGGGAGTCACCGAATGACAGACCCCAACTTGTCATTGCGAGGAGTGAAGCGACGAAGCAATCCCGGATGTCCTCCCACCTTGTCCGAAAATAGAGATTGCTTCGCTTCGCTCGCAATGACAGTTCGCGGGCTACGTCCTGTCTGTCTCCTTCAACTGAGGACTGCCTGCGGAGCTAATGCACCAATCCATTACCTAAAAACATGGGCATACCGGAAAATTGTTCGGGGTTTCTTGGATTAGCCGAACATGCTACTCTGATTTGTGCTATAGTAACGAGTCCTTTTCGTCAGTCTTAAAATTCCCGATAAAAGACGAGCCCAGAAGACCTCACGATTCAATAATTTCGCATGGCATGGAATTGAAGTGAGGCAACAGCGTAGAAGCTGAAATCCGATTCAGGGAAATCGAATTCGATCCGAGGAGAATCCCATAATGGCCGTACCTCGCATATTGGTTCTGGAGGATGAGGGCACGCTAGCCGAGGAGATACGATCGACCCCATCAAAACTTGTGCACAAACCCTTTGCATTGCAGTTCCGGCAGGTATACCCTGCCCTAGCCCATGTTGGCTAAGGCGGAGGTTTGCAAAAACCAAAAAAACCTCATTGGTATAACCGGAGAACAGCATGATAGGCAAAACAATCGATCAAATTCATGTGGGGGATTCCGCGGAGTTCGCAAAGACAATATCCGAGTCTGACATTTATCTATTCGCAGGAGTTACAGGCGATTTTAATCCGGCCCATATCAACGAAGCTTATGCACAGAAGACTTTTTTCAAGACAAGGATTGCCCACGGGATGCTGGCAGCAGGCTTAATCTCTACGGTCGGAGGCAATATGTTGCCCGGTCCGGGGGCTGTCTATGTGCGGCAAGAACTGGATTTTCTCGCTCCAATACATATTGGTGACACCATAACCGCTCGCGTGGAAGTAATGGAAATTCTAGCTGACAAGAACCGGGTCAAGCTTAGGACCACGTGCGTCAATCAGGATGGAAAGCTGGTTGTGGATGGCATGGCTATCCTGAGCCCGCCCAAGCGGCTTAAGCAAGCATAGCGGTCGGAAACTATGCCGCGGATTAAATGGGCAGTTAGCTTAGAGCCCAAAATCAGCTTTAATGTCCGATCCAGTTGTGGGGAGTCGCGAAGAATTCCCGTCAAAAAACAAGTGCCATGGAATATCATCCGCGAATGGGTACTGCCATTGGGAATTGATCTTTGACACCATGCCAGTCTGAAATATCAGCAGATTTTGTTACGCGGCATTGACACAAAGTCGATTTCCATAGCAGAGGATTTCTTCCAATGGATAAATTGAAAATCATTGTCACTGCTGCTCCTACCATTTTCCTGTTTAGAATTTTTGTTTATGATAGAAACTGAACGATAGCTGACCCGACGAAGCCTGTCTCCGGTTTAAAAAGGTTTTCTCTCAAGAGCCTATGAACCAATCCTTTACATTACCTGAACCGCGGGATATAACCCGCCCTTACGATTAATCATTGATCTTGCTTGGCGCATCCGGCGCCCAGTCACCGGTCCAAAACCTTTATCTCAGCCGCAGCGCAATTCCCCCCCAACGACCCGAACGCAGAGGAGATACTCATATGAAGATCCTAAAAGTGGACATGAAAAACGAAAAGGTCAGATTCGAGGACTTGCGAGAGGAATGGAAATATCTGGGCGGCAGCGCTTTAATTGCGAAAATAATGAATCAGTACGTTCCGCCGAGCGCGGACCCGTTAGGTCCGGAAAATGCCTTTATTGTGGCTGTAGGTCCTCTTGCCGGCACGGCAGCTCCACAACTTGGACGTATTTCTGTCGGCGCGAAAAGTCCTCTCACTATGGGAATAAAAGAATCCAACTCCGGAGGCCCTGCTGGGCAGTTTCTGGACGTACTTGGGATTCGGGCGATTGTCGTTGAAGGAAAGCCTCGGGAGGAGAGCTTGTTCTGTTTGTTGATTTCCAAAGACCATGCCGGATTAATTCCCGCGAATGAATATCGCCGGATGAAGAATTATGAATTGGTGGCGAATCTTCGGAAAAAACACGGCAAGAAAGTAGCTTTCATATCCACCGGCCTTGCAGGTGAGCTGCAATATAAAGGCGCATCGGTCTCCTTCACCGATATCTTCGGCGACCCATCACGTAATGCAGCCAGAGGCGGCCTTGGCGCGGTTATGGGATCCAAGGGACTCAAGGCCATTGCCATTGATCCTTCTAATGCTGATCCAGCCCTTATTGCAAACTCGAAAGAATTTCGTAAGACAGTAAAATCATGGGTCAATACACTCAAACATGATATAAGCTGTAATCTGTACGCGCGATTAGGAACACCGTTCGCAATCTCCAATTCAGCTGCGCATGGGACTTTGCCGGCAAATAACTATCGTTCGGGACGGCCTGATAACTTCATCGCGGTCAGCGGCAATAGCATACAAAAACTTCTTTTTGAACGCGGGGGTAAAATGCACGGCTGCATGCCGGGTTGTGTTTTGCAGTGTTCAATCGTGTACCCGGACAAGAATGGAAGACAGATCTGCGCCTCATACGAATATGAAACCATAGCAATGCTCGGGACCAATCTCGGGATTACCGATCCCGATGCAATTGCAAAGCTCAAGTTCATGTGCGACGACCTGGGTGTTGACGCGATCGAAACCGGCAGCAGTCTCGGCCTAGCCGCAGATGGGGGCAAAATGTCATTCGGAGATTGGGAATCCGCTGCCCGACTTTTGGACGAAATTGAAAAAGAAACTCCGCTCGGATTGGCTTTGGCGAACGGTGTGGCTACTACCGCGCAGTATTTCAACATAAACCGCATACCCGCACACAAAGGTCAGGCATTACCTGCGCACGATCCCAGATCGGTGAAGGGGACCGGCGTTACGTATCTTAGTAGCCCCATGGGAGCGGATCATACCGCGGGCTTAACCTATCGAGCCCCCAAGAACAGGGACAAACAGGGTCAGAATTCGCTCAGATCCCAGGTTCAGGCGGCCGTGTGTGATGCGTTCGGCTATTGTTTGAATGCCGTTCCTGGCGGCCGTGAATCTATTTACAATTTTTTCGCAGACCTCATGAATGCGAGATATGGGACTTTTCTTAAGGCGGACGACATTATGGAGATTGGGAAGCAAACCCTTCGAGACCAACTCGCTTTCAACGAAAAGGCGGAGTTCGGCAAAACAGGTTCAGCAGCCGCGGCCTTTATTCGAGAAGAGCCCATTATTCCAACGGGTCAAGTGTTCGATGTGGATGATGCTGAGATACAAAACCTGTGGGGCGGATTAGATGCCTTTCATGAAAAAGAAAAGATTTGGGAGATCCGCATGCCTGCCCTGCCGGATATTATGTTTGGCGCCGGAGTAGTCAGTAACATGGGCGAACGAGTAAGGCGATTGAAGATGAAGAACGTGTTGCTGATCACCGATCCTATCATGCTCTCGATGGGTAGAGCTGATGAAATTCGTAAGATCTTGGATTCCAGCGGAATATCCACGGTCATCTTTTCTGATGTAGAGCCTGATCCGCCCATTGAACTCATCGAGCGAGCAGCCCGGGTCTGTACAGAAAATTCCTGTGATGGAATAATCGGCCTGGGCGGCGGAAGTTCGATGGATGCTGCAAAGGCCGTTGCCCTGCGGGTAACACATTCCGGCGATATGCGGGAATATGAAAGTATCGTGGGAGGGACGGCTAAGATTAAACCTATTCTGCCGCCACTCATCTGTGTACCTACAACTTCAGGAACTGGCAGCGAAGTTAACCCTTATGCGGTTATCACCGATACTGAAAGAGACCTGAAATTCATGTTGATGAGCAATTATTTAATTCCGAAATTGGCTATTATTGATCCCACTTATTGTAAAACAATGCCGCCCGGTCTCACCGTCGAATCCGGAATCGATGCACTGGCTCATTGTATTGAGGGATACGTTTCCTTGGCAATTCCCTATCACCCGTATTTCGAGGCAATGGGAGTTTACGGAATAAAACTGGTTGGGCGGAGCCTTGCTCGGGCATATAAGAACGGAAATGATATTGCCGCGCGCACTGACATGTGCATGGCCGCAATCTGCGGAGGCATCGCTTTTTTAAAGGGGCTCGGAATTGGGCACGCAATTACACACGTTCTTGGCGCTCATTACCATGTTCCTCATGGCCGGGCAGCAATGTATGGACTTCTGTGCTTTGTCAAGGCCAACAAAGAAACTTGCAAAGAGCAATTCATCGATATGGCGCACCTGCTAAATCGCTCAAAAGATCTGGAGGAGGGTCTACTCAAACTATATAAGAACCTTAATGTAGCCATTAGCTTGGATGCTCTCGGCATTCCAAAAGAAGACCTGAAGAAAATAGCCTTCTATACATCGAGAGATGCGGTGAATATGGCTACCGATCCTACATCTATTGGCGAGCAGAAGATCTTTAAATTACTTCAGGAAATATATTGACCAGGAAATAAATTTTGCAACTCATTGAAAATAATAGTACAAAAGGAAAGGCCCCTCACGTATGGTAGGAACGATTTCTGGCATTCTGCAACATGCCTTCAACATGGGCTCTGCTCTGAATGACTAAGAATATGGTTTTTTAAGTTGAATGTGACTTTTTTAACTTGGTTCGACCGGCCGGTTGACGCCCGAGGTGATTAAGTACGTGATCACTTGATCTCTACGTTTTCTCTCTCTTCATCCCGATATGTGTCGTACCGTACCTATTGCCGAAGGCATTTGGCGGTGAAATTCCGACGTCTCAACAGGTAAGTGAGGTTCGTCTACAATATCGCAACTTTAATTTAGCATTTTGCCCACGATTTGTGCGCTGTTGCTGTGTCTCCAAGGGTCACGGTTAATCTTATGTGCAGACAGAACCACAAGCCGTCTAAAATCAATTCTGGGCACTGATCCAGTTTCCGGCATGATGAATAGTTCCTGATTTATTGGTTTGCACGCGCCGCTTGATACATACTCAAACACTCAAGTGAACATTTCTCAAATTTATCGAGCGGCGCCCGGGGAGCAGCTGGTAGTGGCATTGCTTCCTGTGGAGCAACCAGTGGCTCCACTACCTTTCAAGCAGGGATTCACACTGGTTCCAGTGTTACATGTAGTTCTGGCATTAGTGCCACTGGCGCATTTGTTCGTTTGTGAGGCGAACTGCGTCCCATACGCACATGAAGCAATCGACTCAGGCCAATCCGGTTGGTTGAGATCTACAAGCTGCGGCCTTTCATAGAGTTTTCTGCCGGACATCAGTTTCTCCCTGAATTTGGAGGAGCTTCAGCGATGACATTTGCCAAGAGCGGCTCGAGTAATTCGTGATAATATATATTCCGAAAGAATTTTATCCGGGAATATCTAATTCTCAAGAAAGGGGTTTGATGTATGGGCATTTCAGTGTTGAGTGCCGGAACCGGGTACCCTGGTTATAAAGCGTCCCTTTGGACTCTTTATAGATCAATCTATACTTCCCGGCATCAATTCCAAACGAACAGGTTCCTCCGCAGTTTAGTCGGCGTGGAGGCATCCTGTGCCCCGATAATTGTCCAAAACTCCTTCGCGTTCCAAAGTCGCCAGTCCCTCTTCAATTGATCGATAGAAAAAAACGTGCTGATTCACTTCGTGTTGCAGTATCTCTTCAAGATGCGGATCGTAATCCGTGGACGCCATTCTTGTCCCTTTGAATTTGTCGCACATGTCTATGGTTTTGGAATTATCGATGAGTACGTCGCCGCCCAATGCTTTAGCACCGCGTTTGAGGGTTTGATAACCTGCTTTTATTATGAGTCCTCGACCAATTCCGGCCCCCTGATACCAGTCCAACACGCGTATCTCAAAAATCCGCCAGTCGGGACCTGAGCTTGCGCGCTCAGCCGAACGCGTAACGACAGCGGCTCCTATGATCTTGTTTCTATGGGTGGCCACAAGAATGTAATCAGAGGCTTCCTCTGCCCCGATATTTTCGAGAGCGATTCCCACAGGGTCACCTGGTTCGGGTCTCGGCCAATAGGCCAATAATTTTGAAATCCCAGGCTCATCAGACCGATTGGCCAAGCGGTAACAAATCTTCTTGCCTATGGCTCTTCTTAAAGTCCGACGGTAGCATTTTCTACTTTGAAGCAGCATTCTAAGTGTGTCGGCAGTTATTTTGAACCGATCCAAGATATTGAGAATTAGTGTTCTGAACCGGTTCGGAAAAGCCCTCCAAATCACGCGAATCAGTTGGATGGGCATAGGCCATTTGCGTGCTTCTTCATGTTGCTCCACTGTGGTCATTAACTGCCTTAATACAAACGCTTTGTGACCGAAATGGTTCTGAACCTTCGCTCACGATCGAATAGAGGTCTTTCTTGATGAATCGGAGGCATACGTAGACACTGTATCAAACCAATCTTGCTGGAAACAAGTCGTTTCAACCGTCGGTAGTGTCCTCCTAATTTGAATTTTTGTGGTATCACGAGACAAAATAATTCGCGGAGAGCTGTTGAGAAAACCTTCTTATGAAAAACCACAACTCATAAATCTTAACGAACCAAGTTTCCTACAAGTAAATGCCAACTGCACTCAGGGGACACGATATGTGGCGGGGAATTGTCGGCCAACGGGCAACTATGCGTCGACCCAAAGCAGTGTCGGAAATTAATACCACACCAATAATGTGTGAAGGGGATGACCCCTGGTGGTCAGGCGTGGTGCTCCACTGACCGCAACGCTGAGACTGGGCGGTGTTTGCCAATTTTCCCCCGATCTGAACTTCGACTTGTGAAAGGATTCAAGCATGTCGCAGGGGTGGCATAGGCACAATTTAGGCAATGGCAATTTCCATGCTTGGCAAGTTGTTGACATTACGATACAAAAAGGAAAGGCCCCTCATGTATGGTAGGAACAAACGGGGCCTCCCAATCGGTAACTTTGCATGTAGGCAGGTATGGTTGTTTTGACAGTGCCCAATTGGGCAAGTTCCAAAAAAAATTGGGTGTTCCTCCTAGACCGCCCTGGTACTAGATTTCATGAACTCTTATAAGATAGGCTTGAGCGCTGCCGGTAATTCCGAGATGTTGCTCAGAACACGACGTGGGTGATGGAGCGCAAGCTCCTCTCCGGAAAAAATCGAATTACTTATACCAAACGCATCGAGACCCGCATTGTGCGCGGACTGCATGTCAATCGGCGAATCCCCTACATAGATTGTGTCCTGACTTGTTGCTCCGGTTGAGCGCACGAATTCGTTGAACATATCAGGAGCGGGCTTCGCCTTGAACCCGTCTTCAGCTCCTATGATGCGGGCCATTCGATCCGCAATTCCGAAATGCTCCGCCAATAGTCTCGCATATCTCCCCCGTTTATTTGTCACTATTCCTTGGAGAACCGTCCCATTCAGGGCATTGAGCGCTTCCATCGCGCCAGGCATCATCTTTGTCTTTTCGCGAAAGACAGTATCGTAATATTCCCGAAAAATCTTGATGCCCAGCTCGGCTTCTTCCGGTTTCAAAAAACTGTGCACAAAATCCTTCAACGAGATCGACGTAAGCCTGACTACCTCTTCCACGGTCAGCTTAGGATACTTGAGCGCATCGAACATGTGATTAAAGGCTTCAGCTATGCTTTCAAGGGAATCGATTAGGGTGCCGTCCATGTCAAAGGCAACGGCCTTGATGCGCCTGGTCAGAAGGCGCGGGATCTCTTTAAAACCGCCGATCCTCATCGCAGGGATTCCCTGCCCTGCACAAAAAACGAACAAATCATTTAGCGCGAGCACAAAATCGGCTTCCTGCGCAGCATGGCGGTCCGATTCGCCGTCTCCGACAAGGATTATTTTGTCATAATCCTTTCGAAATTTTCTCAGGATGCCAACTTTGCAAGTCCCGCACTTTCCGCAATCCGGATTGAAATACGGGGTATTAATAACGACTTGACCATCGTTGCTCAGCATTAAATTATTGGATAATATCTCTATATTGTTAATGCCGTGGTTTCGTAACAATGTTCGTATGGTGAGGTCAAATCCGTCTGACACAATCTTGACCATCATCCCGCGGGAATCAGCCCATTGCAGGAAACCCGGAAATCCAGCGTCTAGTGCAGCATAGTTTCGGACGAAATCCTCAAGGTCTTCCGGTGTCATCCTCATGTGGGGTGCTACAGCTTCGTACACTCCTTTGGAGCCAATTTCATCACGAAAATAGCGCTTTACATGGAAACGCCAGTCCGAAGAAGTGATATGCTTACCGATAAGCCGGCTGACAGTGTCTTTGGTGGAAACGGTCCCGTCAAAATCGCATAGGATCAAAACTCGGTCCGCGATTCTTTTAGGCTGTTCTGTGCCAGTGGATGTCATAAGAGAGTCCGTGTTTGTTGTGACGAGGGGAAAACCCTCGCTGCTCCATTCTACCGAGTGCTCGGCGCGGTCTCGTCGTACTTTTAGGAGTTAATCGAACGGGATCAGGCGTGGCGCGCGGATCGGGCCATACGTGCAACAGGTGATGGATGAGACAACAGCCAACATGAAGGCATCGTGATACTCACCCGCAGATCCACTAATCCCCTGTCTTCCATCACTCCTCAGTGACAGTGGTCTCCGCCTTCTTCGACTAGACTGGTTACGCGACTTCGAGGATTTCGTATTCTCTTACTCCGTTGGGGGTTTTAACCTCCACGAACTCTTGTTGCTGCTTGCCAATAAGCGCGCGGCCCAATGGAGAATCAACCGAAATTATGCCTCGCCCAATATCCGAGTCGTCTCGCCCAAGAATTTGATAAATTTTTTTCTCATTAGTATCAACGTCCGCGATGGTGACACGGCTACCAAAAACAATTCGATCTGATTTCGGGCGGTTCTCCACATCTATTATTTCCGATGAGGCAAGTCGTTCCTGAAGATCTCTTATGCGGGTTTCCAAAAGAGCCTGCTTCTCTTTGCCATAGGTGTATTCAGCATTTTCCGAAAGATCGCCATGACCAATGGCTATTTCGATTTCCTTAATGACACTAGGTCTTTCGATACGAATCAAACGATCAATTTCCTCTTTTAATTTCTTGTGCCCCTCGACGGAAATGGGGCTTTTTTGCTGGATCATGATCTGTTCCTTCCAAAGCAATGTCCATGGTAAACTCTGTTGTTTAGCAGACCGGCAATAATTGGTCAATATCGGCTGGGTGAACCGTGTCCGGTTGTAATTGTATCCTATCGTATCGAGACCTGATCTCACTAACGACCCTGCAATTAATTTCGAGTGCAATCACAGTCGTCATTATATTGCCTATTCCAGTGAGGAGAGGAATATTTGAGGATGTCGGCGGGACCAGCATCTTGCAACTCACCTGTTAACTTAATTAATTATGAAGCGGATATCAAGAAGCTGTCTCGGAATGCAATATGAGCTGTGGTACTAATCCCATCTCCAATTCAAACGGATTATTGCATTTGACCCGCAAGCAGTCCGAAGGACAATCCTTTGCTGATATCATTCTGGCGAAAGCCGAATTCAGGATTATACCTGAGTCCGCGTGGAACCAGTTCTGGACCCCATCCTTCAATGACGTAATGAGAGAAAACGCGTTCGGTTTTCTGTAGTCATTTCTCTTCGCATAAATGGATCCAGGGACATAATCCTCAATTAATTAATAGATGCGGGATCGGTTCCACGCCGATCCGCTCCCCCCGGGGCAGTCAATGATTCGGAACGGATTAGTTATTCGAGCCCGGGGTATAGCGCCAGAAATTAATCAGCCAAGCAAAGACGATTGACTGACCGGCTGCATTCAAAAAAGAAGTCCTGCTATTTGAGACCCCATTGGTATTTCCGCGGTTCGGGCCTAGGTGGAATCTCATTATCCGGAGCATCGGTCTTCACATCGGCCGATCCGGCTGGAGTTCCCCAGATGAACTTTTTGCCGGCGCTTTCGGTTTCGGGCGAAGCAACCGGGGCTTGATCGTCGGACTTGTCCGTCTTGAGATCCACTGTAGTTACCGGGACAGCAGGCACATCGGCTATGACAAACTTTGCTTTTATCATCAACTTGCGCGCGGCCACATCGTCCGGGAAAGGCGGGAAAGGAGCAGCCGCGCGGATAGCGGCAATCAACGAATCATCCATTTCATGGTTTCCGGAGCCGCGTACGAGTTCCAAAGCTTCCAATGCTCCACTTCTTGTCACGGTATAATTAATGGTGATCCGACCTTTAAGAGCGCCCGGCACTGAGAGATCCAGCGGAGTTTTCCACGAACGCTGTATCGCGTCTCTGGTCAGTAGCGCGTAATCGTTGAGAGGTTTAACGCGAGTCGAGCGATCAATGATCATTTGGTCTTTGATGGACATAGGGTTCTCCACCGCAATTGCGCAGACAGTCACCATCAGTACGAGAATTAAGGCAGTGAGCATGGATTTCATATCTTAGTCTCCCTCTTTCAGGTTTCGCACTTGAATCTAATTAGGTATAATTAAATAAATTCGATACATTTGCCGAAATACTATATTTCGGTTGAGCTTTGAGTAACAACCTGTTGCGTCCACGTCAAGTAATTTTTTTCGCATGAGGAAGTTTGACTTACTTGCGGCTATATGTGTTAAATTTCATACTACATGTAAATAGGTCCGCATCTGACCGTGTCGGCGGACATAGCTATTCTCCGAGTACGAATATGGATGTTCAGTTTGCCAAACGGTTCTTCGCGCCATTTGCAGTATTTGTGCTGTTGCTGATTGTATGGGGACTGGCCGCGCAATACTCGGGATGGAGTGAGTCGGCCTTTCCCGGGCCTCGCGCAGCGGCAGTGGGCATGTGGGAACTTGTTTCAAACGGGACTCTGTTGAAGCATTCAGTCGCAAGTCTTTTTCGGGTGACTGCTGGATTTTATTTGGCGGTTCTTTTCGGTTTGCCGCTGGGAATGGTCCTGGGTTGGTGGAAAATGGGACAGGTGATGTTCAATTCCTTGATTCAGTTTCTCAGGCCCATTTCGCCACTCGCATGGATACCATTGGCGATGCTATGGTTTGGGATTGGTGACAAGCCCGCAATATTTTTAATATTCTTATCCAGCTTTTTCCCGCTGCTGGTTTCTACTATCACCGCGGTCAGGCGAATTAATCCTTTGTTCTTTCAGGTTGCTGCGAATTTTAATTTCAGCAAATTTGAGACAATTTGGAAGATTATTTTTCCCTCCATCCTTCCCTCTATTCTCCCGGCTTTGAGAATAAGCCTTGGGATCGCCTGGTTGGTGGTGGTCGCCGCGGAGATGATCGCTGTGAAATCCGGGCTGGGTTATCTGATCCTGGACTCACGCAATGCTCTCCGGATGGATTATGTAATTGACGCGATGATAGCAATTGGATTGATTGGAATATGCCTTGATCGCATAATACGTTTACTGAACAGGATCAAATCTGTTTCATGGGGAACTGCTTAGAATGGGGCACGTATTAATTAAAGATCTATGTAAGGACTTTATCGAACGTCGGTCTGAGCCTCGCATCTTCAATTCGGGACAATCTTTTCGTAAGGGCCAATCCATCCCTGTGTTGAATCATATTGACTTGGAATTCATGGACGGCGAGTTGATATGCATACTGGGCCCGTCAGGCTGTGGCAAAACTACATTAATACGAATAATCGCGGGTTTTGATAAAAGCACGTCCGGGACGGTATTCATCGATGGCAAGGAAGTCAAAGGACCCAGTTCGGATCATATTTTTGTGTTCCAGCATAACGGCCTGCTACCGTGGATGACGGTCTGGCAGAATGTAGGTTTGGGACTCCGTCGCATGGACAGAGACGAGGGAAAGGCCGAACGGATACAAGAATATATTGATGCGGTCAATTTAACCGGGTTTGAACGTCACTATCCTCATGAATTATCCGGGGGCATGCAGCGCCGCGCAGAATTGGCGAGGGCCCTGGTGGTTAATCCCGAAGTGCTTTTCATGGACGAGCCTTTTGCCGGGCTGGATTTCTTGACTCGGCTGAAAATGCGCGAAGAAGTAGTCAATATGCATCAACTCTTTGGTAAAACCGTCATCTTTATCACACACGATATTGATGAAGCTTTAGTAATGGCGGACCGCGTGATCCTATTCACAGATCGACCCGCACAGGTGAAGGCCGACCATAAATTGGAATTCCCCCACCCCAGAGATTTCCAATGTGAAATGGAACTCGAAGAACTCCGCAGGAATGTATATTCCGCACTAGGCGTGCACTATGCTCTTTAGAAGTTTTAGGCGACTGAGCCACTCGACAGGTTTCCGAGTTTTAGTCGTTGCACTGGGATGGCTTTTATTGATCTCGTGGCTCCATTACCGGTTCAATTCCGAACACAGCACCAGACCTGTAATACGCATGGGCTACATGCCCGTTATCACTAACCTGGCCGCGGCCTTGCTGGACCATGCCAGCAGAAACGGAACCGGATTACGCTTCGAAGCGATAAAGTTTTCATCTTTCGCGGAGATGGGGGAATCTCTGAGAAATGGGCATATTCATGCAGCATTTATAATCGCGCCGCTTTCCATTGTGCTCCACCAACAAGGCGCAGGAGTCAAGCTGGTCTATATAGGAAATCGTCACGAAAGCACACTCGTTTGCCGTAAAGGACTCAAGATCAATACTTTCGCCGATCTGGCGCAAAAGACAATTGCAGTACCTATGCGTTTTTCGGGCCATAATATAGCCGCGCGAAAATTGGCGGAGGACTTTGGGGTCAGTGGAGCGAATCTCAGAATAGTTGAGATGAACCCGCCTGATATGCCGTCTGCTCTCTCATCCGGCGCACTTGACGCATATTTTGTCGGAGAGCCCTTCGCTGCCGCAACCGTGCGGGTCGGCGAAGCGAAAGTAGTCTTTTATGTGGAACAAGTGTGGCCCGGTTTTATCTGCAATCTTCTTTTGGTACGACAGGATCTCATAGATTCTAACCCGCAATGGATCAAGGCTCTTGTCCAAGGGGCCGCTCGTTCCGGTTATTGGGCTCGCAGCCACCCCGAAGAGGCCGCGGTTGTTGCCGCAAAATATTGGAATCAATCCACCGAACTGGTGAAATACGCTCTGCGAACACCACCAGACAGAATTGTTTACGATCGTTTCGTCCCGAAGCACGAAGAGATGCAATTCCTGGCGGATCAGATGGTGAAATTCGGTCTATTAGAAAACAGCAATATTGAGGGTCTTATTGATGACAGCTTCGCCAAAAATGCGGATCTCAATAACATTACGGATATCAGAAGCATTTTGGAGTATCCGGTCAGATAAAGACATCTCAATTTTTCTGTATAATCTGAAACTCGTCCAAACGCAGATAGCGCCCGGAATAGAAAGGAAAATGGTGTGAAAAGTTTGATCAAGGCGATGAGATGGACGCGAGCCAAAAGAGAAAACTTCTTGAGATCTTCATTGATATCTTACAAGCATTGCATAAGCCATTTGAAATTACATATAAAAAGCGTCGCAACGATTCTTTTGTTGGTTCTAGTACTATTACCCTTTGAATCTTATGGCCGTGAAGAGGGGGCGCTCCCCACAATTGAGACACAGGTCCTGAGGATATTTGCAACAAAGAATTCAGGTTACTACCATAAGCCATGGAAAAGCCCGGATTTTACAAATCTTAAAGCGAGCGGTTTCTTTTTTAAAGATGACAAGAGCTTCCCGGACAAAGAAGGCCTAATTCTGACCAACGCCCACGCTGTTTCTATGGCTCAAAGTATCAAAGTTTCGAATGGCCGAGAGAAAAGGCGATATGACGTAAAGGTGCTGGCGATATTTGATTCAGCCGATTTTGCTGTGTTGCAGATGGATCCGGAAGACCTGAAGGTTTATGAGTCTCGCAATGGCAAAATTGTGCCGCTCGAACTGGGAGACAGCGATGTCTTACGGGTGGGCGATAAAGTCCTCGGATGGGGATATCCGTTGGGGGGCGAACGAATAAGCAAATCAGAACAAGGTGAAATAAGTCGAATAGAGGTTAATAGATATATTTACTCTCAAGACGCTTGGCTGATGGTTCAGGCTTCGCTTCAGCAGAATCGTGGCAATTCCGGAGGTCCGGTAATCAAGAATGAAAAGGTCGTCGGTATCTCGTTCCAAGGCATGACCCAGGGCGATAGGATCAATTATTTCATTCCAATAAACCTAGTAAAGAATGTGTTCCCTTACCTGAACGATCAGAAAAAAATCCCGCGCTGGCGCATGTTCATACAATACATGTTCCCGCGCCTGAATGATTACTACCAACTCGGGCCTGAGCAAGGCGGAGTACTACTCGCCTATATTATACCCGGCGGCGGGCCCTACAATTTCGGACTGCGATCCAAGGACATCTTGTTGGAAATCGACGGCCACCCGATCGATAATTTCGGAGAGATCTCCTTTGAGATTTTGGGACAAAAGATCCATTTTTCCGAGATCCTTAACCGCAAATTCCTCGGAGACCCCCTCTCCGTAAAGGTTTTGCGCGACGGGAAATCATTGGATATATCCGGGAAGGTAACCGAGAGTCTGCCTAAGCTGGTTCCGCGAATTTTTACGCCCGCCAATTACTTTGTTTACTGCGGCATGGGATTTGTGGAACTCACGTTGAATTGCATAGACAATCTCGGGAAATCCGGGGACAACTTCCGGGCGCGGTACGGAGACCAACTTCCGCAACAGCCTTATCAAAAAATTGTAATAATATCTGAAATCTTCCCGGAATACGGGTTAGTAGACACCACCCCATATCTGGAAAGAGTGAAGAAAATTGATGGAGAAGAAATTCGTAATATTGAGCACCTGTACAACAAGATCCAATCATTGATCAAAGATGGTAAGAAAAAGGCGCTCCTGGAACTCCACCAGGACATTGTGTTGCCCCTGGATCTGACCCGCGCAGATTCGCTGGATAAAGAAATACAGAATAAGTACGGCATTCTGTACATGAAAACGCCGACCGGCTTTGTGTACTGATTGACAACTTGCAGATGATTCTCCAGTAAAGGAGAGCGCGGCTAAGTCCTCAAATATCGGCTCCCGCCTCTCCACTGTCATTCTTGCGTACGTGGAGTCCGGTATTTCCACTACGAATTAGAAAAATAGAACGCCTTGTGCCTCGAAATAATAATCTGATTTCCTGCTTCCGCAGAAATTAGGTGCGGAATATTCTGCCCTCATGGCCCAATATTCCACCATTCGGCCACCTAGACCAAGCAGCTCCGCCACCGTACGAATGTCCACTCCGGCCATTACCAAGGTGCTGGCAAAGGTGTGCCGCAAATCGTGGAACCTGAAATGTGCTATATCCAACTTCCGGCGTACCTTGCGGAACGAAATCTCTACGTCCTCAAACGGTTCCCCGTTTAAGTCGTGAAAGAGATAAGGCGTGTCCAATCGCCGCGGGTGTCGGCCCAGCACTTCAGTCAGGGAGCGGTTCATCGGGATCGACCTTGATTCGCGGGTTTTCGTGGGGCTTCCTGCCCTGCTCACCACCTGAACCCGCCCCCTCTTGAAGTCCACGTCCTGCCACTGCAACCGCAAAACTTCGCCCAGGCGCACACCCGTATGAAGTGCTACAGACACAATCGCATATAGGTGAGGATTTTCTGACTCCTGGCAAGCACACAGCAGAAGATTAACCTCTTCTGGCGAAAGGAAACGTTCCACACCCTTGTTGAGCTTCATGGGCTTCACGCGTTTTGCCGGACTTGCTTTCAAATAATCCCACGCTACTGCCTGGTTGAAAAAAGCCTTCACCGTGGAAAGATTCAGGGTGAATATGGTAGTATGATCTCGATACGAACATACCGGTATTCGTTAGGAAAATTGTGCCCCCGACGTACAAATTTGGGACCATTTAGTAGCGGCGCTAACCGGTCGAAACCTTGGACGACCTTGAGGTACCGGGTGAGGGCAGTCAGGTACTGAAAGATGTCCTCCGTAGGCTCACTTTTTGTGACCGTACCGATGAATGGTGCCGAAGAGCTATTAAAAATGTTTATACATTTCAACGAGGAGTCTAGTTACTTGACACCTAGTATAGCCAATTATATCAGCAGGTTAAAATGGGCAAGGAAGGATCCTACAAAGTTTTTCCCAAAAAATTGCCTATTGCGAAACAGTTTGAGCAGGTACTGTAAAAAGCCCGCTATTATAACAGACTGATTCTTAAGGTTGTTTTAGGAGTGGCATGTTTGTTGCTTACAGCTTAGGTCGTTGCGAATTCAACGTATTTAAACGACGGGGGTTCCTATGGTTTTCAGGACTTGGCATCTTGGGTGCAGTTTTGTGATGGTGGTCGCGCTACTCTGCGGGGTGGCCTGGGGTCAGCAGGCTGCTCCTAAGGCGAGCACCCAATCTCTCCAGTCGCTGCAGTCTCTCCCGGTATCTGTTCCCGGTCCGATGCAACTCAACTGGTACATTGCTGCTCGCTATTCCATTTTCGGGCCGGCACGACTAGCCTCCGTGAGTTCCAGCAGCCTCGCGTTTCCAGAGGCATACGAAATGCCCGGCCCAACCATCAGCCTTGCCAACAAAACGGTTTCGGTGATGAATGAAACAGGCGCCTCTGTGCCGTTCAGCGCGCTGACACCCGGGACCAACGTCATCGTGTGTGACAGACTTGACAGCGTTGTTGTTTTTACCGTTACTACTACGGGGGTCAGCAATGGGAAGAAATAGGCTCAAAAGCGCCATCTGGTTGTTATTAGTCGCGTCGACGATCCTTGCCCTCCTTCTTCCTCTGGGGGCACTTGCGCAATGGACGTACAATAATTGCACCACTCCTCCCCAAGTTGCATATACGGCTTCACCAAACGTATTGCTCGTCCTTGATTTTTCGGGAAGCATGCAGCAACAGACCTATTATGGAACCACTGGCTCCTTCAGTTACGGTGGAAGCCAGGCTCTGACCGAAGGGACCTCGGTGATAAGTGCCCCTGCTCCGCCTGGTGCCGGTAGTTACGACCCTACAAACCCGACGTACTATTACGGATTGTTTGACACCACCAAATATTACACGTACGATTCAACCAATGGGATATTCGTGCCCATCGTCACGACAACGTCCAGCGGCACAACCAATGTGGGAATACTGACAGTCACTCCAGGGGCTGCCACAGGCACCACGCTGCCCACATCCGGTCTCAGCGGGGCGGTATTAAATTGGGCCGTCACCTGCCGGAGCGATGCTGCATTGAAAGCCCTGATCGGTGGAAAAGCGTACGATTCAACCGACACAAACGCTACCGGATATGTTGGCAATACCACCACGCAGGTGGACTGTACTAACAGCAGCAGCAGTTGCTATCTGAAAGCGCAAGGCGCCCTGCGATACGTTTCTGAGAGCACAAACCTCAACGCCCAATTCTACATTCGGCAGTCCACATGGACGGCCTCTGCACCCACATCTTCTAACACAAGTGCTAATTATCCTGATGACTCGGGTGGGTGGGACTCGAACGGCAGCTGTGGCTCCTCAACTGCCGGTAGCACATGCTATCCCAATAGAGATCTGGTCGTGAGCATAAGCGGGTACTACAACGGAAACCCGGGCCTCAACACGACACTGACCGGAAGCAATAAATCCCCTTACGTGTCCGGCAGCAGTGGCAGAGTCTACGACCTCTGGACTTTCACAGTAACCCAGACCACTAATGTGGACATCACCTACACTGCAACCGGATGGAGCCCCTCATCGAACAATACCGCCGAGATCTGGCTCTCGAAATACTCCAGCCCTGCCAGTTCCACCTTGACAAAGGTTGACGGCAACAACAATTCTCCAGAACTTACGTATCAATGTTCCCCAGGGACGTATTACGTCTACATCACAAATAGTAAGACATCCACGACCTCGACCGGAGCATACGGCATCACGTCCAATGTCCCGCTGACTGCGGTCACAGGTGGTTGTGTCGCAACCACACAGAACACCATCGGGGCCATTCCCTATGCCCGGGTTCGTATCTGGACCCTCCCCACTTCCCTGACCGGCGTGGTAAGGCAAAATTGGTCCCTGGCGAGATACGGGTTCATGTTCTATAAGTCGGATACTAGCAGCAACGAGGGAAACCTCGCGGTATATTGTGGCCAATACACGGGTCATAAGAACATGCAGAAATTCATTGACACCCTTCAAGGTAATACTGCTTATTCTTCTAATCAGCAGCCCTGGCCTTACAATGGGACCCCGACCGGGGAGGCGTTCAACGAGGTGTACAACTACCTTACCCAGAATGGGCAGGGTATAAACGCTAGCAAGATGAGCAAGGGCAGCTCCCCTCAGGACCCCTATTACACTAAGGTAACTGTGAACGGCGTAGCAACGAACGAGGCCGTTCCCTGTAGACAAACGTATATTATCCACATGTCGGACGGGAACTGGTATTACAATTCAGGAAGCACAACAGATCCTCTGCCGATGGTTTATCAACTCCATACAACTAACCTCAGACCCGATATTGCGCCAACAGGTCAAACCCCCATAACTGCAAACATATTCGAAATTCTCCAGTTTGCCAATTCATCTGATTGCAGCGGTAGCAGCCCTACTTGTGATTATTTTCTCGGTATGAACTCTATGAAATGGGCCGCTATGTACGGCGGGTTCAATACCTTGTCAGGCTGTACTAACCCCACTTATCCGTGGCCCCAAACGAACACAAATTTCAACAGCGCAACCACTCCCTTCTGCATTGCTAGTTGCACTCCTTCCTGGTCAGTCGCCAGCTATAGTTGCTCGGGTACCAGCAGCCCCAACGGATGTTGTGCAGAATGGAACGCCAACAAAGACCCAAGCCGCAAGGGTGTTCCGGACAACTTTTACTATGCGAGTAATGGGGCTCAACTAGAGTCGGCTTTAACAACTATATTGGCCGGCATAACCCAACAAACGGGATCTTCGAGCGCAGTTGCAACAGTTGCCCAACAGAGCGCAACGGGTGACCTGGTGATCCGGGGCGCGTTCGAGGCGAGAGGACCCAAAAGTGACACAGCCGATTCCAACCGTTGCCTCTGGTTTGGTCATCTGGAGAGTTTTTGGCCGGACATAAACGGAAATTATGATTTTGCTCTTTTCCCTAATGACATCCTCTGTAAGAATGTAAGTGCCGACAACGCGGCCAAAGGTGAGGTCAATTGTTGGGACGCCGCGATGACGCCTCCATGGGTCGCTTACACGGGAAGGAACGTTTTCACGAGCAAGCGTGGGACCGACGGTGTGGTGCGTCTGATACAATTCACTCCCGGGAATATAGCCACCAGCCCCAGTAATCTCCAACTTGCTCCTAGTGATTTGGGAATTAATACCGGCAATGCCACCAACGACCTCGCTACGGCCAAAAATCTTGTGAACTGGGTCCTTGGACTCGATCAAACAGGGTACAAGTCAAGGCAGTTCGCCACATCAGGCGCCTATTGGACACTGGGAGATATCGTTTACTCTACACCCGTGGTAGTTTCGCCCCCTACATTAGGAGCGGTCTCCCAATCGACCAAGGCGATTATTAGCGGTACTGAGGTCGGGTTGGTGAATACCAACAGTGCCGCTACGGGTGTGGGCTTTAACAAGCCCTTTCTGTATTGGCGTCTATGTGATCCGTACAACACAACAACACAACTGCCGTCTGGCGCTACATGTCCCAGCCAGCATATTCTTTACAGGGATAAGGTTGTGTATGTAGGAGCGAATGACGGCATGGTCCACGCGTTTCTGTTGTCCGTCTACGATAGTGCAAACTCTAGCTGGGCCACATCTCCGACCGGTTGGAATTCGACGACAACCACCGCGGACAAGGCCAGGATACAACAAATCGGTCAGGAGCTGTGGGCTTACATTCCCAGCAATTTTCTGGACCAATTTAACGGTTTGGCAAATCAGGACTATGGCTATCTTTCACCACCGAACGGGGTATGCGAACACGAATTCATGGTGGACTTGGCCCCGACGGGATGGACTGTTTTTTTTGACAGCGAGTACGCAGCTAACAGTTCGCAAAGCGCCTACTGGCCATGGCACACCGTGCTAACGGGGGGTGAGCGCGGGGGCGGTGACAGGTATTTCGCCCTGGATGTCACGGACGCACGTTACGTGGACCCAGCATCTAACAGACCTGCTCCTCATTTGCTTTGGGAATACTCGGTATTTCAAGATAGAGTCAGCACGTTCGATTTGAGCGATGCTGCCAACTCGTTCACACAGGCTTGTTCTCAGAACACGCCGCTCTATCCTGTTCCCTCGGCTGCTCCCCCGGCTTCCCCAACGCAGAACTGTACGGCCCCCACGTTTCCTTCAGGTTACTGGAACAGTTCCTCACCAACAAAGTCGTGCGGGGGATGTGCTGCAAGCTGTCAGAACACATCCGCTCCCAATGCTTGTAGCGCCGCATGTGCCACACAGCTCGCAAGCGTCTTGAGTGGAAGTGCTGCAGGTGCGGTGTGGGCGCCGTGGGGGTATTGGAGCAATTCCACGACTCAGATCGGAGCCACGGCTTACAGTGCCCTGAAACTCCTGCCGGTTACGTGGTCCAAACCTTACGTAGGGCGAGTAGGACTCCCCAAGGGTCTGACATTGTCGGGCCTCTCGCCGAATGATACCCCAACAGGGAACGAAGGCGTCTGCTCGCCGACAACGCCTACGACTACTACTTGTCAGACGACTACTTACCCGCTCCCCGGGTCCACCGGGCTCTGCGGCGTCCGGAATTTCGCCTTTATAGGAGGGGGCACGCACATCATCGATCAGAGCCTCGGTTTGGCCGACATCTTAGTCGGCTCCCAGATCTTTCCCGGCTGGCAACAGTTCTACATTGACGGATTCAAACATGCCCTTGAGGGACCATTCCTTCTGGCCCTGGATATCGAGACGGGCACCAATGCTTTCAAATATGTATGGCCGGGGATTTACAATATCAGCAAGGCATTGTTCCCGGCACAGTACACGGGGGACTCGACTTGCCAGAGCAGCGGAACCAATTGCGCTTACACTATCCCATACGCGATGTCAGATCCGATAGCTCTGGATCTGTGGAACGTCGGCACGTGGGCGAATAATCAGCGCTCAGGGGCCCAGACGGGGGAAGATGGATACGTCGATTCCATCTACGTAGGTGACATGAATGGGGTTTTGTATGGGATAAAGCTGAATTTCGATCCGCTTCAGACTCTCTCCGGCAGTGGCAACAACTACGGAATATATGTTGATCTCTGGAGGACCAAACCCATACCGGTCAATTCCACGACCACGCAAGATTTGAGTACTGATCTTTATCGTTCCTGGCGCCAGCCCATAACGACTGCGCCTGCGGCCAGTTGGGAGCCTAATATGACAAATCTTCGTGTCGTTACGGGCGCAGGAAAATACGAGAACATACAACCAAATTCCCAGAACGCTACGGATGCTACGGATATTGCCAAAATGTCCCTGTATAACCTCAGGGACACGATTGACTTCACTGCGTCTTCAGTCGGGCTTGGCGGGTCCTCCTGGACGGTGAACGCGACTTCGTCGTGGACCCTGCCTGTAACCAGCACTCCTCCGGTGTTCGACAGCGCCACGTTTGCCGACACTAACCTGAGTGGTCTGAAAGTTTATGTGAGATCCAACTGCGAACCCACCAGGACCACTTTTAGATGTATAGGCGCGACGGACGGAACGACTCCGCAATATCCTTCCAGTACCAGCTATTATTCCGCGGACTCAGGGGGGTGCAGTTGGTCGGCGGGCGGGCCGGCGGGCTCAGGCACGACTGTTGCCGAGAAAGGGTGCAGCTGGATAAATACTTCCACCACAAAACCAACACCTGATTGTTGTGAAGGCACGTGCCCCGGGACCTGCTGGTCCTGCATTTACGATTTACAGACAACCGGTGAAAGAGTCATCGGAAAACCGCTCGTCGCAGGTGGCGTAGTGTTTTTCACCACATTCGTTCCCTCTGCCCTTTCCGTCGCCACCAGTGCTTCTTGTCAGGCCGGTGGTACCGGATATTTGTATGCGTTTGATTACTGCTGCAATGAGCCGGACTGCCCGGGATGGCCAGTAGGCTTCATCCCATTAGCGAATGCCACGGATGCTGCACTGAATTTTCAGAGAGGCGACGGAAGCCTCTACGGAGTGCAAGTGAATCTGGGGTCAGGCGTGCCGAGTCAGCCTGTCCTGAATTCAGCTGGAACCAACGTGATAATACAGATGAGCACGGCGCAAATTAAATCAGTAGGGGTGAATCTGGCACAACCCCCGAACCAGGTTCAGGGTTGGCGTGAACCACCACATTAAGGATCCCGCCCTAGGGCGGCTTACAGGGCTGTGAGTTATGCACGCTATTTGAGGACCAGGACACTAGAGATGGTAGCGAAATCTTTTAATGCGGCGTTTGTGCGTAGGCGCTCTTTGCGAAGCGTCCTAATTCAGGACGAGTGACGAACAGTTCGTATAAATACCGGAACGTACTTCACTTATTGGTGAAGGCTTACAACGCGCCCTAACAAGCCGGCGTGGGGACATAACATGATCCCGAGGAGAGAGGTCGACAAGGCGGCTCGGTCACTGGCAGGCCATGGGGTGACATCGGTAATGGCTGTATCTCCGCTTAAGCTTTACCGCCGGCGGTTGCGACCTACCCAAAGGGGGGGTATGGTAAGATCGACATCAGGATTCACATTGCCTGAGGCAATGGTGGTTGTGGCCGTTGTTGCCATCCTCGTTGCCCTAGCCGTTATGGGCTCCCGATATTACAGGGATCAATTTGGCTTCAGCGCAACGGTCCGTGAACTCACTCACGCGATCACTGTAGCCCGGCTGCGGGCGATGCAATCTCAGACCAACTCAATGCTGCTGATCAGACCCCTACAGAGCACAGCCTTCGCTCCTTGGACTACCAACCACAAATACAACCAGGGTGACGTCGTGCAGTACGGTCCGTTTACGTATCGATGCATAGCCACAGCCGGTACCAGTGGCATAGCCGACTCTATTACAGAGCCGGCAGTCGGGACTAATTGGAATACGTACTGGCAAATCATATCCGATTATCAATACAATACTCTGCTGGTGGACGTGCAACATTGCGCGCAGAACCTGACCGGCTTGCAACCGTGCACGACTGATCCCAATGCCTGCGTCTGGGTAGATGCCAGCACATACACTGCCACAAATCCGACGGTATCGATCCAGTTCAACTGGCTTGGCGTCCCGATCGATTACATTGATCACAATATAAGATTGCAGGGCGCAGAGGACTCTGGGGGACCGCCGGCAAACAACCGTGTTGGATGTGTGACGGTCACCGTGTCCTCTCTGGGGAGAATCAAACACCTACAAAGCGGAGAACAGTAGTATGCAGACTGCTTTTCGGGATACAAAGGGTTTTACTTTGATTGAGGCTATGGTCGCTGTGGCTATTTTGGCAATCGGTATATTTGGCGTGGGGACGATGCTCCAGGTGTCCATGCACTATGACTCGGGTTCCAATAAAGCGAGGATTGCTGACGCTGTCGCAAAGGAAATAATCGAGCAACTCAAGGGTGACATAGCATCTACCCCTATTGAAAAATCGGTTGCTAACCTTGCACCCATTAAGCTCACGGACCCGAATTTTGCGTGGGTCGCCACAAATTATCCGGCGCCCAGCTGCCCAGCAGGGGTTAACTGCCTTCAGCAACTTGGTTCCTGTGGGGGAATGCTGTACAAGTGGGAGGTAGACGACGGACCGAACCCTGCTTTAGGTCAGACGTGGAAGAATACCTGGAGGCTCCAGGTCGTGGTCGGCTGGGACGATTGTGACAAACCGCCGGGTAGTTGCACCGATATGGGAGGCGGGCGATGGAGCTATAGATCGACTCAGATCACCACTTTCTTGGTACCGCTGCCGCTCAATGCCACCCCTTAGAGGGAACCCACATGAGACAGAAAACTCCCGAAGGATTTACTATTGCTGAGCTGATGGTGGCCATGTCGGTGATGGCTGTGATTTTGCTCATTGCAACGGCCTTTTTCCGGAATCAATCTCAGCTTTCAGGAACAACCACAAAGACCAGGTCTGCCCGCCAAGGCATCACTCTGGCGCTAACCCAGTTGCAACGAGACCTAGTGCAGGCCGGTTACGGCATGCCACTCTACCCTCAAGGTGCTTTATGTTTCGGCAACAGCCCCACAGGGAACCCCACAGGGACGCCAGTCGCCAGTTACACGCATAAGAATTTAAACCCTCAAGATCCTAATTTCAATACACCTGTCTATGGGACACTCTGGGTCAGTTACGGCGATTACATACTAAGCAGCCTTCCTACTGCGTATACCACTTGGCCGAGTTTGGCATACAATCTGACTCCCATGTCCAATACGAATCTATCCGGCGGAAGCTTTTCCGTTCCCGCGGCCGACACTCCCAGCACTTCGGGTGGTGCTACCCCCCTGGCCACTACCTACGCTAATAGCATAGGCGCCATCATTTATTGGCCCGGAGCTGGGCTGTACGGTTCTAATGCGGTAACGGTCAATACCCCCGGCACCGTCAACACAAATGCTGCGAAGGGTCAGACAATGGCAGCACCTCCCAGTGGGGTAGTTGCACAGTTCACAGTCCCGGCTGCTCCCGGTGGAACCTTTTCGTTCGCTCCTGCTGTGGTGTACAACTTTGTTCCGGGCGTCGGCAGCAATAGGACGACGGGGTATATTACGCGCAACCAACAGACGTCCACCCCCCAAAAACAGACGTGGCTTGGAGATAACTCTTTGGATATTTTGGATTTCCAAGTCAGGGCCCTATATGGGGTGACAGGACAAAGCACTCAAAGCTGGGCTCCTACTAATGCTGACTTTACGACATTTGTTCCAGCCAATCTGCGATACGTGGAGATAAAAATCGTGTACATGATTCTCGACTCTGATTCTACCCTTGAGACCCGGTACGCGCAGTTCACGGCCGGGCAGATGAATGCTGTCACAAGAACCTTACGGGTCAGCCCGCGAACCGTGGTGCTGTCCACGTATTGAAGCCACCGAGAAGAGGGATGACAGATGCGAAACAACAGAGGATATGCCATTATTGTGGTCTTATTGATCCTTGGGTTGATCAGTATATTGGGGGCTAGTTTTTTGACCATGACCCGAGTCGACATCAATTTCACCGGCGCCGCCAAAAACTATGACGTGTTGTCTAACCTTGCAGATGGAGCGTGTAGCATCGCGTACAATGATATTGTTAACAATGCGCCGACCAGTACGTATACGGGTGGACAATCTTCTCTCACCAAAATTTGGTCGGTGCCGCAGTCCGAACAGTATGCTGGAAGTTACAACGTCCTTGGAAGTTACAACGTCTTGGAGGGAATTCAAGGATATAACACCAACACGCCGGCTGGTTACGAGCTTGGGCAAGGGGCAGGAGTAGGGTACTACACGGAGCAATGGTTGGGTCAAGGGCAAGCATTAAGGAACGTCGGATCCTTTATAGTGGAGGTAGCAATCTCAAAAACTGTATCGAAGTGATGTGTGTGCGAAGAGGGTTGACGCGAGCATCTATACCACTTCTGGGTTTACGTACTTTAATCGGCATTATGGTACTTAAAGAGGCGTTATCCCTTTCGCCTTTCCTTATTGTATTGTGACATGCGTTTCGGCCAAGTAACACCATGGAAATAGAATCGTAGAGGAGAGAGCGGGCGGCAAGAAAGCCTCTACAAGTGAACCCATCCAAGAAATACCTTGACAAATAACCCCCTCAAGCTGAATTTAAAAAAAACACCTGATGGCACATACAAGCGGGAACGTGACTAATGAAGGAGCCGCGCGCTGCAGCTTAGAGGCTGTTGGAGCATTGCTGCCACCGAGCAGCACGGACTTCTGTCGACGAGTAAATATACCTTGGACTGGGCCAGCATCCTGTAAGAACCGAGGGTGCATGCGTTCGCGCGATCTTCCAAGCCTCAGAAACGGAATCCGGCGTAGGCTGCCGCGGAGAAGCCCGTAGGATCGAATTCGGTTTCGATTGACATTAGCTGATACGTGAACTTCGGTACAATAAAATTGTACTCACCGGAAGCTTTAACAAATATATTCCTGGAACCTAGCTCGACGTCTGTGCCTACAAATCCGCCATAATTAGCTATCCACGCATCGACGTTTCCGGTTTCGCTGAACACAACTGTACCCGGAAATGCTGGTCCGAGAGAGGTGATGGTTCTTGTGCCATTGATCTTGTAGTTGATGGCATTCCCGATGGCGCCCAGGGAAAATCCGAAGCGCCCCATGCCCCATAGAGGCACCCAAGTCCTGCCTGCCCAGCGGAATTCGAGAAGGTTGATGTCAGCGCGATGTGTAACATCTTCCTCGAGGTTCTCTGCTGTGATTGTGGGATCGGGTACTACAGAGAATGTTCGAGTGGGGAACTTATTTCGGAACATCCCATCCACGGAAATCTGATACTGCTGTACAGGCACATCGTTGATTATTGTGTTATTGGAATCGAAACTTGATATCGGCCAGGCATTGGTGTCGGGAGATCCAAAAGGGTAGGCATCTGTGAATGCGCGTCGCATTACAGGAGCCGAGTAATTAAAAGATTTTGAGAAGCTTCGTCCTGTTTGGTAGCCGGAAAAACTCAAATAAATATCAAATAGGCTCGTCGCCTGGACACCTATCTCAATACTGGGACCCCACACTTGTGCTCTATATATATCGTTATCAAAAACTGCGGGGTTGATATCCAGTATCAGGCTTGCAACTTCAGTCGATGCTTCGCCGGTACGTGTGTTATACGTTCCGTCAATTATCCAGACGTAACTAATTTGAGTCGTCCCCGTGATACTGGTTGGACTGTCAGTTTGCGAAAACGGGTCCTGAAATGAAAAGCTGCCTGCGCTAATGTTAACTGTCGTTGAGGCGCAGCACGCATCGCCTGGAGCTGGGCCATTAACACCATCGGGAACGCGACCCATTAGCTCGCTGGGTGTATCCCCAACCCATGCTGTGCCGAAGCCCGGGCAAAACGATGTCGGCGGCGGCGGTGTGGTAGTTGTACAACTGGCGGGCGCCGGGTTGCCAGGATTCCTGGCATCAACCTGGCCGTTCAGGTAAAACCAGATACCGGATGTTCTAGGATCGCTGGCGAGAACGTGAGTTGGAGTCAGGGGGAAAGCCTGAAGCCCTGTGTATGGGGTACCGCTGCCGAATGTTATCGGTGTTCCAAATCCTACCTGATTCGGCGCAAGCTGATCATCCGGCCCAAACGGTGGCGAGCCGATATTCCCATAAAGTATTGTCTCCTGCTGCGGTTTATTGAAACGAAATCCATTGACATTGTAGTAACGTACACCGCCGCCGATATAGAAGACCCCCGGGTACATTGATGGTCCTGTGGGGGCCATTGAAGGGGGCTGATAGTAATAACCGGGTGGTGGTCCACCAGGGGCATATGCTTGGGCTATTACGTCGCTTCCTAAAAAGCAAACGAGCACCGCCGTTGTGCAGACCGTAAGTAACATATGATATCGGATGTTCATCTCGACCCCTTCAGGGCTGATTTCAGGTTTGTTTGGAAGAGGATTCCATAAGTCGCAATTCTCAGACTGCATTTCAACCTCGGTGATTTATATCATAACGCAGCAACTCAGTCAATAAATATAGGCTAGTTTCAAAATGTTAATGATAAAATCTAATGTAATTAATTAGTAAAATCGTATACCGCATTATTTTATTAGGCTAAATCTCCAGGATGGATCTGGGATGGCAAGCTGCCTTTTTTTGCTTTATCTTTGTTATGCTCTGGCCTGGTGTCCAAGTTGATGGAAAGTTCCGAAATCGGTTCCCCACTCGAACATTCTTTTTAATAGGCGATCCCACGGTGGCCGCCGAGAACCTGCAGGAAGATGTTACCAACAAATCTGACATTAACCTTCTTGAATTACGCTGGGCGGGTAGGAGTTGGGTCCCTCTATGGGGCATGGGGCGTTTCGGTTTTTCCCTGGGCGCCATCGGGAATGCCATCAACTACAAGATCAATGGCACAAGAACCATCACCTCTCTCGGACCAAGTCTTACGGGTCAAGTTGTGTTCAGCGAAACCGGAAACGTCGATGCGTGGATAGCTAATTATGGCGGATTCGTAGGCACAGACGTCGAGCTGGGTGTTAGGAACTTTTTTGTTAAGGCTTCGGGTGATTGGCATTTTATTGTGCCGAAATTCACATATCAGCTAATGTCAATCGAGACTGAATTCGATCCCACTGGCTTTTCGGTGGCATTCTTGGGCGGACTTCGTTTCTGAGGCTTAAAATGTCCGGCATCGCTGCACCGGGCGAAATAATCCCGGAAAGCACCCGAGCTGCCCAAGCGAACAACTGCAATAATACATTCTGAAATGAGCCTCTATATTGAGAACTTTCATGGGAAGCCGCAATCCGGACAGACTTTGATTCCAAGCGGCACCACGGTTTCGGTGCCGCAATCTGCGTATTTTATAAAGGGACCTCCCATTTGACGAGGATTTTGTCGGTTCTCCCGCCCTTGCGTTTATATCTTAGAAATCCGTTTCCAAGCCCGAACAGATACAGATCTCTTGTGATCGCCACGTCATCACGGCAATATTGTTCCAGCAGATCCATGCGGCCTTCTCTGAACCATTTTACCGCATCAGTACCGGCTCCTGATTTGTTCTTACCGAGAGTGAATTGAGCCAGATGATCGAGGCTCAGGCGGAATCCGAGGCTGGATTCAACGTGCGCTAGAATGTCCAGATTAGGTAGGGCCCGCAAGTTCTCGTCAGTGTATGCGCGCAGGACTTCGTAATCAAACCTCATATGATTAAAGCCCACCACAAGGTCAGCATTCTTAAGCAAATTTATCAGGTCAGATACAGTCTCCTCAGTGAATGTGGTGAATCCCCGGTCTTCAGTATGCGCTACTCCTATGGATAATTGCATGCGGCACACGTTTCTCCATCCACCTACCTCCTGAGCGAGCTTTTGCGTTTCCAGATCGAAAAAAACAACTTTCTTATTGATTAGCCCTGAGACAGTTGAAATTATGGGAGCCCCTTGGGAATTAATACCATACGCCTGTGCCATATTGTCGAGTTGAATAGGCATGATTTGCTCCCGACCTTCATTCGGTTCAATCACCACCCTGGCGGCTGTTACAGTCCTACTGTTTTCTCCGGACAGGTCCGGAAATATCAGGCTGTGAGGCTCCGAATGCGATATAGCTTGCTCAGGTTCTCCCGCCAATGGCCGGAAAATACGTTTATTCCGAGCGACCGCTTTTGGCTCGCTATGTTTATCACGTTCCAGCCGTACAGCTTGCTTTTCCCAACTCAAATCGGGCTTGGGTTCTTTTTTGGCGGGTCCATTGGTTTTTTCCGATTTTTTTTGCGGCAAGCGTGCGGATTCCATCTTTTCCGGATTCAAAAGCCATTCCAAAATAAGAAGGCATGCCTGCTTATCCAAAGGCTTATTACCGTTCCCGCATTTCGGCGAATGTATACAGGACGGACATCCTGTTTCGCATGGGCAACTCGCAACCAGAAGTTTCGTTTTTTCCAAAAGCTCCCGGATTACATCAAAAGCTCGGTGGCTGAGGCCCACACCGCCTGGATGCCCATCGTAGATAAAAATTGCTGCCCGACAAACTTGTGGATGTTCAGTCATGCTGATTCCGCCGATGTCATCTCTGTCACAGAGCGCAAAAAGCGGGAACATGGAAATTGCGGCATGTTCGACCGCATGAATGCCGCCCATGAAGTTGAGCTCTTGCTTCTGAATTGCATTCTTAATTTCATCGGGAATTTCAAGCCATATACCGATGGTCTCAAAGTGAACCGGCGGGAGGTCCAAAGTCACTACGCCTATCAGATCCTGTCCTTGGGTGCGGCGTTTCTCATAAGCGGTAACTTGCTCGGTGACCTTCAGTCTCGCTTCTCGCGCGGTGAACCCTGGAAATTCTTGCGATCGTATAGGAGCCCCAAGGATTTCTGTTTCTGTTTCAGAAAGCGCCCGAGTGTAGTATCTGAGCGATGCCGGCTCAACCAAGACATTTTGCCGTTCCAGATCGAGCTTTGTAACCAAATATTGTTTGGTTCTATGGAGATAAACCGCGCCTTCGTGACACTCGGTAAAGACCCGGAAACCGGAAGAATTGCCAATGAGGGTTTTCCGGTCCTCAAGAAAAATCCCGTATGAAAGCCCGATGCAGCGAAGGTCCACTTCCCGTTGCGGTCTCTTCATAATTGAACGCCATGCACCGTCCGGACCGCTGTAGATCACCCCGGCTTCATCGAGTTCTTCCAGCACTGAGTGAACTTCCGGGCTCGCAGTCCACGGTTCCTCGTAAGATATGGGACTTTCCGCGGCAGCGCACGGCAAATGCCGTTTCAATACTTCCTTGTTCAGCGGGTCCAATATGGCTTCTTCGCAGTTCCTGCCGAAAAAATCATGAGGATTCCGCAGAAAATATTGGTCCAGAGCGTCAGTTCCTGCAATGAGCACTATGGCACTGGGTCTCCCGCCCCGGCCGACTCGGCCTCCTCTTTGCCATGTATTTATAATCGTGCCGGGATACCCCACGAGAAGACACAGATCCAGCCCCCCTACGTCTATGCCCATCTCCAGGGCGGAGGTGGAAATCACGCCATCCATTTGGCCTGAGAAAAGTTTTGCCTCGATCTCCCTGCGTTCTTCGGGTAAGAATCCGGCCCGATAAGAACTGATACGATTACGCAAATGCGGGGATTCTCCCAAAACCCATGTGGTTATTAATTCCGTAATTTTGCGGGCCCTGGTAAACACGATGGTTTTCAAACCGGATTCCAAGGCCCTTGTGAAAATCCGAGCAGCTACGGTGTAAGGACTCAGAACCGGGTTCACAAAAAGGAAATGCCGCTCAGAAGCTGGGGCGCCAGAGCGGTCCACCACAGCGACTTCTTGCCCGATCAGGCGGGTGACAAACGGCCCCGGATTTGAGATCGTGGCGGAGCATGCGATAAACCCGGGCGCTGACCCATGAACAGCGCATACCCTCAGAGTCCTGAGTAGTACCTGTGATATGTGGCTACCGAAAATTCCTTTGTACGTGTGGACTTCATCGAGCACAATATAGGCGAGATTGGCGAAGAGCTCCTTCCATGTGTCGTGATAAGCCAGAAGTCCCAAATGAAGCATGTCAGGATTGGTAATCAGGACCCTTGGCGGTTGACTTCTGATTTTGCGGCGCTCTGATTCCGGCGTGTCCCCGTCATAAACCCCGATTGTGATACCTGTGTCAGCAGCCAATGTGACGAATGCGTCTCTCTGGTCCCGTTCCAATGCCTTTAGTGGAAACAGGAACAGGGCACGAGCATCCGGATCTCTTACGAGCCGGTCCAGTACGGGGATTTGATAAGCAAGAGTTTTCCCGCTGGCAGTGCTGGTGGATAGGACCACGTTTCTGCCGTCAAGAGCTAATTGCGCGGCATTTGCCTGGTGTGAGTATAGAAGGTCAATTCTGGAGCCGCGAATCAGTCTCGATACTCGCGGTTCGAGATTGGCAGGAATAGCTTCGAATTGCGGATTTGCCGCGGGCAATATCTCATGGTGGACAAGATTCCACCCGCTATTGGCAGGTTCACCTAACCATTCTAGGAAGGTTTCTAGCACGATCTATCCACAATCATTGAATAAAAAAATTGCACCCCGTTTTGAGTTGGCCGGATCATATATTTGTATGGGCGGGGTGTCAACTTCCAGCATGATTCTGTGTTAGAGTTATTGTAAGAAGCTCGATCTTTAAAACTCATGGCCGGCAGCGCGCCTAACTGTAGCAGGACATGGAAATCCGGCCGTAATTATTGCGGGATATTAAAAAGAGGTTTTAATGCACGCTCCAAGTTTGCTCTCGTTAGGAATATGGCTATGGGTATGTCTCCTGATCGTTCCGACTGAAATGAGGCTGCTGGAGGGCCATTCAGTTGCCGCCGAAACCGCTTCGCCGGAGAGCCCGTCACAGGATTTGCGATCGTTGGCCATGACGCTCGGCAACAAAACAATCCTTACGAAGGTGGCGGATAATGATTCATCGAGAATACAAGGTTTATTGGGATGGACGAATATAAATGACGAAACCGGGATGTTGCTGGATTTCATCTTCGAAGGGAATTACGCGATCCACATGCAAGGCATGAAATTCCCGATCGACGCGATATGGATCGATTCAAAGGGCGCAATACGCCTGATCTATGATGATATCGAACCGAATTCAGGCCAGGTTTATCCTTCGATGTTTCCTTGCCGCTACTGTCTCGAAGTCAAGGCCGGATTTTGCAAGAAATTTGGCGTGAAGATCGGTCAAAATGTCAGCTTCGGCGGGTGAGGCTAAGTAGGGGGAAGATGAATACCGGGAGGAGACTTTTTTGCAAAAAAGTTTCCTCCCGGACCCTCCTTCAAAAAACTCTATATAGCTTCGCTTTCGAGGCATTGCATCCTTAGAAGCGCTAATTCAATCCCGGATTCGGAGTCTGAAGTTCAGTAGTCCTGCGAAGGAGGCCTATCGTATGCTTTCAATGGCAGGGAAGAAGAAAGCATTTCTCGGAAGGCCGTTCCTGGTTCAAGTCGACCCCTTGTTGCGCTTCGATGCTCAATAGCAGTACAGCTCCGATCCGCCCCATTTAAGAGTTTTTTGAAGGGAGGTGTGGAGGGACCCCGCGTCCCGCGGGGTTGCAAAAAAGTTTCCCTCCACATCTTTATCTTTCCTTACACGATTTTAAGAATTCCGCCGGGTCCAGATCATCGCGTATGCCCAATCTCGTCAAAGAGAAGTCATACCGGACAGGGTCATCCGGTTCAATACTCCTGAAGGCAGCGGTTATTTCATATGCAGCTTTCAAATCCGCCTGCTTCCTTTTCGTCAAACCGAGCTGAAGTGAGATCCTGTGCATATGAATGTCCAGCGGAATGATTAAACGAGAAGCGGGGATATTGTCCCACCCGCCAGGATCTACATCATCACGTCTTACCATCCATCTCAGAAACAGATTCAGCCTCTTACAGGCGCTCCCCGCATCGGGCGAAGGCAGCAGGCTACGAGGTTTGCCTTGAAACACTGACGACAACTCCTTCACAAAAGATGAAAGCGCGGGAATGATCGTTTCGTGATCGCGCTTGAAGCTTTCTGAAAAACACGTCTGCAGCGATCCATGCCGTTCAAGCGCCTTCTTGATCCCATACAGCATCATGGCAAGCTCTTCGCCAGTTGTGAAGCGGTGTTTAAAATTCCTAAGTGTGTCCAGCAATTCCTTCTTGGAAGCTCTTTTCAAAAAGAGATACGGTGAATCCATTCTTTCAAGCACCAATCGGACACTCTTCAGTATCTGACGGACTGCTCCGTAAGCGAGCGATGACGCTACCAGGCCGACAATCTCTCGATCGCTTAATTGATCGTAATCATAAAGAAACTCCAACGGATCGGGATGTACGTACTCCCGTCGATTATAAGTTTCATAAAGCTCACATAAATTTCGAGCATAAATCGTTGCAGGCATAGTAGATGCGGAAGAGAGAGGGAAGGGAAAAGAATTCCGAAAGGAAACTTTTTCGCAAAAAAGTTTCCCTCCACATCTTTACTTCTCCCCCTTTCTTATTTTCCTCCTTATTACAATCTTCGCAGGCCCTCGGCGATTTCCATTAGTCCTTCCCGATCGGAGATGTTGATGTGTGGTCCGTCGGCCTTTATCAGTTCCTGTTTCATCATTTTGGCGAGAATCCGGGATAATGTTTCCGGGATTGTCCCCAACAGATGAGCCAATTCGCCTTTCGCAATATCCAATCGCAGTTCATCGGCACCACTATTGAGATCACTTAGGAAGAGCAGATGAGAAGCAAGCCGCGCCGGCACTTCCTTGAGGCTTAGTGCATCCACAAGTGTGGTAAACATCCGTAGCCTACGCGAAAGAACCGCAAGCATATTCACAGCCAAGGAAGGATTGTTCTTTATTAAATCAATGAACGCAGCCCTCGGGAAAAATAGGCAGCGACTCTCTTCCAAGGCCACAGCATGAGCCGGAAAATTGCGGCCTTCAAAAACCGGCACCTCTCCAAACGGTTCATTTGAACCGAAAATGTGCAGAATTTGTTCTTTTCCGTCAGGCGAGGTCTTAAAGATTTTCACTATACCTGAAATTGTCACGTAAAAACCGCTGCCGGGATCACCTTCTGTGAATATTGTTTGGCCGCGAGTAAATGACTTTTTTATTGCAATGGACGCTAGGTCCTCCAGTTGAATCTTGGGTAAGTCCTCGAACAGCGGGATTTTAGCAATTTGCTCAATAATATCCACCATCGCCTCCATTTCAAGGAGTCCCCAAAACAGGCGCGTTGACTTAAGTCAAGGCATGCTTATGGCAAAGTACTATATTATCAGTTAGACCTCTAAAACCCGTAGAAATAGGTTCGGAGCAGATTCTAATAAAATTTTATAGCATAAAAATTGTGCAAATCATTGTTTTGCACTGGAGGACAGAATGAAGTGGAGCGAAGAGGCAGAGCAGGCCATAACTAGAGTGCCTTTCTTCGTCCGCAGGCGAGTACGCAAAAGACTGGAAGAACTGGCTAAGCAGCGCGGCAGCCAAATAGTTGGCATCGAACACGTAAGGGACTGCCAAAAGAAGTTCCTGAAGAATATGGATAAGGAAGTCAAAGGCTATCAGGTGGAGACCTGTTTTGGGCCCGGCGGCTGTCCAAATCGGGCAATAGCTGAGGACGACCTGGGGGAAGAATTAGAAGATTTGCTGAAGGGTCATGACCTGCGCAATTTTCTCAAAACGCGGGTTCAAGGCCCTCTGAAGATGCATCATGAACTTCGGGTGTCGCTTAGCGATTGTCCCAACGCATGTTCTCGGCCGCAAATTGCGGATATCGGACTTATCGGCGCTGTGAGTCCTCGTGTCACAGAAGCGGGATGCACTCGATGCGGGATCTGTCGAGATCGATGCCGTGAAGGAGTTATCGAATTATCTAAAGATTCAAAGATTCCGCGGATCGTCCACTCTAAATGCGTCTCCTGTGGTGAATGCGTGCGCGCCTGCCCAACCGGCACACTGACTGAGGGAAAAAAGGGCCACCGAGTACTATTGGGAGGTAAACTGGGCCGTCATCCTCAATTGGGGCATGAATTGAAAAATATTTATTCCAGAAAAGACGCGATCAAAATCATTAACAATTGTCTACAGCATTATATTTGCAATTGTGCTCAAGGGGAGCGTTTCAGTGAAATACTGAACCGAACAGGTCTCGAATTTGTTGACGAATAATTATTTTAGAAAAAAACGATTCACTTGACCTAAGTCAAAGCAGTCTGATCATCGATAGCTTAATTTAGCACTATAAGACGAACCGAACTGACTGCAAAACTCAGTTAGGCAAAATCAAAATTAATACGAGGAGGACAGTCCAGTGGAAGGAATGTTTTGTTATCAATGCGAACAGACGGCAATGGGTTCGGGTTGCACAAAAGTTGGTGTATGCGGTAAGTCGCCTGAAGTGGCAGCCCTCCAGGACATTCTCACCTATGCCCTCAAAGGCTTAGCCTTGGTGGCTGCGGAAGCTCGGAAGATCGGTATCAACGAGCATTCGGTAAACGTTTTTACAGTGGGAGCGCTGTTTTCAACACTGACGAATGTCGATTTCGATCCGGAAAGATTTCCTCCTCTGATTAACCGGTGTGTGGAACTGAGGAATGAATTAAAGAAAAAGATCCAGGCAGCCGGCGGGAAAGCCGATTTTTCGGAGGCTCCGGCTACATTCCAACCCGCGCCGACTATGGACGGGCTGCTCAATCAGGCGAAGGGAATAGGTTTTCAGGCCGACCTTGGTATTAATCCGGACATCAGATCGCTTCAGCATACTTTGATTTTCGGGCTCAGAGGAGTTGCAGCCTATGCGGATCATGCTCAAATTCTCGGCCAGGAAGATGACAAGGTATATGCGTTTATTCATGAGGGTCTCGCTGCCACATTGAATCCGAATCTTGGTCTTGATGACTGGGTAAAATTGGTCCTTGAATGCGGCGCGGCTAATCTCCGGGCAATGGAGTTATTGGACGCGGCTAACACCGGGACTTACGGACATCCTGTTCCGACACAAGTACCCCTAGGGCCAAAACAAGGCAAAGCCATCCTGATTTCCGGTCACGACCTGAAGGACCTGGAAGAACTGCTCAAGCAGACGCAGGGCAAAGGAATTAATATCTACACTCACGGCGAAATGCTTCCAACTCACGCATACCCGGAATTGAAAAAATATCCGCATTTCTATGGCCATTATGGGACGGCATGGCAGAACCAGCGTAAAGAGTTTGCCGATTTTCCGGGGGCAATACTGATGACCACCAATTGCATCCAGCGTCCGAAAGAATCCTATTTAGACAATATTTTTACTACAGGTCTGGTCGGATGGCCGGGAGCGACCCACATTTCAAACAAGAATTTCTCTCCGGTCATTGATAAGGCCCTTTCCATGCCGGGTTTTCCCGAGGATGTAGTCGGCAAATCAGTGACGTGCGGATTCGGCAGAAATACGGTCATGTCTGTGGCGGGTAAGGTCATTGACGCAGTCAAAAGCGGCGATATTAAACATTTCTTCCTTGTAGCCGGATGCGACGGAGCAAAACCAGGCCGGAATTATTACACGGAATTTGTCGAGAAGGTGCCCAAGAACTGTGTAGTACTGACTCTCGCATGTGGCAAGTTCCGTTTCTTTGATAAAGATCTCGGAGACATAGGTGGGATACCCAGGCTTCTCGATGTGGGGCAATGCAACGATGCCTATTCGGCCATCCAAATTGCTGTGGCCCTTTCAAAAGCTTTCAGCGTGGGCGTTAATGAGTTGCCACTTTCAATGGTGCTTTCATGGTACGAACAAAAGGCTGTGGCAATTCTTTTGACCTTGCTCCACCTCGGCATTAAGGGAATTCGTCTCGGACCAAGCCTGCCTGCGTTCATAACGCCAAATGTATTGGATGTGCTTGTAAAGAATTTCGATATCAAACCTATTAGCACACCTGATGAGGATCTTAAGGCCATTCTCGGGTAATAAAATGGAGCGGCCCCTTGACCGCTCCATTTGGCATTCACAAACAAGAGAGTAAGGCTGAATAGAACAGAGAGGCAGAACAATGAAATGCCCCGGTCAAGACCCCAGATTCTGGAAGTTCGACGCCATATTTGAAGCGGAGTGCCCGAAATGTGGCAATCAGATTGAATTTTTTAAAGATGAGACAAAGCGTCGTTGCAAGAAATGCGGCCACCAGGTTCTGAATCCGAAGATGGACTTCGGCTGTGCGGCGCATTGTAAATTTGCAGAGCACTGTTTCGGCGAACTCCCTCCGGAATTGGTGAAACAGAAGCAGGATCTCTTTAAAGACCGGGTAGCCGTTGAAATGAAACTGTATTTCCATCAGGATTTCAAGAGAATCGGGCACTCAGCTAAAGTGGCTCGATACGCTGAGAAGCTGGTGGAAAAAGAAAAAGGCGATCCCGCTGTGGTACTCACCGCAGCGTATCTTCACGATATCGGAATCCGAGAAGCAGAGCGAAAACATGAAAGCGTCGATGCCGCATACCAGGAACTGGAAGGACCCGCGATCGCCAGAGAAATCCTGACCAAACTGGACGCCGCGGAGCCTCTCGTTGATGAAGTCTGCGATATTATCGGTCACCATCATCATCCACGGGATGACGAGACGATGAATTTCAAAATCGTCTACGATGCGGACTTATTGTCAAATCTGGAGGAGAAACATAAGAAATCAAATATGGAACCACAGCGATTAATCGAATTGATTGAATCGGAATTTTTAACGAGGAGCGGCAAAGAGTTGGCTCATGAAATATTGTTCAATGGTGAAACGCCCCACTCCGGGATGCCGTTCCCGGGAAACGCGGGATTGCCCTGCTCGCAATGATACATTCACGACAATCGCTATGCGTTCAAATACTCGAGAGCGAGAGAGGAAAAATCTAATGAAAGTAGAACGAAAAATCATCGAAATTGACGAAGACCTCTGTACCGGTTGTGGTCAATGTATAATGCAATGCGCTGAAGGAGCCTTGGAAATTGTGGACGGCAAGGCAAAGATTGTCAGGGATAAATTTTGCGACGGATTGGGCGCTTGCTTGGGCGAATGTCCGACTGGCGCTCTGAAGATAATAAAACGACAAGCGGATGATTTTGACGAAAAAGCGGTGGAAGAACACCTAACGGCTTTGAAAAAGAGCGACAGGCCTGCTGAAATGTCCGCGGCATGCGGTTGTCCGTCAGCCACAATGCAATCCTTTTCTCGACCAATGCCATATAAATCCGTCAGCGAGCCTGTAGCACATGAGAACGAATCCTCAGAATTGACTCATTGGCCGGTGCAGATACGTCTTGTGCCGCCAAACGCACCATTTCTGAAGAATGCAGATCTGTTGGTGGCTGCCGATTGCACTCCTATAGCATATCAATCTTTCCACAAAGATTTTCTGGAAGGTCGCGTTATTATGGTAGGATGTCCGAAATTCGATGATGCTACCGCATATATAGAAAAATTTGCTGAACTTTTCTCTCAATCTTCGGTTAAAAGCGTAACGGTGGTCGTAATGGAGGTGCCTTGCTGTCAGGGTCTACCTCTTATGGTCAAGCGAGGCATGGACATGGCCGACAAGAACATCCCTATGGATTTGGCTATTGTCAGTGTCCGCGGCGAAATACTCAAGAAAGAAAAACTTGTTGCGTGAACATCATGTTACAAAATTATAACTGAACAGAATTTGATGGGCGGACGCTTCTAGCGAACAGCAGTCAATGGTCGACTAGGTTTATGAAGCAATGATGAGTGTTGAACATGCCATGAACCGAAATCAAGAGGAAGCCAGTCGCCATGAGGATGCCGCAAAGAGGTTGGAAAGTCTTGGGTGCGACTGTGGGAAAAACAGGTACCAAAGGCTCTGAAAATATATTCGCATCAGGGGTCTACGCGCTCCTCGGTGCCCAGGAGAGAAGCTTGACTGCTTTATTTCAGGGCTCAAAACCTTCGCTTTCTAACCCCTCCGTCCCGTCCATCCATTTGGTGATCTCACGTCTTTTCTGCAAGCCTGATATCTCACTGATTCTTACCTTGGTGATTTTTCTGAGCCATTGAGGCTCGTTGGCTTATATCTATGAGCCTGTTCGGCTCTGTTGCAACACACTTATACTACATGGCTTATTGGCATTCGTCGAGTGGGGAGAGCTGGGATCATTCATTTTGGCCCGCCCCCCACATCTTGCCCGTCACTAAATCTGCAGTGGACATATTCACCCCAAGATCTTGTCAACCGGCATCGTCTTGGAGCATATTTATCTATCTCACGATTTCGGCGTCTTTCATAATCTCTTCCGGAATTTTAGGCCGAGGCCAGCCTTCGCACTCTCGCAAGAAATCCCATCGCGAGCCGATTTGTCATCTCGGACCTGCCCGGCCAATGACGACGACCTTCTTCGACGCAGCATCCACGTTTTCAGGAATTGCCATTGCAGCTGCCAGGGCAGCTCCCATGGCTAATAGGAAAGGGAACTTTCTTCATCTCCACCCCCCTGATTAGAAAATTAGCGGGCCAAGCCGCTGAATTACGGTTAGGGGCCTCAGTTGGTTCGCTGTTTGCTCGCAACATACTGGCCCATTTCCTGGTCCATGTCTCGTATGTGGTCTCTGGTCCACGTCCCCAGATCTTGGACCACTGACACCAGCGTGTCCGTCTTGGCACCCTCCAGTTCGTAGGATTTCAAGAAGGCAACTACCCCTGCCGTGAAATCGTCGTGTGCCTTTTTGTGGGTGGGATAGTTTGGGAAATTATACCGAATCATGTAATTTTCTTCGGTAGTGAAATGAGTCACGGCATAGTTGGCCAGAAACTGCAATTTTTCTTGCATGATGGACTTTCCTTTGCCGTCCCACATTGCATCCAATAAGTCATTAAACATGCGAAAAAGCTCTCTGTGCTGTTCGTCGATTTCTGCAACCTTTACCTCATATGCGGACAACCAAGGAATCCACTGTCCCATTAAATCCCTCCAACTTCGTGTTAAATCTTTTGTCGGCGCATGAGAATTGCTTTTCTCAGAAGCATATTTTGACGCCAAGGCTAATTATTCCACCTCCTTAAATAGAGAAATTAGCTTCAGCAATTCCGAATCGCCTTGTGATATCGGAGATGGCATGAATTGTCGTTTGGACCATTCCATCGCTTCTTTTGCACAGGAGAGGCTCTCAATGTTGTTTTTTGCTTCTTTTCTGATTACGTCAATATCAGCAGATTTATCGGCAAGAATGAGCATCGCTCCGACGGCTGTGGGACACTGGATGACTTTCATATCATCAAACTCGATAATCACGTTTTCAATCCAGAACTGGCCCAGATCCCCGCCCAAAATCTGGCATGATTCCAGGCATACCGCCCCAATTGCACCCAAGTCATAGGAATCGAATTTAAATTCACCGGCTTTGCATAGGGGAATTCCGTCTTTGTCAATAAATATGGCGGCCATTATACCTGGGATTTCTTTAACCATATCATTGACAATTTCACGTATGCCTGTCATTGAAATTCCTCCTCGGCATCAAACCCGGTCTACTCAACTATTTGCACTGCATCCCAGTTTCCCCCCAACGAACCTCAATTAATCTATGCTGTTTTCCCACCAATTTTAAACTGGCGTGGTGCTTCCCCGTAGTGGCTGACCTCGATATTAGCAAGGGGGTTAGTATCGAGCATTAGGGGGAACGAGATCTCAATTATCGGGTGAAGCACCACGCTCATGCCTGACTGCATGCATTGTTAGTGCCATCCGCAAAGTCGAGCGAATTTGATTGGAATTTTCCAATTACTGCAAAAGGTTATGAGATTCGCAAAGAATTGCTCAAGGCGGGTAGAAAAGATGATGGATGAAGCCGAATTGGGCTCATAGTTGCAATATAATGTGCAAGTATCAGTAATTCATGTTTTATTGCATACTTAGAGTCGAGCCAAATAGACCCTTAAATCCGCAGCAACGGAGCCTCTATGGCTCAAAAAAACCGAGTGTCTTCATCTGACGCTTCAGTCCATGACGCGTCATCCCCAACGAACGCGCTGCTTCCTGTCGTTTTCCATCACATCGAACAAGTGCATCCTCAATTAATGAACGTTTGAAACGCGCTACGGCATCATTGTAGGATTCATCGAGCGAAGATTCCTCACCAGCGGAAAATTCCCTATTCTCCCGATTGTCACTCGTCAAAAAAGAAACATCGAGGCGTCTGCCTCCAGACAGAATCAATGCCCGTTCCAGCACGTTGCGAAGCTCCCGAATATTACCGGGCCAGCTATATCGAGACATCATGCTCAGGTTGTCGCGACCTATGTTAGGAATCGTGGACATCTGAATTTCAGCGGCAATCTCGTTCATGAGCTGGTCGACTAAAAAGGGAAGGTCTTCCAATCGGTCGCGTAAGGGCGGAACCTTAATGGAGATCACATTGAGACGATAAAACAAATCCGCACGAAATCTACCTTCTCGAACCTCCTTTTCTATATCTCTGTTAGTTGCGGCTATTATCCTTGCTATTACCGTTATCGCCTTTTCTCCGCCCACCCTGGTAAACGATCTGGTGTCAAGAAACGTGAGCAATTTAGCCTGTAATTGAAGGGGAAGATCTCCGATTTCATTCAACAGAAGGGTCCCGCCTTCGGCCAATTCCAGAAGTCCTCGTTTGCGTCCGGCTGCGCCTGTGAATGCGCCGGCTTCATGACCGAAAAGCTCTGAGTCAGCGAGTTCCGAAGGAACTGCCGCACAATTTATAGCATAGTACGGTCCGGCCGCACGATTTGAGTGATCGTGGATGTACTTGGCCAGATGATCCTTACCACTCCCACTTTCACCGGTGAGCAAAATTACACTGTCAGTTTGCGCGGCCAAATGGGCTGCGTCCATGGCTGATCGCATTGCTTTTGAATTGAATTTGTAATCATGCGGTGGGGAAAATGAAGTGAGACGGCTCCGTTCGGTGACATTACGGGCAATACCGCATAGACCCACGATGTTTCCATTCGAATCGCGTAACGGAATCCTGGTTTCAAGAAAAATTATTGAATCGCCTTTGATTCTGCGTGTATGCTCATTTTCTATACGTTCTCCCTCCAATACTCGGTTTTCAACTTCTCTGATACGAGCTGCCTCCGCTTTTCCGAAAAGCGCTACATCAGTCAGGCCAGCCATTTTTGATGCCCCTATATCCATCAGGTTTGCCATCGCAGGGTTTACAAAAGTGTATTCCAAATTGCGATTCTTGATGAAAATGCAATCTGTGGCCGTCTCGAAAATGGTACGAAACAGTTCTTCACTTTGACGAAGCTCTTCTTCCACTCTCAACCTTTCAGATATTTCATGCCGCAATTCCTGGTTTGAAGCTGCCAACTCCGAGGTTCTTTCCGCTACCCGCCTTTCCAGTTGCTCATTAGCGCTCTTGAGCTCATTCTCGAGTGTTTTTATTTCTGTAATGTCTACACACACGCCACGGATACCGACAATTCGACCATCTCTCATCATTGGGGCCGCATGCGTGAGGGCGGGAAATTCGGTACCATCCTTCCGCAAAATGGTGTAATGCGCGCCGATTTTTTCTCCGAGTAAAACTCTCGAGACATCCAGCATCAGGCGATCCCGATCCTCAGGGACCATCAGTTCGGTCGCATTAACACCGCGGGCCAGATCGTCTGACGTATAACCGACCGCTTCCAGCCCACTGCGATTCGCAAAAGTGAAGGTGCCGTTCAGATCGATCTCATAAATAATTTGAGGCAAAAATTCAGCTAATTCCCTGTGCTTTTCTTCGCTCTCTCGCAATTTAGCGGCCATCTGATGCTTGTAGAGCGCAATTTCGGCAGCGGAATGTAATTCTCTTTTCGATACAGGTTTGATTAAGTACCCATATGGCTCGGCCATTTTCGCTTTTGCCAGTACGTTGCGATCAGCATACGCGGTTACAAATATAACCGGAATATCGAATCTAGACGTAATTAGGCCCGCAGCCTCTATCCCGTCCATATCACCTTCAAGGCGTATGTCCATCAAAACCAGATCGGGACGAGTCTCATCGGCTTTTGCTAAGGCTTCTTCTCCCGAAGCAACGTTTGAGACCACCTCGTAACCCAGGGCTTCGAGATTTCGCGCCAAAGCATTGGCGACCAGTCTTTCATCTTCTACCACGAGGACGCGAGATGCCGGCATCTCTCATCTCCTTTGCTTCTCTACTTCTTTAAATCTGAATCTGTAATGTGTTCCCTGTGTCCGTTTGAATCGAACTTCCGCATGTAGCTGATCAGTAAGACTCTTTACCAGGGATAGACCCAGAGTTTCAGAACCCATCTCTTGCAGATCTTGTGCCATACCAATTCCATTATCGCTAACGTTCAGTTCGAATTTGTCTCCAGGCTCAAAATTGAGCGAAATCGCGATTGTACCCGTTCTTCCGTTCGGGAAAGCATGTTTGAGAGAATTAGAAATCAATTCCGATACGATTAATCCCAACGGAACAGCTGTGTCAATTCCGCAAGTTATATTATGAATGTCAATTGTCAGATCGATTCCTCCTGTAGCCGGCCCATACGAATAGAAAAGATGTTCCACAAGATCCTGAATATATTCTCTGACATCTATTCTCATTAGGCTTTCCGATTGATACAGCTTTTCGTGAACAGTCGCAATCGCGAGAACACGGTTTTCCAGGTCTTCCAGAACCCCGGCCGCGGATTTATCTTCCAGATGAAAGGATTGGAGCTGTAACAGGCTTGTTATGATCTGCAGATTGTTTTTCACCCTGTGGTGAATTTCCTTCAATAGGATTTCCTTCTCTTGTAACGATCCTTTCAACCTTTCTTCCACCTGTTTTCGTTCCGTTATGTCCGTGATCACACTGAAAGTGCCTTTAAAAATATTCCCGGTCTGGAATATAGGTCGAGAAGACACGAGCACATGGAACTGCTGCCCATCTCTATTTGTAACAACAGTCTCATAAGATCCGCCGAGGCCTTGTCGCCTTAGCTCCAATTGCTCTAGTACTAAGCGTTGATCAATTTGGGTGACAAAGTCCACGATCAAACGACCAATCACCTCATCCCTTGAATACCCGGAAAGTTCACAAAAACGACTGTTGACATACGATACTCTTCCATTTTCATCCAATATTACAAGGCTTTCTCCCATAGTTTCCACAAGCATTCTGTATTGTTCTTCGGATTTCCGCAGCGCTTCCTCTGCCCGCTTACGATCGGTGATATTCAGACTCGTTCCCACTATTCGTAGCGGGTTGCCTTGTTGGTCTCTTTCAACAAGCTTACCGCGAGTCGCAATCCACACGTATTCGCCAGACTTATGTAGCACACGGTGTTCACAATCGTACATGGGCGAACGACCTGCCACATGATCATTGAATGCTTGAACCACTCGATTTATATCTTCAGGATGAATCCGCTGTCCCCATCGAGAAATATCAGGTTCCGCCTCGTCGGGCGAATATCCACCAATTTGGATTGCGCGGGTACTGAAAAAAGCCTCGCGAGTCTGCAAATTATAATCCCACATGCCTAAATCGGCCCCTCTCAGCGCAAGCTCCAATCTTTCCTCGCTTTTACGCAATGCCTCTTCGGTCCGCTTACGATCCGTAATGTCGCGCATGACTACTTGAGACGCGCGTTTTCCTTGATAGATCAGAGCTGCCGCGGTTACCTCAACATCCATTATCTCGCCGTCCGATCTAATGAGTCTCAATTCTGCAGGCGGCAATGGATCATCGACCTCACGCAATTTCTGCATCCTTTGTCTGACCGTCTGGTAACAGTCCGGATGGTAAAAATCCATGACCTGTTTACCAACGAGGGCATCAGGATGTTCTACCCCAAGAATGGCCGCCATTGCCGGATTTGCGAAAACGCATTGCTCATCGACCCGCACATAGATACCGTCGGGTGCAAGCTCGATGAGTTGACGATAACGTTGCTCACTCTCGCCAAGCGCCGTCTGGGCTTTCTTAAGTTCGGTCACGTCTCTGCAAATGGCCTGAAATCCGACAATTGTATCTCCCTCCATCACGGCCTGCACTCGCTGGGCAAACCATATCGTGTCCCCCTGCTTACTAACGGCAGCAAATTCATAGTAAGTTTCCGGAATTTTTTTGACAAATTGCAATCCGTAAAATCTCTCAGCAGGTTTCTTGTATTCCGGATGGATCAGCTCAAGAAAGTGTTTACCGATAAGCTCTTCTTGGGAATATCCTGTGATCCTGGAAGCGACTGGATTACAAACAGTGAAGAACCCATTTGCGTCGATCTGATAAATAATATCTCCCGCTCTTTCGACAAGTTGTCGGTACCTTCTTTCGCTTTCCACAAGCGATATTTGGGCTTTCTTCAGTTCGGTAATGTCTCTGCAAATTGCTTGAAACCCGATGATCTCTTCCGCTTCAAGGAGTAACTGCACACGCTGTGTGAGCCACACTGTCTCTCCATCTTTGGTGAGGATGGCAAATTCATAATCTGTTTCAGGAATCTTTTTCGCGAACTGCAATCCGTAGAATCTGTCGACCGATTTCTTATAATCCGGATGAATCAGCTGCATAAAATGTTTACCGAGCAGCTCTTTTTCCGAGTATCCCGTGATCCGAGATATGGCTGGATTACAGAGCACAAATAAGCCGCTGGCATCAGTTTGATAAAGAACGTCACTGGCCCGATCCACCAATTCCCGATAACGTTTTTCGCTTTCGATTAATTGGTACTCTATCTGTTTGCGTTGAGTTATATCGCGTGCGACGTGAACCGAACCAATCAATCCACCCGTCTTATTGCGGAGCGGGGATACCGTCACCTCAATAATCGCGTTCAGGCCTTCCTCGAAGATTTCGTCTGAATGTGGTTTGCCGTCAGCCAGCAATTTTGAATGTGGACAATACGGGGGAGGCTGGCTTAACCCATGCATAATTTCGTAACAGTGTGCGCCAATTACACCAGACCAGTTTCGACCTAATCTATTGAGTACCACCGCATTTGCCCTTATTATTCGGTGTTCCGTGTCCAAGAGGAAAATGAGATCTGGAACCGCGTCAAAAGTCCGCTCCCACTCATTTTTAGCTTGAAGAAGTCTTACATTAGTCGCTTTTAGGGCAGCGGTACGCTCATCTACCAGATGTTCCAATTGGGTGTGTGATTTCCGGAGCTGTTGTTCGGCTTTTTGCCTGATAGCGACTTCCTTTTTCAGAAGTTCATTAGTACGCTTGAGTTCCGCAGTCCTTTCCCTCACTGTTTCTTCTAAATCGACGCGAGCTTTCAAGAGCTCTTGCTCGTGTTTCTTTGTCAGTAGTAATTGCTGTCTTTCAAGGGTGAGGTCTTCAACCATCAAAAGGACAAATCTTGCTGTTCCCACTCTTACGGACCGCATATGAGTCCGTGCCCATAATGGGCCTTTCCCAAGATTCAGTGTGGCGTTGCTAACGGCCGGTTTTCTTTGTGACAAGACCATTTCGATCAAAGCATCAAATTTCATGGCCTCGTCCAATCCGGTGATAATGGACGACAGAGGAAGGCCCTCCAGACTCTTTCCTTTATCTACCGGATTGGCACATATATTATTGGCAAGAACTATTGTTTGCGAATGATCTATTAACATGGCAGGTATTGGGAGAACAGCCAGTAATTTGGCTAAAGAGCTCTCGTGAACCGAACGAAGGTCAAAGCTTCCGGATAAGGTCATCTGACTTGAGACTAAATTGTCCAGATCGATTGTTTCAGTAGCTGCGCCCTGTTCTCTAATCTTAATAGATTCGGAGATTTCATCGGATGGCCCAAAGATCGGCGTTTTTTTCTCGCTCATAACTATTCCCCTTCGGGATCATAAAGACTATTGCACCAACACCATTGGATTAAGGGCCACCAATGCGGGATTATCCAGCAGTGCAGGTTCAGATAATTTGACACGGCAATCGCCGGATTGCAGGACTGCTAACTTGCAGTGGCACCTAAGAAATTGACTTGGATTCATCTCAAGCGAGACGGTTGAATTTCAGTAAATGGTAATACATAAGCGAATGTATACAAGTCCACTTAGAATCATAACATTAATTCCGGAGAGTCCGCCAGATTTGTCGCTGCTTCTATTAGTAGAAAATCATGGAGGTAAAGCTTACGAACGAGTTCCTGTCGTCCACCTGTGCGAAATCAAGAGAAAGAAGCTGCCCCCGTTTTGCATCCATACAATGAAACATTGTTGTAATTGGGGGAAAACCACAGATGCGTCGTGAATCGTGTTCTCGGACAACTGACCGGATGAATCCCTGAACATCTATGCTTTGCAGGTAACCAAGTGATTCCATATCCTTTTGAAGGACATCAGATATTGTGCCCTGATGCGGAACGAAATTGTCCCCATAGCGAGGGCCTATGTGAGCCAAATCTGCGCTGGCTATAAAGCAAACAGACTTGGAGGTTCTTCGACAGACTTCTCTGACTGCGTGACAGAACTGATCGAAAGCTAACCGATCCAGCTGCTGAGTTTGATCCTGATCAAAAATGTGATGTGGAAACGAGCACAGAATCGGCACAATGCTGAAAGAATGCCTATCTGACAGAAGGTATTGCAGGAAGATCAATTGAAACTCAATAACATGTTCGTTGGCGTGCAAAATTTCTTCCGCGGCAGCATCGCGGCCCAATTCATCTGACAGCGCATCAACAAAATCGTGGTCCGTATGCACCGTTCCCAACGGGGTTTCAAAATCCAAGCTGGTAGCTGTAAACAAACGCTCTACGCCTGCATGCCCGGTCCCTAATATCACATATATATCTGATGGCTTACCTGTCGCAAGAGCATGGTACGCCTGAGCGAAACAACTCGCACCCGCCCGTACATCGATATGCGGAGCAACTAATCCTTTCGGCCGTTCACTGCCGGAAAAAAAATCCGGGAGACCCGGACCGCCGTTTCTCGCAAAACATTCATTAAGTTCGTTTTTCAACTTCTCCGGATCCGAGCTGTAACTGAGACCCGCGTGAGATGACGGTCTAAAAGGTTGTTTCCTATAATCATCGACCCTTTCTTGAAAGACTTGTCTGAATCGGGAGCCATCCAACAGTAGAGCCTCGTCCAGCTTCTGCAAGACTGTCTCGATTTCGTCAAGGAAAATGAGTTGGCCGGTTTGACGGGTTAACTGCTCTTGAATATCTCGTAGAGAATGTTTGCCATCCAGGAGCTCAAGCATCGAAAGAGCTTGCCGCTCCATGCAGAGCTTGTTGTCACTGAGTTGTAATGGGTCTTTGAGCCAAATTGCCGGCTTACCCTGAATCATGACCGGAAGAGGGTCTACATTTCTGAGCTTCGGGCAAAATTCAGGGTGAAGGTTCATCAAACGCTCCGACTTTACCCCTCAATGAAAGGTCGTAACCGTTTGCTACGTGATGGATGTCGCAATTTTTTCAAAGCCTTGGCTTCGATTTGTCTGATGCGCTCGCGTGTGACGTCGAAATCCTGTCCCACTTCCTCAAGAGTGTGATCAGCTCGCTCCCCTATACCTAATCTCATTCTCAGCACCTTCTCCTCTCGAGGAGTCAGTGTGGCCAGAACTTTTCTGGTCTGCTCGGTTAGGCTCATGCCTACTACGGCATCAGACGGCGAAAGTATCTTTTTATCCTCAATAAAATCGCCGAGATGAGAATCTTCTTCCTCGCCAATTGGTGTTTCCAGAGAAATCGGTTCCTTAGCTATTTTTAGGACCTTCCGCACCTTCTCAAGAGGAAATTCCATTTTTTCAGCTATTTCCTCAGGCGTAGGCTCTCTACCGTATTCCTGCACCAGATACCGTGATGTTCGTATCAACTTGTTAATTGTCTCTATCATATGTACCGGGATTCGTATGGTCCTGGCCTGATCTGCAATTGCTCTGGTGATTGCCTGGCGAATCCACCATGTAGCGTACGTGGAAAACTTATAACCCCTTTGATATTCGAACTTATCTACTGCCTTCATAAGGCCGATGTTGCCTTCCTGGATAAGGTCGAGGAATTGAAGCCCGCGATTGGTATATTTTTTTGCTATACTGACAACAAGGCGAAGGTTGGCTTGTACCAGTTCACTCTTTGCTCTACGGGCCATGTACTCACCTTCCAGGCATGAAGTCAGGGCCCCTTTAAGCTGAACTTCATCCATACCGGCCTCAGTTTGCAGCTTTTTAATCTTATTTATTCCGTTCTCGAATTTGCGCTGCACATCCAATATCTTCTGAGGCGTGAGGTTCGTATATTTCTTTAGCGGTTTTCCTTCATCGATAACACTTCTCAGAAAATTGATCTGCTCACTGGCTTGTTCCAAAGGCATTTTGAGTTCATATTCGACGCTTCTAAGCTCATCCTTGGCGGCCTCGAGCTTTCGGACCAGGAACTTGAGCTTTCCGGCAATATGATCCGTCATATTGCTATTGAGATTGATGCTCCTAAGGCAGTTAACAACATGTTCCCTGCTGAGAGTCATTTCCTGCTCAATTTCTTTGACTTGCTGCCCATCTGTGTTTTCGGGCAAAGAACCTAGTTTTTCTCTCAATGAGCCGAATTTCGAGTCATATTCCTTGATCTCATCAATTAGTTTTAAGACTCTTTCGACTTGGGACAGATCATCCCCATCCGGCATTTCTTCGTCTTCAAAGCCGCGCACAACCTCTTTCAGTCTAATAGTTCCTTTGCGAAGTTTGTCACCAAGAGCCAGAACTTCCTTAATGGTAACAGGGCAACCGATGATTACGCCGAAGACTTGCTGTTCGCCCTGCTCTATTCGCTTCGCTATTTCTACTTCGCCCTCGCGAGTAAGCAAAGACACGCAGCCCATTTCGTGTAGATACATTTTTACAGGATCGTTGCCGCGGACCAGCGCCTCCGGATCGGCGGCGATCTCATCCTCTTCCTCCTCATCCGTTTTCTCTTCATCGAGTCTTCGAACTTTTTTTTCTGTGATCGGAATCTTCTTTTCGGACGAGACAAGCTCTATATTAAATTCCGCCATCATTTTCATGAGCAGTTCGTCAATCTGGGCCTCTCCGATCACTCCTTGAGGCAAATGTTCATTGACCTCATCGTACGTTAAGTATTTTTTGGATTTGGCCAGATCAAATAGGTCCTTCAAATCTGATTTATTTCTTATATCGGCCATCTAAAGCTCGTCTCCTTTGTTTGATTTTGATGTCTGCGCATCGTGATCGCGCCCCTGAACGAACATCGGCCGGAGCGCCTCTTATAAGGAGGAAATCGGCGAGACGCATGAGTTTTCCTATATGATTTCAAAAATTGCTCTCTCGAAAACTTACATAAAGGAGTTGTTATTAGGTGGAACGGCTTACCGTTTTCCCATTATTTGTGCAAACGTCGACCAATGCTAAGCAGTTCCTGAGCCAACAGATTATATTCAGTATCTCCCGGTGGACATTTCTTCATTTTGTCCACGATTTCGGATTTGCGCCGTTCCAATCGACGGAGTTTAAGTCGGTCCACTGATTCGTCAATAACGCGGTCACCGTCCACCTCGGGCCGGAGGTCGTCGTCTTCCGGTCTTGGTTCTAGCCAGCCGGCCACAGTCGACGCGAATTTATGGTCATCAAGAGAGCTGCAAAAGGAACGCGATTCAAAATTCCCCGTTTCCTTCCTGTACGCTACCATTCTCTCAGCCAATGAGCGTAGAAATGGATCTTCCAAATCCTTCATCAATCCGGATGCAATAATTGTGTCGATGAACCCGTCGCGCAACAACATACCCCGGACTACATTTTTCTCCATATCCGAAGCAGGTTGAACACTTCCGTTTAATTCCTGTTTATTGGTATTGCCTTGCCTCCGCGGCAACGAAGCACCTACTAATCGCTTGATACGATCTTCCCGCACCCTCAGTCTCGAGGCAAATCTCTCTATAAGATAATCCCGCTCTTTTGAATCGGCAATCTCTCGAAGTAACGGCAACGATTCCTCAAGCGCCAGATTTCTGCCCTGAATTCCGCTTAGGTTATAGCGCTCCTGAAGATCGTTCAAAAAGAAATCTATTATGGGTACAGCTTCGGTTAATATTCTGCGGAACTCCTCAATTCCGCGGTTTTGCACCGCTTCGTCCGGATCCTTGTCTTCCCGGAGAACAACACATCGAGGTTCCAACCCTTCAGCCAAGAACAAAGGAATCGATCTTCTCACCGCCTTCAGTCCTGCCTCGTCGCCGTCGAATACTATAATCACATCCGTGGTATATCTTTTCAAAAGCTTTACCTGTTCAACAGCCAAGGAAGTTCCCAGGGGCGCCACGACATTCTCGAGACCTCGTATGCGCAAAGATATCTGATCGAAATAGCCCTCTACCAGGATTACTGTGCCTTCGTTCCTTATCGAATCGCGTGCTGTATCCAGACCATAGAGCGTACTGCGTTTACGGAAGAGTGTGCTCTCAGGAGAGTTCAGGTATTTCGGTTCAGCTTTGCCATATGCCCGGCCTCCGAACGCAATCACATTTCCATTCAGATCCCGGATAGGAATCATGACTCTGGATCTGAAGTAATCGTAATATCCTCCACTATCGCGCTGTCGAACTATCCCAAGTCCGGTTGCATCCCGCATATTAATCCCGAGTCTGCTCAGGTGCTTATACATTCCGTCCCACGTGTCCGGCGCAAATCCAAATCCGATTCGATCAAACCAATTCTCGGGAACTCCACGATTAGCTAAATATTCGGTGATTTTTGAATTTGCATGCAGGCTCTCGTGAAAATAGACCTGAGCCGATTCCATAATTTTGAACAGCTTCAATTTCTCTCCGCCGTCCTCACCCCGTGTCACCATCGAAGGCAATGTGATCCCATAGCGCTGGGCCAGAAGACGAACGGATTCCACAAAGGAAACGTTCTCAATCCGCATGATAAAATTAAAAACACTTCCGCCGGCTGCACAGCCGAAGCAATGAAATATTGCTTTTTGCGGTGACACATAAAAAGACGGGTCTTTCTCACCATGGAATGGGCATAAGCCGCGGTAATCCTTCCCAGCCTTCTTAAGATCAACATAGCCTGAAATCACCTGGACTATATCGGCTACTGAAGCCACCTCGGCAATTGTCGATTCAGGAATGCGCATCAAATATCCATCCGTGGATCACTCCGAAACCAAATTTACCACGGTAACCCCTTCTCCGCCCGTACGAATATCGCCAACATGCAAATCGCGAACAAAAGCATGGTCGGAAAGGTGTTCCCAGATAGCCTTTTTCAAGCGTCCGGTCCCTTTTCCGTGAATGATGTTCATCGAGGACAGTCCTCCAAGAATGGCGTCGTCAAGCGCCTTATCTACAATTGGTAGAGCGTCCTCTACACGGAACCCGATGACGTTGACCTCCCAACGAGGACTGGCAAGGGGGACATCTACCCCAAATTTTCTTTTTTTAGAAGTAGTTTTTTGTGCGGATTCGGGGCTGACTAATTCCAAATCTTCATTATCGGCTCGGATCGTTACATTGCCGACAACAACTTCTATCCGGCCCCTATCGGGCACGGCCTTGACAATACCCGACCGGCCTAGAGTTTTGATTCTGACGGGGGAACCCACCGCAAGAGTCGGCACACGCTTGTCCAGCGGAGTTCCAATCTTGTCAACTAGTTGGGCTTTAATCTGCTCCAGTGTTTTTCGAGCTTCCGCGCTCTTCTTCATCTTTCCGCTTTTAATTGATTCCTGCAAGTCGGCAATTCGCTTCTCAGCGTTTCGCATCAGGTCTCTGGCTTCCTGACGAAACTCCTCGACTACACTATCTTTTCGTGCATTAATTCCAGCTAGCTCCGCATCGACCTCTTGCCGGCGCTGCACCAGACTTTCGTGAAGCTCCTCCACATCGGACATTTTCTGGCGCAGGCTTGTCAGCAATCCCGAACTACCGCCCGCGGATTTATCCAAATAATGGCGGGCCGCATCAATCACTTTCTGGGCCAGACCCATCCGTTCGGCAGTCGCTATTGCATGTGAGTCTCCCGGAAGATCATAGAGCAGCCGGAAAGTTGGCTTTAAAGTTTCAGGATGAAACTCTACACTAACATTTTTTACATTGTCGCGACCGAGGGCATACGCCTTTAGATGCGTTAAATGTGTAGTCACTGCAACTTTTGCTTTTTTTTTAATCAATTCATCCAGAATAGCCATAGCAAGAGCGGAGCCTTCTTCCGGGTCTGTCGCTCCGCCCAGCTCATCCAATAAGACGAGGTCTCCCTCGGCTGCGTTTTCTATAATGTCTTTGATCCGTACCATGTGACTCGAAAATGAAGAAATACGGCCTCTTATGTCCTGTTCCTCACCTATATCAGCCATTATGCGGGTGAAGAGTCGAATCTCGGATCCCTCGCGCGCCGGAAGCATGATTCCGCATCGGGTCATTAGGGGAAACAGGCCGGCAATTTTCAATGCAACGGTTTTACCACCCATGTTGGCACCGCTAATCACGGTTGCAGATGTGGTCGAATCTTGCACGACATCCATAGGAACAACATTGTCCTGATCAGCCGCCAAGAGGAGCGGGTGGCGCGCACCTAAAATGCGAAATCCGTTCTCGCCGAGCACCGGAACAATACATGAAAGCGCAAGAGCGTACAAAGCCCTAGCTTGAAAAGCATCAAGTTTGGCTAAGACTCGGTAATTCCGAAAGATCATGTCACCTGCCGATCGGATCTCACCCGTCAACTCGATTAGAATTCGGCGTATTTCCTCCCTCTCCTCATCAATAAGAGAAGCCATCTCATTATTGGATTCAACTACACTAAAGGGCTCAACATAGACCGATGATCCGCTCCGCGAATGATCATGGATGATGCCTTGCAGTAGCCCTTTGAACTCGGGTCTGAGCAGAATTACGTACCGGTCATTTCGAAGTGTAACGTAATCTTCCTGTACGATTCTTTCCAGCTCGCGACTGTTAACAATCGAATCAAGACGCTTCAGGATACGATCACGCACACTTCTCATCCGGTCATGAATCTCCAGAAGTTGCCGGCTAGCTGTTGATCGAACGGCTCCGTGCTCATCCAGAACACTTGTGATATAGCGCCTAAGAGAGTCCAGTCTATCGATCTGCTCCGTCTCGCGGTATAGAAGATCAAAAATCTCTTCGAGATCTTCAAGACGATCCCGCACCCGGACACATAAATCCAAAAGATCAGCGACTACGAGAATTTCTTCCGAATCAAGGATCGCTGCGGAACTTTTCAGCCGTGATATGACGCCTTCCATTGGGATAAGCCCCGCCAATTCTAAGCGCCCATGGAGACCAATCAGCTCCTTCAACTCGGAAACCAACTTCAGATTTGTATTGATACGGTTTAAGTCAGATTCAGGAATCGTTGCGAGGATTTCTTGTTTTCCCGGCAGGGACAATGCATGTGAAGCGACTTCTTCCAGCACTCCAGCCAATTCCAGCGATTCCAGACTTTCGGTGGAAACGTCCGACAATTCATCAGCTATGTGCATAGTATAATCGATCATTAAGGACGGACCGGAATGCCTTCTTTTTGAAGATAACGCTTGAGTTCACGAATGGGGATTTCTCTGTAGTGGAATATTGAAGCAGCCAAAACAGCATCCGCGTTGGCCTGCAGCACTGCATCCCTCAGGTGTTGTGCTGTCCCGGCTCCTCCTGATGCGATAACAGGTATTCCTACTATATCCGTTACCGCTCGCGTCATTGGTATGTCATAGCCATCCTTAGTCCCGTCCGCGTCCATACTTGTCAGAAGGATTTCGCCCGCGCCCAATTCTTCAATCCTGCGCGCCCATTCCAGCAAATCTATTCCCGTCATAGTTCGGCCGCCATGGATTGATATCTCGAAACCTGATGGAGTTGCGCCGGTTTTTTTTGCATCAATGGCGACCACGATACACTGACTACCGAACATGTAGGACGCTTCTCTGACAATTTCGGGATTCTTCACCGCAGCCGTGTTAAGCGACACCTTGTCCGCTCCGGCATTCAGAAGGTTCCTGATGTCAACGGTTGTCCTCACTCCGCCTCCAACAGTGAGCGGCATGAATACTTCTTCAGCTGTGTGAGCCACAACTTCCAATATGATATCTCGCTTTTCGTGGGACGCGGTGATATCAAGAAACACCAGTTCGTCAGCTCCCTCTTCATCATAGAAACGAGCATTTTTCACAGGATCGCCGGCATCACGGAAATTTATGAAATTTACGCCTTTCACGACACGGCCGTCCATGACGTCCAAACATGGTATGATTCTTTTAGCGAGCATTGCCGCTTCCTACTATGGCGATTGCTTCTTGCAAATCCATGGTTCCCTCATAAAGGGCTCTTCCGATAATAATGCCTACCACTCCCGTTTTTTCAAGGGCAAGAGCCCTTTCGATATCCGCGAGAGTGGTCACTCCTCCGGAAAGGATTACCGGCACGAGCGTATTTCGCGCGAAATCTTCCGTAGCCTCAATATTCGGTCCGCGCATCATACCATCACGATCTATATCCGTATAGATGAAGGACACCGGCGGAGAATCAGCGTATCGCGCAGCCAATTCGGTTGCCTTCATCCCGGCTGACTCGATCCATCCCTCCACTGCAACTATCCCGGAACGAGCGTCTATTCCAATGGCCAGCTTGCCCGGGAACTCGGATATAAACTCCTTCACCGTTTCCGGTTCTTTTGCAGCTATCGTCCCGAGAATAGCTGTATTAATTCCAATATCGAGATAAGCACGGATTACTTCAGAACTGCGTATACCGCCGCCGAGTTGCACCGGCACATCGACCGCACTCGCTATTGCCTTGATCTTATTATAATTGATCGGCTTCCCCCCGACTGAACCATCCAGGTCGACTACGTGAATTTTCGACGCGCCCATGTCTTCCCAGAGTCGCGCTTGAGCAACAGGATCATCATTAAAGACGGTCGAAGAATCCATCCGACCCTGTCTCAGGCGAACACATTTTCCGTCTTTAAGATCTATCGCGGGGATGATAATCATATTAAACGCCTTACGGAATGCGAGTTCAGGAAATTGACTTTGAAATGAATACTTAAGTGGACACCGAACTCAGAGAACCCGCGCGTAGCAGTACCCGGCCACTTGCCGGAACCTGGACCACAATTTACTCCTGCGGGCCCATGACTATTTTTTGAACATCTGATCGCAAATGTGTACGACTCATTGCAAAGCGCGTCACAATGAGCGGTTCACACAAAAAAAGAAAAGAGCCCCCGAAAGGAGGCTCTTCCTTTATCCGACTTCGGCTTCCCGTTATTCTACAGGTAGATAATAAACGAACGGGGGCCAAGGAACGATGAACTTCCACATGGGAACCGCCACAGGAATGGGAGGCGGCGCTCCGCAACCAGCCATCATGGGCCCACAGGGCATCATGGGAGGCGGTGCGGGATACTGCATCTTAACTTCGATGGAAGTTGTCAGCTTCTGCGGCTTCGCTTTCACTTTGGGCATAACCGGCGGTGGACACGCCGGACCAACACATGCAGGAGCTGCCGCCGGCATTACCATCGGCTGAGGAGCCGGAATAGCGCCCGTATATGTCTCGGCCCATACCATACCCGCCGCAGCAAAGACGGTTAGGATGAATCCGAGAATTACCAGTTTTTTGACCATACCCTCATCCTCCTTTCGACAAACTCATTATATCTATAAGCTCTCTGTTTTACTGTTGCCCCTCTGCGGCAGCTACTTCTTCACTTTGCACGGCATGGGCGGCGGTGGTGCCATAGGAACCGGCCCACAAACCGGCTTACACTTCACATAGTTGGCCTTTACATATACGCAGCGCGGCACCTGAACAGGCCTGCAGCAAGGATCTACAAAGTTGTCGAATTTTTCGCTAGCGATTTCGGCTGCAGGCACCAACCACTCATAGCGCCCAAGCGCAATCGGGTTGGGATAAGATTGGGGATTCCCAAAGAAGGGAAGCGGAGTACGAGGCCAAGCCACACCTGCCAGATAAGGAGCCACAACTCTCACCCTTCGTAATTGGGCGGGAACCGGAACGATCTGCTCCTTCACCTGAGAATAGGTAGTGGTGGCGGGCCCTGCAATCGGTGGGATGCACGGCGGTGGCGGCATGTAGCCAGCGCCACCTGCGGGACCACCAGCAAGGGTTATTACCGTGCTAGCGCCGCACAATGCGAGAACCATAAGGCTCAGCAGAAACAAGCGTTTAACCATACCCTAAATCCTCCTTTCAACAGTTCCTCCCGATAACTTTTTCGGGAGACCCCTAATTAAACATTCCCGGATAAGTATCCGACATTTTCAGGAATGTATCCTTCGTATCAAATCAACAACTCTATGTCAAGCTCTTTTTTGCTTGACGCCACTTCTGTTCCGCCTGTTTGGAAACGCAATCGGCTAACATGCCATCAATTGCTTCCCCATCTGCCCTCTTTTTCACGGGCTAAAGGCGTTTCAGATCTTTCAGCCCAATCAACACGTTACCGGTTAGCAATGATCTCTAGCAGAAGCACAGTGTCAAGTCAATATTTTTTTTGCCCCAAACAAATACTTCCTATCTGGCCGCAGTTAGTGCCGGTGGTTTTAAATTTGGGAAGATCCAGCAATTTCTCAAATCATTCCATAACCGCCATCCACCGGAAGTACCTGTCCAGTGATGTAATCCGATTCCGATGAAGCCAGAAACACGAAAGCGGGAGTGATATCATCTGCGGATGCAAATTTTTTCAATAGAATTCTGTTCATATAGATTTCCGTAAGCTTTTCATCGGAACGGAGTTTTTCCGTCATATCGGTTTCAACAATACCCAGTGAAATGACATTCGCACAGACGTTGTATCGGGCAAGCTCCCGCGCCACGCTCTTGGTGAAGCTTAGTATTCCGCCCTTTGCAGCAGAATAGTTTACCTGACCGACGGTACCCACCAGACCTGCGACAGAACTAACATTGATTACCTTTCCATAATTCTGCTCCATAAAATATTTAGACGCTGCTTGTATGGCAAGGAACGGGCCTTTCAGATGCGCGTTAAGCACAGCGTCCCAATCAGCTTCACTCAATTTGTGAAGCATCCCCGGACGCGTAAAGCCGGCGTTGTTGACCAGGATATCCAACCGGCCAAAGGTATCTTTGGCGGTGTTTATCATGTTTTCCACCTCCGCCTTGTTCGCCACATCAGCACGCACAGCTACGGATTTGCGACCCATAGCGCGTATCTGTTCTACTAACTGCATGGCCGCGGCCTCGCTCGCGGAATAGTTTACCAGCACATCCGCGCCTTCTCTGGCCAGTGCCTCGGCTACGTTGCGCCCCACACCCCTGCTGCTGCCTGTAACCACGGCAGCCCTACCTGCTAATCTCATAAAGCCTCCTCTGCATGAAGGCAGCCCGTGACAGGCCGCCTATACTTGTGTGATTGCCGTAACTGCCTCAATGTCAATCCGGAGAAATATTAGTGTAGCATGGCGCGCATTTAAAAAAAAAGCCCCGAGTTGGTTCTCGGGGCGTGAAAGGAGGTATGGATATGGGTTATCGTGTCTTGTTGCTTGCCGCGTATCTCACCGCAAGGGCTGCCATTATGCGGGGTTATAAACGAGATAGGCGGTTTCGCGTGTTCACATAACCCCTGATGAGTCAGACATGGGCATGCAAGAAAAGTTCCTAAATTTTTTTCCAGGACATTTTTTTTAAAAATCCACCGATTTTATTGATAATTTATTTGTCAACAAATGAACTCCTGTACGCAGATCTCGGGAAATTCATCAAACGCGCCGACAGACGGAAAAAATCCAATATTCTGGCTCAATGAAAGCATACTGTGAGTTTTCCTCGAACGGAATCGTCATCACTCTGCGCGCATGCGGCATGCACGTGGTTGGCTTTTTTTTATGAAGAGCGCGTAGGTATTTTGAATTCGGAGGAGGAAAATGAATCGAGGGGTTAAACTGATCACAATTCTATCGGTAGTCCTATTGGTTTCGGTTGGTCTGGCCTGGACTGATTCTATCACGGTCAAGCCCACTTCCGGCCAGCCGTCTCTTGACAACGTCGGATTGTCGGAAGCAACTCCTTTGGCCGATGATAATAAGATCGTCTGCTGCTGGAAATGTCCGGATGACGGTACGATGAAAGGAGGGCTACCAGCGTCAGCTTCTGTAACAAAATGGGCCGGTAAGTAAAATCTTGCGGTGAATGCCAACAAGTAAAATTCAGCCTGGATTATTCGGCGGGCAAACAAAGAAATGTATGTTGTTCTGGTCAACCCCATGATATGATGAGGAAAATAGACCGTTATCGAGGGAGATCAGATGTCCGGGGGTGGTGAAGAGCAAAGCGAGACAATTCGACCCGAATTCAATCCTGCAATCATGATAGATTTTCAGGGGGCTAAGATTACCTCGGACACGGGTTTCCTGTTGTTGAGAGAGATAGACGAGCGTTTCGGCATCTTGGGTCCAATGGAGACTGAACTGGAGGACACCAAGTCCTGGGTTCATAGCAAACACTCTCAGCTTCAAATGGCTCGCCAGAGGCTGTATCAGATAGCGGCGGGGTATGAGGACTGCAATGATGCGGATTTTCTGCGAATTGGGCCTGCCCTTCGGCTCGCTATAGGCAAAGGTGACGAAGCCGGACCAGGTCAGTCTAGGCTGTCGAGGCTTGAAAATGAGGTCTTAGGGACTGAAGCCGGGCTGAAGGCTCTCGAAGATTCTCTCATGAGGTCCAACGATGCGCTCATGGGGAGAAAGAAGAGGCAGCGTCTCGTCGTGGATGTTGACTCCACCGAAGACCCCGCGCACGGCAAGCAGGAGAACGCGGCGTTCAACGGGCATTTCGGGAAGAACTGCTTTCATCCGCTCTTCGCGTTCACCAGCGACGGGGACTGCCTGAGGGCCAAGCTCAGGCCCGGCAACGTTCATTCAGCCGAGGGTGTTCTGGAGTTCCTCGATCCGATTGTGAAGCGGTATCGGTCCCGATTCATCCTGTTCTGGCTTCGGGGTGACGCAGCCTTTGCTGACCCTGGCGTGTACGAGTATTGCGAGGGTGAGCGAGTCACGTACTTCATCAGGCTTCCGGCCAGTGCGGTACTGAACAGACTCATTGATCCGTATCTGACGCGCCCGGTGGGGCGACCTCCCAAGAGCGGTGTTCAGGTCAGGCTGGTTGATCTTTGTTATCAGGCACGGACCTGGGACAGGGAGCGGAGAGTGGTTGCCAAGATCGAGTGGCACGATGGGGAACTCTTTCCCAAGATCGGATTTGTTGTGACCAATTCCAAGCTACCCGCCGGGAAGGTGGTCAAGGCATATAACGGACGCGGCGATGTTGAGAATCGGATCAAAGAGGGAAAGAACACCCTGCGCTGGGACAAGACGAGCTGCCACCGCTTTGCCACCAACCAGGCCCGGTTGCTTATGGGAGTCCCGGCCTATAACCTCCTGCACATGCTCAGACAACTCTACCTCACGGGCGAGGAAGTGAAGCGGTCAATGGAGTGGCTCATTAAGCGCCTGATCAAGGTCGGAGCGAAAGTCGCGTATCATGGTCGGAGGTGGTATGTTCATGTGGCTTCAGCCTTCCCCTTGTCCCGATACTACCAACCTGTTTTCGGGTGAGGGCGACAATATATTGATTGACTGAGGAGCACATGGTGAGGTATGGTCAAAAAATGGAAAAGGCAGGCTTTTTCAACAGCATGACGACGGTTTTGCCTGCGTCAGGGAGTGCGGGACTCCATGCGGAGACCTTTTCGGGGTCACCGGAGCTATTTTTCGATCCCTTAGCGAGGCCCAAACGCTCAAAATGACAACACCGCCATAATTCCGGTTAAATAAAGAAAGGGGGTGTAAAATTATTCCCGGGTTAAACCCCGGACCTGTCGATTGATTGGTTTTGTTTCATAGTCCCGGGATAAGACTAATAAACTGCCCAAAGTTGTTTAAGGAATTTTTTGGTTTGAAGAGACAGACGCAAAAGAAATGTATTTTTGATTGACAGCAATACTGTCAGGAGGAGGAGCCCTATGAAAAAGTTTCTAGTTGTATCTATAGTTGTGGCGGGACTGCTAATTAGCACTTTTGGGCCTGCTTTTGCTTTTCGTTCCTGGGACATACCCGGAACAACAGGACGATATTGGGATATGACTCTCCCATCAGGACCGGAGTTTGTCTTTATGAATTACGCCACCGGTTGCTTTGTCCCTCCGCAGGATGATGGATTTCCCCCACAGTGGTCTTATAGGTGGGAATGCCCCTGCGCGGCATGTGCAGTTCCAAATCCAAGTAAATAAGAACACTAATTTAAATATTGTCACCGGCCTCGTCTGTGGTCCTGGGGTATGACATTAAACTGCCCCAATTCGGATTTATAATGGTGGAATAAAATCGCGGAATACCATACTGCCAAATAAGTGGGTGCATTTCGTCTGACGACATACACTGAATGATTTTATATAGGTCTGACGCTGGAATTATGCAGCTTACCGGAGCTCAATTATTTACCGTTCTTTCCACCGAATTCCTATTCCAAGACCACAAGACGCGTATCTCCGAGAAGAAGCGCCTATTTTTAGTTTGATAGCCTGAACAAAAATCCATGATCTAGGACTAACGATGTATGGGAATCATTCAGGTTCAGGGCGTGTAGACCACTACTATCAGCCTCGAGTCCTTGCTGCTAAGGTTTTTTAAATTATGAGTGACTCCTGAATTGAAATGAATTGTTTGTCCCTTCTTGAGCTCGTGGGCTTCTTCGCCGACCGTGACTTCGACCCTGCCTTCCAGAACGTACATAAATTCTTCACCCTCGTGCTTGTAGGCAACCATTTCGTGTTGCTTTTTAGGTTCAAGTGCAACCAAGTAGGCCCATAGGTGTTTGTCTTCCGCGTCCGGTGTTAACGATCTGTATGCGTAAGCTTTGGTGCGTTTGACATAGCTTTGTCTGCGTTTTCTCCTATCCTCCGATAAGAGAGTTTTAGAATCAACGGCTAAAGCCCTGGATATCGAGATTAACGCTCCAACAGGAGGAGAGATTTTTTCCCTCTTCGATTTTGTTCAGGTATTCCTCTTTATATCCCGTTTTTTCAGCAAGCTGTTTAATATCCAAATGTTGCCGCTCTCTCATCATTCGGACTCGCTCTCCGAGACTCTGAGTTTTTTCCGCGCGTTTCGCCATAATTCAATCTCCTGCTGAATTTGATTTTTCAGTACGAATCCGGCCTTTTACCGCCTTTGTATTTGTTCAGTTCTCTCGCAATGACCACCTTCTGAATTTGATTCGTTCCCTCGAATATTTGGGCTACTTTTGCCATACGCATGTACATTTCAACAGGGTAAGACTTCATGTAACCGTATCCTCCAAGTATTTGCACGGCTTCGGTCGTTACGCGCATAGCCATATCTGTGGCGAATCTCTTGCCCATAGCCGCTTCGATTACACCTGATTCGCCCTCATCCATCAGCGCGGCCGCCCTATATATCATTAATCTGGCAGCCTCTATTTCCGTGGCCAGATCTGCAATCAGGAATTGGAGTCCCTGAAATGAAACTATGGGTCGCCCAAACTGCTGACGTTTATGACCATAGGATAATGCGTAGTCAAATGCCTGCTGAGCCAATCCCACCGAACAGGCCCCTATGCCGACGCGTCCTCCATTGAGGGCGCTTAAGGCCATATTGAAGCCCTGCCCCTCCTGGCCCAATCGATTCTGCTCGGGGATGAAACATTCATTGAAATATAATTCCGTGGTAGGGGAACCGTTACAGCCCATTTTTGGTTCATGAGGCCCGCACGAGAATCCGGAAGTCCCAGCCTCAACCACCATCGCGGTTATCCCCTTTTGCTTCTGCGCCTCATCCGTACGGACCATAACCGCGTAAATATCAGCCACACCGCCGCTGGTCACATAAAGCTTGGTCCCATTCAATATGTAACCGCCATCCGTTTTCACGGCTTTTGTGCTTAAAGCCGCGGCATCGGAGCCCGCTTCCGCCTCAGTTAAAGAATATGCTCCCAAGGCTTCGCCTGTGGCCAAAGGTTCTACCCACCGTTTTCGTTGTTCCTCATTTCCATACGCATAAACGAGATTTGCGACCATATTGTGGACGCTAATGTAAACTGCAGTCGCAAAACAGCCCTTAGCCAATTCCTCGAAAATAACCGCTGCAGTCAGCCGACCCACACCAGTGCCGCCGTATTCTTCAGGAACATAAAGTCCGGTGAAGTCCAGTTCGCCCATTTTTTCAAAAGCTTCTCGCGAAAACGTATCGGTCTCTTCCCAGTGCCGAGCATTAGGAGCCAATTCTTTGGAGGCGAAATCTCGAGCTGCCTTCCTTATAAGCCTCTGTTCATCCGTTAATCTAAAATTCATAAGTTATTCTCCACTACTCAGAGTTGCAGGTCAGGCAATTCAGAATAATTGTCTCACCGTCGAGTGATACCTGGCTGCCTGAAGGGCGGTGAGACGACGTGAACGGTCCTATTTCCTTTTATTTAATTAACTGCTAACAAACGGAGCAGTCAATGAAAAACAAATCAGGAACGTAATTTCGCCGAGAAGGGAAAGGCGATCTGTCATTTGAGAGAGTAAAACTAGTAGCGCAATTACCTGAGCGCGAGATTTGCTTACCCTGCTAAAAGCGAACTGGAAATTACATCTTAAGATGACCTGGAATCGCTCCCGCAAGGAGATAACAAATTGACTAAAATTTATGAGGCATTGAGAATTTTGAGTGAGGCCTTTGGTATTGAACATGGGTATGTTGACAATTGGGGTAAAACTCATCAAATCGCGCCCGAAACGGTTAGACAAATACTAAAAATAAAAGGCATCAAAATCACTCCGGAACGCATGGATCTGAATCCGCAAGTGATAGTGGTTTCCACCGACACGTTACCGGACCGATGCTCCATATTCATTGGGGCGGCATCCGATCATAATGATCACGAATTGCAGGAAGGAACAATTATTATTTCGCATGCAAACGGTGAATTTGCACGTGAATATCGTCTTCCCTCAGAAGAAGCAAGCCTAGACCTCGATGAGAAATCGGATCTACGATTTGTGTCAATCCCGTTTCCGAAAGATTTGAGTACAGGCAGACACGATTTAAATGTGAAGATTACGATAGGCGACAAGAACCATGAGGCAGCTTGCTGCTGGATTATCTGCCCGACTCGAGCTCATATTCCTTCCATATTGGAAAACGGTCGCAGAATTGCCGGCATCGGCATAGCTCTTTACGGGGTGCGTTCGCAAAAAAACTGGGGAGTCGGCGATTTTTCTGATCTGAAGGCTATTGTGGATTGGGCGAGAGAAGACCTGAAAGTGGATTTTGTAGGTCTAAATCCACTACATGCACTTTTCAACCGGCGACCTTTCAATAGCAGCCCATACCTTCCATCCAGCCGAATCTATCGCAATCACATATATCTCGATATTCCCGGAATTCCCGATTTTGAGGAGTCGCAAAAAGCCCAATCCCTAGTAAACATATTAAATAACCGAGGCGAATTTCAGAAATTAAGAGATGCACCGCAGGTAGATTATGAGGGAGTTTCAGCATTAAAGCTCCAAGTTCTCAAAGAGGTGTTTCGCTCTTTTTTAAAAAATCACGGAAGACGGAATGCCGAAACCTCACGTTGGGAAGCATTTCAACAATACACAAAATCAGAAGGAATTTTCCTGGAGCGCTTCGCTATTTTCTGCGCGCTGGACGAGCATTTCAGATCCAAGATCTTTCGCAAATTTGAAAGCTGGCGTGACTGGCCGGCGTCGTTTCATGATCCTTCATCCGAACAGGTAAACAGGTTCCGTCTGGAAAACAGAGAACAGGTGCTTTTTTGGATGTACGTCCAGTGGCAACTACAACAACAGATGAGTCAGGTCCAGGAGCACGCTATTAATAAGGGGATGATCATAGGTCTTTATAATGACCAGGCTTTGGCGGTGGATCGAAATGGCGCAGATTTTTGGGCCTGGAAGCCTTTTTTTGCTGGCGGTTTCAAGGTAGGTGCGCCCCCTGATGCGTTTGCTCCGGATGGGCAGGATTGGGGATTTCCGCCGCCGGACCGAGATGCTCATCGTCTATCCGGCTATGAGCTGTTCTTCAAGACGATGGAGGCCAATTGTAAGAATGCGGGAGCGTTGCGGATAGATCATGCAATACAACTGCATCATCTGTTCTGGATACCTGAATGGGGTAAGCCCAAGGATGGTGTTTACGTGAAGGACTATGAAGAGGATTTGCTCAATGTTCTCGCGTTGGCCAGCCAGACGAATCGCGCTGCAATAATTGGAGAAGACCTGGGCACAGTGCCGATGAACCTGCGAGAAAGGCTCATGGCCAAGGGCATACTTTCTTACAGGCTGCTCTATTTCGAAAAGGATTTACAGGGTAATCATTACGGCCATAGGCAATATCCTACATCAGCCTTGGTCTCCATCAGCACCCACGATCTGCCTACGCTGTCAGGATTTTGGTCCGGTCGAGATATTGAAACCAGACACAAAATAGGCCAACTGGATGATGAACAGACGAAAAAATTCACGTCAGACCGGAGCGAGAACAAATCCAAATTAGTGGAAAAACTTGTCCATGAGGGTTTTATTGCCGAGCAGGTAGGGGCTGACGCTCTGAAAGAGGCTCTTCCGACAGAGGAACTCCACGAAGCTGTCTTAAAATTCTTAATGCAATCTCCGTCTGTTCTGGTCATGATCAATCAAGAAGACATTTTCTTGGATGAACGCCAGCAGAACATACCCGGTACGACGTGGGAAAATCCTAATTGGGTGACAAAAATGCGCTACACGGCGGAGGAACTCCGGTCAGATCCCGAAGCTGCACGCTTATCGCAAAAATTCGGAAGACTCGTTGAAGAAGCCGGGCGATCTGGAGCACAGGAAACGAAAGCCTAGAAAGCTGCCGTTTCGGGGGAAATCTGTTTTCAGAAAGTTTCCCTGAACACCTCCTTCCAAAATCTTAAATGGGGCGGATAAGCTGTTGCCAAATTTAGGTTTTCACGGCACTGTGCCGAGTTTAGAGCCCACACCGGTAATCCTACGATTTTCGGAGCCTAGATGATCCTGAGACAATCTCTCAATCGCCGTGCTAATTAGTTGCGTCGGAGGAGCTAAGTTAGTAAATATACCCAATAAAGCTATAGGAATAGCCAGTCCAGCAATTCAATGCCCCTCATTCCGGCTTGACGAACGAGGCGGCAGAGCTAATCTTTACAACAAGAATAATATGCGGAGAGGGAATCATGTCCCAACAAAAGGGAGCTACCCTGCAGATTAGCCGTCGCTCGGAAACCTGGTTTAAATCGTGAGCAAATCTCTGCGCTTTTCAGAGCCTTCCACATCAAAAGTTCTGTCAGTCACTAGATTACGAAAAGTCTACGGTCATACTGTAGCAGTGGACGGTATTACGTTCGATGTTGGACACAACGAGATTGTAGGTTTATTAGGTCCAAACGGAGCAGGAAAAACCACAACGATCAACATGATTCTTAGCGTTCTCGAACCGAGTTCAGGAACTATCCATATCGAAGATTTGGATTTGGCGACTCACCGCTCCAGAGCATTGTCGCTTACTAATTTCGCGGCTACATACGCCCCTTTACCAGGTAATTTGACCGCGTATCAAAATTTACGAGTTTTTGGCTTAATGTACGGTGTGAAGAATCTGGGACAACGCATTGATTCGCTGCTCAGCCAATTCGATTTGGAAGCATTCAGGAACGTTAAATGCGGCGTGCTCTCGTCGGGAGAACAAACGCGAGTATGTCTGGCCAAAGCCATGCTGAACAGGCCGCACCTGCTTCTTCTGGATGAACCAACAGCTTCACTGGATCCCGCTACTGCTAGGGAGGTGCGCCTCAAAATTCGCGAGTTCGCTATCGAGAGCGGGTGCGGGGTCCTGTGGACCTCTCATAATATGTATGAAGTGGAAGACGTATGCGACCGAGTGCTTTTTCTTTCACGCGGCAAAATACTACTTGAAGGCGATCCGAAGAAATTACCGAACGAGCACGGTAAAAGAACGCTCGAGGACCTCTTTGTCACCGTGGCCAGAGAACCACTCACTCTCGAGCTAAGATAAACTAATGAATATCAATCGTATCGCAGCTATTGTGCTTCGCCAGTTTTACCTGATTCAGGGAAGTCTTTCACGTGTACTGCCAATGTTCATCTGGATTGTTATAGATATAATATTGTGGGGATTTATTACTAAATATCTTAATGCCATCACTTCCTCCAGCTTCAATTTCGTGCCGGCATTATTGGGGGCTGTTCTTCTCTGGGATTTCTTTATGCGCGTCATGCAAGGAGTCACATTGGCTTTCTTTGAGGACGTGTGGTCACGCAACTTCCTTAATATCTTCGCCGCGCCGGTTTCCATATGGGAGTATGTAAGCGGTTTAGTGATCTCGAGCATCGTGACCAGTTCAGTTGGCCTGGTGGTGATGCTGGTCTTGGCGAGCACTGTTTTTGGGTTATCTTTCTTCGCCTATGGCCTCATGCTGATTCCATTTCTTCTTACATTGTTCCTCTTTGGAATAGCATTAGGCATATTAGCAAGTGCTATGGTGCTTCGACTTGGCCCCGCATCGGAGTGGTTCGTATGGCCCATCCCTGCTCTTATTTCGCCATTTGCCGGAGTCTTTTACCCACTTTCGACACTACCGCACTGGATGCAATATGTATCGTATCTATTACCACCTTCTTACGTATTCGAGGCGATGAGAGGGATAATTTCAGGCGGACCAATTTCGCATATGTCACTGCTCTGGGGAGGATGTTTTGCAGCGCTCTATATCCTGCTTGCTTGCCGGTTTTTTGTGGGGACTTATCGACATGCTTTGCGCAGCGGCATTATCGCTCGTTTCAGTGCTGAAACTTTGAGTTGAAATTTCACCTGCAACTTGTCAGTTGATTTATAGTTCTTATTGTGGCTGATCGCGACCCAACACGCAAGTGATCCCCCCAGCTCTGAACAATGTGAGATAGATCGGCCCGCCATCGTTCGATCTTCCTGATGGCTTCGGCTTCCCATGGAAGCCACGTGGAGCGTTTGCGGAGTCTAAGCGAAGCCTCCAGTTCCGGTGGAACCGGGGGCGCGAAACATTCCGGTTCTTCCAAATCGAACTCTTTCAGGAATCGAGTTACTATTTGTAGCTGGCGCCGATTGAGTTTACCCCGCAAGTTGCAGAGCCTATTGTCAGCCAGTTCTTCAAAGCGTTTTGTTACTGAATTATTTTTTTGCCTACAATTGATCAGTTCGCATAAGAACTTGTAATTCTCTCTGAATTCTGCCGGAATGCTTGCCAGGTCGACTTCTTGCGCAGTTTTATCAACTTTCATTAAGTGCTCCCTGTCGCATCGGGGGTATATCCATCGGGCCGGGGCGACGACCTCAGCCTGCCGCGGGCAGACGCCGGGGGGATGCGCTAGCACCTTGTTATGCCATTGTCAAGTATTGCTTTTAGATTTGATGTTATCAGTTCGATTTTACTAATTAAACCAAAACCATTACTTCCCGCCCGATCCGTCTCGATAAAGTTTCTGCTGCTCTTTTAGTACTTCCGGATCTATCTTAATTTGGCCTTTGTATTTATCCTGGTATTCTTCCAAACTTTTCTTTTCCTCATAAGAAAAGACGGTTGTCTCAATAAGACCTACAATGCGTTCGCCTTGGGGCAGTTCCCTTACAAATGCCACCCCGCTCATGAGTGTCGGCTGATTCACTCTGACTCCATGTATGTAACATCCCAGGATGATGCCTACTCCGGCGAGGAATCCAAAGTAAATCACGTACAGGAAAATTTTCAGCATAACGGTTCACCTCTATAGAAGCACGTTATGGGTTTACCTTCGCCAACGACTAAGTTACACGATTTTGTGGACCTTCGCTTTACTAGTGGTAAATTATAGCTATACACCCGATTAACCACAGTATTGTGCACAGTAGCAACGGAAAATCAGTCAAGAGCAACGCTGTGGGAGAACCTCCATCCTCTCTCCTGTATATTAAATACATATAACGGAACATGCCATAAGTTACCAGCGGGATAGTAAACATCATTTTTTCAGCCTCTATTCCAGTCGCGGGATTGCCTCGAACTGAATAAAGGCAATAAAAAATGAATGTGGAGGTAGCCACAACCTGCAGAAGTTGATCGAGTAGAGCGACATTATAGTTTTCGAGCACCGGCCTATGACAGGTGGCATCTTCGCTTAGCATGACCACCTCGTGGCGACGTTTTCCTAGAGCTAAGAAAATCGCCACAGAAAAGGTGCATAATATTAACCAGCTTGAGACGGGCGACCCCATGGCTGCAGCGCCTCCCAAGACGCGGAGCAGAAAGCCGGTGGAAATCGCTAGCACATCGAGAATCACCAGATGCTTTAGCGTAAGTGAATAAAGAACTTGGAGAACAATGTACCCCGCCAGATAAGCGTATGCATGCAGAGGTGATCTGATCATGCTTGCAATAAGCCCCGCTGCCGCAAGGAGCGCAATCGTTAGAATTAGAGCCGATCCGGGAGAAATTTGGCCGGAGGCTAAAGGCCGGGATCGTTTAAGAGGGTGAGCTTTATCCTGCTCCATGTCCATATAATCGTTCAATATATATGCCGCTGACGAAGTCAGACAAAAGGCTAAACACATCGCAGTGACGCTTGTAAATTCTTGCTGCATGAACAACTTCCCACTGAAGACCAGAGGCATGAATACGAATCCGTTTTTGATCCACTGAGTGGGCCTTAAGAGTTTTAGGATAGGTTTCCAAGAATTCATTTAATTCGTTTGACCCCTCGCTCGATCCTGTGTGGAGTGAGTTTCGTAGCACAAACAACTTCGGCTGTAAATTGAAACGCAGCGAATATTGTCCAGGGACACGATCCAGAGTGCCATGTATCATCGAGAAGAGCAAGCACTCGATCCTTCTTGACTCAAATTTAACACGGTCGAATGTACTTATAAGACGTGAGAGAGGTTGATTTGTCTAATGCAGCCCCGACTATTGGTTCGGCTGCGGAAATAAGTTATTGTTGCATATGTAGGAGCATATATGAATAGTAGGGACGAGTTGATACTTGAAGAAAATCGGCGAATTCGGCAGCTCAGAATCGTGACGGACCTGCTGATCCAAACCGTCATGAGTAAATCAATGACCTTGTCCGACGCGGAAACGATGATATCTGGTGTCAGAAGTCTTGCGTCCAGGCTTTTCCCGGGTAAAGAGAACGTTTTCGATCTTATCTATTTGCCCCGTTTCAGAAGAGCGATTCGAGAAGCGGGCCTTTTGGAACCGAAATTGTATGCGGTGCCTGGCAGGAATCCTGAGCAGGCTGATCAAAATTAGATTACGTGCCATATCAGTGATCCGATATCTGATATCCGCAACACCAGATCATGAATTAGGAATTCACTGGCCGCAGGAAGTCCTGTGCACGACCTAGTCCGCTCATTCCGGCGAAAGCCGGAATGAAAAAGCGACTGTGAGACTTCTGCCGATTCCGGATTGACTGACTAATTCTTATCAGGAGGTTTTGGAACATGTCCGATCTTGACATGATCAGAGCTCTCACCCAGAAAAGTAGTACCAAAATTGTCCTACTTGTGATGGACGGCTTAGGCGGGCTCCCTCGAGAAACACTCGGACCTACGGAACTGGAAGCCGCGGATACACCTCACATGAACCGACTGGCAAGGGAAGGTATGGTAGGTTTAATGTACCCGGTAGGCATCGGCATCTCACCCGGCAGTGGACCAGGCCATTTGGGGCTCTTTGGTTACGATCCTATTAAATACCTGATTGGGAGGGGAGTGCTTGAAGCGGTCGGGATTGGGTTGAATCTCACTGATAAGGATGTGGCGGCACGAGGTAATTTCTGCACTGTCGACGCGAACGGGATAATCACAGATCGTCGCGCAGGCCGGATCTCGACGGATGAATGCGCTCGAATGGTGGACCTTATTAAGGATATTACTCTTCCCGGAACTGAATTGATCGTAAAGCCGGTCCGTGACTACCGCTTTGTCTTGGTGCTACGCGGTGAGGGCTTATCCGCAGCTTTGAATGAAACTGATCCGCAAAAAACCGGATTAAAACCGCTTCCGGTCAATGCTCTGGATAATTCAATTGAAGCGAAACGCACAGCCGATCTGGTCAATCGATGGGTGGCAAAAGCCAGGGAACAAATAAAGAACGAGTATCCAGCTAATATGGTGACCTTGCGAGGATGGTCGCGCGAGCCGGGACTGCCCTCATTTGAAGATGTCTTCAAACTAAAAGCGGCAGCTCTCGCGGTCTATCCCATGTACAAAGGACTCGCCAGCCTCGTTGGAATGAGTGTCATCTCTGATCTCGCGAACCTGGACGATCAATTATCTGCCTTGAAGAAGCATTGGGATTCGTTTGATTTCTTTTTCGTTCATTACAAGTACACGGACAGCCGCGGGGAAGATGGGAACTTCGAAGCCAAAGTCAAAGAGATAGAAAAGGTCGATACGATAATTCCTCGAATACTGGAACAAAAACCGGATGTACTGGTAGTCACCGGAGACCACTCCACGCCCGCTGTTCTGAAGTCACATAGCTGGCATCCTGTGCCCGTGCTTTTCTGGGCTCCTGGTGTTACTCGCGCCAACCCGGACGTGACATCGTTCGGTGAAACACATTGTCTGCGAGGAGCCTTAGGCCAATTTAGAGGGCCTGATCTCATGAACCTGATCACCGCCCACGCACTGAAACAAGCTAAATATGGCGCGTGATGAGGGAAGCGAGGAGGGGAGAAGAAAGACTTCTGGAGGAAACTTTTTTGTCCCGCACCTGAGCGGGATTTCCTCCAAACCTCCTTCAAAAAACTCTTAGTTAGGCGGATCAGGCAAGTGCATCGAATCAACTCCTTGGCGCAACAGGGATGGGATATTTACGAAGTAACGGCGATGGATGAGCTGGGTACAAGTTCTGCTGGTCTTTGCTGCCTGCGGCGGCAAAGACCAGCCATTTAGGAGTCTTTGAGGAGGGGCCTGGGGAGGGCGTTTTTGCAAAAACGCCCTCCCCAGAATTCCTCCTTCTCCGGAGGCATTATAAATGGCACACTCGGATGTTCATCCTGTGCATCATTTTGAGTCATGGCAGGTTTGGCCGGGTTCTTACGATAACCCACACCTTGCCGAATCGTACCCGCGGCTGGAGGATTGTGACCTGCATATCACCAAGTCCACCCGAATTGCATCTATGGGTTCATGTTTTGCGCGAGAGATTAAGAATGTCCTGCTGACAGAAGGTTTCTCTTACATAAGTGAGGAGATTTCTCATCCGGCTGCAGTGCATGCCAGCGCAGCCTGGGAGCGGGTCTATAATGTCTCCTGCATACGTCAGATTTTTGAATACACCTTCGAGCAGTGGAATCCCGATCTTCGATGGTGGCAAGCCCCTCAATCGGGAAAGATTCAGGATCCTTATCGCAGAATAATTCTTTATGAAGATTTGGATCAGGCCCAAGCGGATTTTGAAAACCACAAGCGCTGTTCTCGGAGAGCCTTGGAGCAGGCTGAAGTTCTCATCTTGACTCTTGGGTTGACGGAAATCTGGGAAGACACTATCGACGGTTCGGTAATCTGTCTACCGTCGGGACCGTACGTCAATGAGAGCGGTGATATGAGCCGCTACCGGTTTCGCGTTAGCAGGTACGCGGAGAACCTTGCAAACCTGGAACGTATTTATTCGTTAATGACTGAACATAATCCGGGATGCAAGATTGTTGTCACGGTCTCGCCGGTCCACCTCTGGGCTACCTTTCGTGAAGATTCCGACGTGATTAGCGCAAGCTGCAATTCCAAATCCACCCTGCGGGCCGTGGCGGACGAGTTCGTCGCTCGATATGAAAATGTCTATTATTTCCCGGCATTCGAAATTGCCACAATTTACCGCCCGATGATGGGACAATCCATTTTCACGGAAGGCAGAGAAAATTTTCACGTGAACTCTGACACAATCAAACTTATTATGAAATCCTTCTTCCAATTCTATTACAATAAATAAATTTATCACGATATTTAGCTGCGTGTTTTTAATTGCTTACCTCGCCTTCCTCAAAATGTGCCTTAATATTGCACGGTTGACAACTATCTTAATAAATTGATAATATCGTTACGTTGGGGAGGGAAATCCTTTATTTGTTGGGATTTTCGTCCCTATGTTTGTTCTTATGGATTGGTTGTCGCGACACTCGTGTCGGGAGTGTGGAAGTTTCCGTTCGGACCCTAGTCTACCGAGCGCCGCATCCGCGCTTTCGGTGGACTCCCCTCTTCAGACCCGCATTCAGCGGAGCATTCCATCCCGTTATTACCCATTGATTGCTCGATTCATCGCTGTCGCTCGGAAGCGCCCGGGACTGAACAAAGAGCACAATAGGAGTTTTTGGAGAGGGGGCCGGGGAGGGACTTTTTGTCCCGCGTTCCGCGCGGGATCCCTCTCCGGTAGCTCTTCAAAACTCTTATTTGTTATTGCGATCTTCTCGCTCTGTTCCTGCACGATCATGTCTCATTCTCCGTATTTGACTGAAAAAACCCAGGTGCCTGTTCTTGTGGAAAGTTGCGGGCTCGCGACATCGGAGCTAGGTCATATTCCTTATCAAAGATGGCTGATTCCCCCATGGGACACGGACCTGCGTTACGTATGGCTGGTGGGTAATTACGATTTCAGGAAGTACGACCGAGTCGAGCTGATACTATATTTCCATGGTACTCAACCCAAAGACTATTACGAGGTTTTCCGTAAGGAATTGGAATTATTGGCAGTTAAACGCCCCGACCGGCCCTTTCTTTTCGTGGGTCTGGTCGATAAACCCCATATAGGGTCTGAGTGCGATAATCCTAATCGTTGGGACATTCTGGTTCCGAAACGCGGGGAATGGCCGGAAGCCCTATTTCAGGTATTGAATCAAATTTTCAAGGCTTTTCGCACGAGGTTTCCCAATATCAAGAAAGATAACACTCATATTGTGCTAGCGGGTTTTTCCGGAGGCGGGAAAGTGCTCAGCGCCATAGGCAATTGGTTGGCCCACAGCGATAAGGAAGACCCTTACGCGGAAGTTTTCAGGTCCCGGCTCAGCAAAATTGCGTACTTCGATTGCTGGTTCGATAAGGACGTGATCGAAACCATACCCACATTGTTGGAAGATAACCCCGCCATGAAGATAGTTGGCACGGTCCACATGAAGAAACCTTTAGAGCACGCCTCGATTCTTGCAAATAAATTTAATATGAAGGCTGACAAAAAGAAACGGGAATTGATGACTCCGGACGGGAGATTAACCATCTTTCGAGACGACTCTCACTGGGAAGCAATGATTCGGCGCCTCAAGGAAGCATTGTAATTCTGATTAATTGAAATTCCCCGAAACAAATTGATCGACCGTTTCAGTGCCCATATGTGACATCATTGATGGATTTGTATCCGGCTTTTCACGCTAAGCAGGACTATACGCTCAATTATGATCTCTATCATGGCTTGCAGCTGATCATAGTGAATAATCTCTGTTATTACACTGCCTTACCCTCAGTCTTCCTTGACTGCTCCCGCTGGATATGATATAGGTGCACATTCGAAAAGACCAGGAGTCAACATATGGCGTCATTCCAAAAACAGGCATTAGAAGACAAATTCAACGAAACAGTGGAGTTTCTTTACAGCCTGGAAAAGTTCGGGATCTTACTGGGTTTGGAAAATATAACGTTTTTACTCGAACAGCTTGGTAATCCTCAAAATAAATTTGCGACTATTCATGTCGCTGGAAGCAACGGCAAGGGTTCCACCTCGGCATACATATATGGCATGCTGCGCAGTGCAGGATATAAGGCTGCTCTATATACATCACCACATTTGAATGATTTCCGTGAACGGATCATGTTAAACGGCTCGATGATCTCGAAAGAAAATATTATTAAAACAACCGAAAAGATCCGTCGCATTTGCAATCCGGAACGAACTACATTTTTTGAGTTTACGACAGCGATAGCCTTCGATGCCATAGCCCGATTCAAACCGGATATCGCTGTGATCGAGGTAGGGCTTGGCGGCCGACTGGATGCCACTAATACGATTCAGCCGCTTGTGACGGTTATCACCGATATTTCTCGGGAGCATGAGGATTACCTTGGTAAGGGAATAGCCTCTATAGCGACGCAAAAAGCCGGCATTATCAAACCTGGTGTTCCGTTGGTTACCGCCGCGGGGCGCAGTGAAGCTCGCCGGGTGATTCTTGAAATCGCCCAAAATAAATCCGCTAAGGTAAAAGAATTTGGCAAACATTTCTATGCAAGAAAGGCAGCTATTGGCGTCTATAACTACAGGTCCGATAACTTGGCGCTCGAGAATGTTTCTTTTAGCATGCCTGGCAGCCATCAAATGAAAAATTCCGCGCTTGCCATAGCGGTCATAGAGGAATTGCGTGAGCAGGGATATAACGTTTCAGAAGCCGCTATCAGAGATGGAATCAAAAAAACCGTGTTTCCGGGAAGATTCGAAATTCTGCAAAAAAGACCCGTTATCATTATCGATGGTGCCCATACGCCTGAGGGAATGAGACTTTTAAAAAGTACTTTCAGGAGACGTTATCCAGGGATAAAACCTTTGCTGCTGCTGGGGATCCTCCAGGATAAGGACCATGAAGCATTGCTTAATATTATCGCGCCAATTGCTCGAGATGTTGTTTGTGTACCCCCAGATAGCCCACGTGCAATCGATCCTGAAAATTTGGCAGCAATGGTTCGTAAGAGAGGAGTATCCGCGAATTCGGCCTCGGATATTACCGAAGGATTCAAAATGCTTATGGAAAGGGCTACGGAAGATGACGTTATCCTGACAACGGGATCACTTTATGTGATAGGTCCGATCCGGAAGGCTTGCGGGATTGACGATTGATTTTAAGAATGAACCCAAAAATCTGACGTTAAGAATGGAGTCTTCATCGGCGGATCGACTAAATGATTTCTGGATCTTTAGCGAGCAAGGAAATATAAGGGCTCTAAGGCGGGGATATCAAGAAAGCTTTTGTGGAAATTCTAGCGTGGAGTCTTATATCAGGAACGAATTTTTACCAGATGAAGGGCAGTGGTACGACTGCGTAATCAAGAATCGCAAGCCGCCGCGGAGTCGACTGCGTGCTCTCCGGTACTTCGGCGGCTTTGTAGTCTTGATGTTGTCGCTCGCCGTTGCGTCCAGTCCGGATGCGAGAATTGTTACTGCCCAGAAATCATCAAATGAACAGCCGGCAAAAGAATCGATAATTATTCCCACAGATATTCCGATTGAGATGTCGGCGAAGTCAGCGAAGGTGAATCGCGAGACTGATACATATACCCTTGAGGGAAATGTGACCGTTAATCAAGGAAATACCAGACTTCGAGCGGACAAGATCGTGTACGAAGGAGAAACCGGTGACCTCAAGGCTTCGGGCGGAGTGATCGTGCGTACCGGGGCTGACGTGATTGAAGCGGACGAGATCACGATCAAATTACGTGCCGCGACTGGCGTCATGATTAATGGAAAGCTCTTTCTCACCCGGAACAATGTCTATTTGGAAGGGAAAAAACTCGAAAAAACAGGTGATTCCAGTTATATCATTGAAGACGGCAGCTTTACAACCTGTCATGGACCGACTCCCGACTGGAGGATCCGAGGGAAAGATCTTGACGTTACACTCGAGGGTTACGGCACACTCAAGCATGGGTTTTTCTATATCAGGGATATACCGGTGTTTTACATCCCGTGGTTGATTTACCCTGCAAAACGGCAACGTCAATCAGGGCTTCTGATGCCATCGGTGGGAAATAGCAGCATTCGCGGGTTCGATTTTCGGTTGCCTCTTTTCATCAGTCTCTCGCCAAGCATCGATACCACGCTTATTCCGAGAATTTGTACGAATCGAGCTGCTCAGGCAGCCCTGGAATTCAGATACTTTCCATATGAAGACCTCCAGGGAACCCTTTACGGCGAGTATACCTATGATTGGAAATATGAACCCGAGCAAACAGCTAAGAATCATCGCTTCTACATCACCGGTAGACACGATCAGGAATTTACGGGTAAGGTTAAGCTTAAAGCCAATGGCAGTTGGGTCTCTGATCGGGACTACTTCGAATTCTGGGGCACTCGGTTCGACAGAAGACTGAGAGTGCGTTATCTGGAATCAAACGCAATCTTATATCGGCAATGGAATAATTTTCTGTTTCAAACGGAAGCAAGACATTTTGACAATCTCGACCTGCCGGATAATGCTCTGACGGTGCAGAATATGCCGATTGTCACTGGAACCGCATTCTATCAGCAGATCCCTTACACTCCACTTTATATAAGCTCAGACACGGCCTTTGATCACTACTTTGCCCCGCGGATGGATAAACAGTGGATGGGAAGCCGGCTTCAAATGGATACTCGGCTTAGCCTGCCGATCGCCCTCGGGCGTTATCTCAAGCTCGATCCGGCAATGACCTATTTTGCGAAGGCGTATTCAGCCGATTATTACGGACACGATAAAAGTGTATCGGCTATTCGAGCGATCCGGACGGATCTTTACCAGGTAAATGCCGATTTGTTCACAGATTGGAATGCGATTTACGGCGGTTGGTTCTTCGGATTCGATAAAGTCAAACATAATGTTCGGCCGCGTTTTACCTGGGTTTATAGACCTTTTTTCAAATCCGGCGATTATCCATATTTTGACGAATCGGACCGTTTGGACCAGGCTAGTGTGCTCACCGCCGAGATGCGGCAGACCCTCACCGGCCGTGTGGGACCGGGGGAGTATCTTGATTTTTTGACTCTGAGCATTTCCCAGGGATATGATTTTCAGAGCGCCCGATCTCCAATCGATCCACAAGATGAGAGTAATCCTATTTATCGCCTGACCAACACACAGGCTGAGCTGACCTTAAAACCTTATTCATTGATAGATCTTACTGCTCAAGCTGAATACGACCCGGTTTTCAATAGAGCCCGGAAATACAGCGTAAATTTGGGTCTCATGGATCATCGAGGAGATCTACTGAGGGTGCTTCACCAATTTACAGAAGATGAGAAGCGCGAAGACCTGAATCGCCAGACTAATGTTAATTTGCAGGTCAAAGTGACTTCGAGCCTGGATTTATTTTTCGAAAACCAGTTCACGCATCAGTTCAATTTTTCGTATTTCACCAGCCTTGGTCTGAATTACCATCCTCAGTGCTGGAATATTCTTTTGAGGTATTCCGAAATTCGAGAGCAGGACCCAATTACCCGAAAAATCAAAGATCCGGACCAGACGGTTTTCATGACTCTATCATTATACGGATTGGGCCAGATATATCAGTTCACCCGCGACTGGGCGGAGATACTCGGACATACACCGGCACAAAGTATCACCACGCGCTGAAAGAAATTCTCCAAAGAACTCTCCTTTTAGTCGCTGAAGAGGCAACTGTCAGGATGTAATTTCTTCTCATTTAACCAATTTAGTGAACCGTAATTCCTGGCGGAACCTGTTGGAGCTGAGTATTCTCAGGGCCATATAAGAAAGCTCCACAACTACACTCTGCTTTGTTCGTCCGATTTTGTATCCTTACTAAATAAGTATGGTATCATGATCGTGAAACACGGCCGCGGTTGGAGCCAAAAAACGGCCAGAGGGGCATGGGTTGGAAGTCTATTAGCAAAGGAGAAAATTATGACCAAAACGCCGTCTCGTCGAGATTTTCTAAAGTCCGGGCTGGCAGCCACAACCATGCTCATGGTTGGAACTAAGGCCGCAAGGGCCAGCCAAGGGCCACAATTGTTTGAGAAAAGCTCAATCGGGTCTCTCCAATTGAACAATCGCTTCATGAAATCGTCCACCTGGACCGGCACCGGAGACAAAAAGGGTTACATAACAGATCGCGCCCTTACAATGCATAATGAATTGGCAAAGGGAGGAGTTGGCCTGATCCTCACCGGTAATCAGATCGTTATGACCAATGGAACAGCCATGCCCTATTCTATTGGAAACTATGATGACAGTCACACTGAAGGGCTGAAAAAGCTCGCGGACGGCGTTCACAAGGAGGGCTCTAAAGTCATGGTTCAGCTCTCTCATTGCCTCGCCAGGTCCAACCCGAAACTCTTTTGGGCAGAAGGCGATGAAATGTGGGGAGTATCCTCGGCGCCTTATTCACCTGATTCTCCGGTTCCTAAAGAGATGACCCAGTCTGATATCAAGCGGTTGATCGAAGCTTATACAGCAGCAGCCGTTCGATCTGCTAATTGCGGTTTTGATGGAATAATGCTTCATGGCTCACACGGGTTCGGGCTTCATCAGTTTTTATCTCCGGCTTGGAATAGACGCGGGGATTCATATGGAGGGACCCTCCAGAATCGATATCGAGTAGTGGGAGAGATTCTGGAATCCATCAAAAGCAAAGTGAAGCCGGATTTCCCGATAACATTTAAGCTGAGCGCTCAGGATTTTGTGCCCGGCGGTCTGGAGCCTCCTGAAGCATTGCAGATTGCCAAGCGCCTTCAAGATGACGGAATTGCGGCAATCCAGGTGAGCGCTTGCTGCTCCGTTTCGGGCCAGGATAAGCATTGTCCCAAAACGGAAATACTCGAAGAAAAAGACGAAGGCTATTTGCTGGATTTTTCTCAGTATGTGAAAGAAGCGGTGAAGGTCCCAGTGATTGCAGTGGGCGGTATAAGATCTTTTTCAACCGCTGAAGCTATCCTAAAGGAGCGCAAGGCAGACTACATTTCCCTGGCCCGTCCTTTGATTCGAGAGCCGAATTTGATCAATCGATGGAAAAGCGGGGACACTGCAAAGGCCAAATGCATTTCATGCAACGGCTGTTTCGAAACCGGCATGCAGGGTTTGGGAATTTCCTGCAAGATCGAAAGAATGCTGAAGGAACTGCAGCAGAAATCATAAAGGCAAACTAATATGCAGGGGAAAACTCTTTTGCAAAAGAGTTTCCTCCCGGCAGTCCACTTTCTCCACGTCATGATTTTCGAGCCGTGGACGAAGGGATATTTATTAGCCTTGACCTATGACGCTGCTCGTCATATCATACACACCAATGATAGCAAGTTTCAGGGACAAAGAGACCGAGAAGGTCTTTAAGCGGGAGCGTTCAGGAAAAATGCCCCATGTCATTCAAGGAATCGCACATAGAAAGCTCGTGATGCTGCACGGTGCTGCATTCCTTGAAGACTTGAACAGCCCTCCGGGAAACCGGCTGGAATCACTGAAAGGTGCGAGGAAGGGGCAGCATAGCATACGAATTAACGATCAGTACCGCATCTGCTTTGTCTGGGTTAACGGGAAAGCCCACCAGGTCGAGATCGTTGATTACCACAGAGGATAAATACAATGGGAAGGAAAGTATTGCCGCCAGTCCATCCGGGAGAAATACTCTTTGAGGAGTTTATGAAGCCGCTTGGAATAAGTCAGAACCGGCTTGCCCGTGACCTGAAGGTTCCTCCGCGACGGATAAACGAGATTGTTCACGCCAAACGGGGTATTACAATAGATACCGCACTGAGATTGGCGAGGCATTTCAGGACCTCAGTGGAGTTTTGGATCAACCTCCAGACGCATTATGAATTGGAGCTCGCCGAGGACAACAAACTCGTGGAGACCATTAGCAGGGAAGTGTCCCCGCGAAGTGCAGCGGGATCGGCCCCTTGACTCTGGAACAGTTGGAGCAGGATGTGGTTAGCGAAGCGAACCGCATCGGTCGTGGGAATCTCCGGTTCATGCCAAACACATCACCGCAGAGCCCTACATTCCTATTCCTTTGCTCCGTGGGCTTTCAGGAGTTCCTCGATTTCCTTGTAGTTGACATGCGGGAGGTACATTTGACCTAGGGCTGTCGTGCCATTCACATCCTTTGCATTAACATCAGCGCCTTTTCCCAGAAGAATTTTCACCACATTCAGATAACCCGGCTGAGTCGCGACCATCAGAGCTGTCCCGCCACCCTCATCCTGAGCATTGATGTCAGCGCTGTCCCTTACTAGATACTAAACTCGCTCCAGGTCTCCGAGACAAGCTGCAGCAATCAACGTCTCTTCGGTTCCCCAGTCTTTAAGCAGCCTCACCACATAAGGACCGCCAGACTTGGCAGCTGCCGTCAGCGCCGTCTCGCCAGACTGGTCCTTCGCGTTGACGTCTGCTCCTGCTTCCAGGAGCGATTTCACTATCTTTAAATAACCCTGTTTTGAAGCCGTCATCAGTGCCGCTTCTCCTCTGGTGTCCTTGAGGTTGACAGCCGCTCCATGTTTCAGAAGCAGCTCCACAATATTGCGACGACCAAATTGGCAAGCCACCATCAAGGCGGTTCTGCCATCCTTAGTGGTTGCATTGATGTCAGCGCCTTTGTCCAGAAGCAACCTCACCACGTCCCCGTGCCCCCAACTTGAAGCAGCCACAAGTGCTGAAAAAACCTTATTGCCTTTGCTATTGGCATCAACTCCTTTGTCGAGAAGGTCCAGCACCTGTTTCAGATCGTTGCTGCGGGCAGCCTCTACAAGCGCCTCGCCTTGATCCGCGCAGGCTGCTGAACAAAACAGCCCTGCTATAGTCAGCAGCAATACCACGATTCCGGCGATTGGATTCTTGTGCATTGTGAGCCTCCTCCAGATGGCCGGCGGCCTTTGATGCAGAATTCACCGCAGAGGTCGCGGAGAACGCTGAGAAAAACACGACCTAAGAAAGCAGCACGGTTTTGAGGACAAATCGTTCTGCAGCCAAAGTTTTAGCAGTGTCCAGTCTCTATAAACCTGCAAAATCTCTCCCCGCTCTCTGCGTTCTCCGCTGTAACTCTTAGTGCTCGTGACATGACAACACTTGTCTTTATCAATACTTACAATCTGTCAAGAATTTCTCAAGTTGTTGTCCTAACCAGCCGCAGCCGAGAAGGTATCAACTCCTCAGATATTATGTGGCCGTTTTGCAAAAGACCCAAAGGAGCCTTAAATTACGAACATAAATGCATCCATTTGAGTGGAGCCGGTGATTATTACTCAGGCCTGGATGGAGGCGCCAATGCCAATCAAATACATGACATTCCTAATTATTATCCTGATCGGTGTCTCTGCCCAGGCACAAGATCCGGCTTCCCTAATTCGTGAGGAACAGAAGATTTTCATCAACGGCGTTGAAGAAACCTGGCTCCTCGAATGGGCGAGCGCTCCCAAACCGGTCTGTTCGGCCGACGAGCCCGATATTTGGTCCACTTGCCCCTGCGCAGGCTTTGCTTTCGGCGAGAAAGGCAACTTGGCGCTGGTAAGAAAGAGGTCGGGACAGCCGGACGAGCGCCTTGAGCTTAATAAGCTTTTTACGGGAGATCTAGACGGGCCGGCCGAGGCCGGGGAGGCCGTGTTGCGCCGATGGGACGTTTACGAAAATGATCTTGATAACAGCGACTCTCCGGATTTTGCCGCTCGTGTGTTGACTCGACCGCCTGCCAAAATAATGCGGTTCGGGGATTATGATCACGACGGTAAGGCTACTGAATTTGTATTTCAGGTCGGCACATTACCCTGCGGAAAGAAAATGAGTGTTGTGATCGGGGTCTCCGATAAGAACCCGCGTTTACACGTGTTCGGCGCCGCCGAAAACTCGGACAAGCCCCTGATTCTGCAAGCATCGCATTGGGAGGCTCTGCTCCAGGCTAAGTCGCCCGTCAAAGTAGTGGATTGGAAGTGCGGAGACCACGGGAGCGATAGGGAAACAGAGCTGCTATTGAGCGCAGACAAAAATGGCATTCATGCTTCAAGTGTAGAATATGAATGCAAAGATGACGGAAGCCGCGGGAAACTTGTTAAGAAAGAAGAGTCTTAGAGTAGTCCAACGAGAAAGCGCTTATTCATTGCGGCTAGGCTGGGAGCTGATAAGATGCAGGGATACTCGCATACGAGCACTGGTTCAAAGCTTATGGCCGTCAAGGTGAGTTGACGGGCTATGTCGGAGTCCAACCAGGGTGTCCGTTGTGAACCACTTGACTTTCCTTGATAAAATCCGATACTTGGTCCACGTGTCGCCACTAGACAGTTCGACAGGCATGAGGTGATCATATGGAAAATCGAACCAGGTTGATAGTGTCAGACCCCGCTGTGATGATGGGCAAGCCGGTGATCGCGGGCACCCGCATCACCGTGGAGCTTGTGTTAGAAAAGCTGGCCGCAGGAGAAACCGTGGACCAGATACTTGATGCTCATCCGAGACTCACCCGGGAAGGAATCCAGGCTGCACTTGCATTCGCGACGGAGGCACTGCGCGCAGATGTAATATATCCTATTGACGAGGCGGTCCGTTGAAGCTCTTAGCAGATGAGAGCGTTGATCGCCAAATAGTGGATCGGTTGCGCCAGGAAGGACACACGGTATGGTATGTTGCTGAGATGGAACCTGGCATCACCGACCATTCCGTGCTTGGCATAGCAAACAACGAAGGGGCGGTTCTGTTGACGGCGGACAAAGATTTCGGCGAGTTGATCTATCGCCAGCGGCTTGTGAATCCAGGTGTGATCCTAATTCGCTTGGCAGGGTTAGCCGCCGAGGCCAAAGCTCAGATAGTAGCAAAGGCAATAAACTTGCATTCTTCCGACTTCGCACATCGGTTTGCGGTAATATCTCATGGGGCCCTTCGCATACGACATAGCAAATAACAACTTTTCCCACCTGAAAATCCCCGACAGTCGGCCTAATCTGAAAGAAAAGCCACAGATCATTCGTGGGTATCACCCCATGGTTCAGCTTTATGCGGCACCCCAACTCCACAGATCTCGTGCAATAACTCATTGGTCGATCTGAACAAATCGTTTGTCTTAAGTTTTCCCGACGTCCAAAGCATCATAACAGCATCTCCTTTCCCGGGTACAAAGGACATGATACTGTGGAAACCAGGCACTGAGCCGTTTTTGCTTACGACCGAATCTCTGCCGGCATTTCGTTCAAACCAGCCGGGAGTTCCTGAGAAACGTGGGTTTATACGTCTTATCATCTCCCGGTAAGCCGCTGGTTTCAGCAGTTTCCCGGTTTCGAGAGCCTCATAGAACTTCAGAAGATCGGCTAGTGTGCTTTGGAGATGTCCGGATGGAATAGCATATGGGCCGCCTTTCATTTCATGGACTATGGGGTGCGGACCTCGAGGGCTTGGCCGATATCCTACGGCAGCGTTGCGGCTGTTGATGTCGAAACCGGTGCTGTCCATGTGGAGGGGCTCAAAGACATTCCGTTTCATATAATCCAGATACTTTGTTCCGGTGACTGCTTCGATGATTTTCCCCGTTACTGCGAAGTTAAAGTTATTATATTCTTGCTTTGTTCCAGGCGCGAAGCTCAACGGGATCGCATCCGCGGACCGAAGCATTGCCCTGAAGGTTGGAAATTTTTTGTTTAACTGGGGAATGCCACTCTGGTGAGCCATAAATTGAGCCACGGTTATTCTTTGCCAGCTTTTGGGCAAGGCTTTCAGATAATTCTTCGCAGGCGCATTTAAATTGATTTTTCCCTGCTCGACCAGCATCATGACTCCAACCGCGGTCACGGCTTTCGAAAGTGAACCGATATAGTAGACCGTGTTCTCGTCCGGCGATGTGTTGGACTGGAAGGAGACCACTCCATAGCCTTTTTTAACAGCTACACGGCCGTTCTTCACGACTCCAAGGACTAGGCTCGGCAATTGCTTTTCTCTCATCGCGGGTTGGATAATACGATCCGCAATAGCTTCAGCATTACCGTGCGAGAGATGCTCTGTCTTCTCTTCCTTTGCTTGTCCCGATGCGGTATCAGCCGAGAAAGTCAAAAGTAGACCAGGGATCAAAAGACCCAAAAACAATGTCATAATCAGATTGGGAACGGTTCTCGAGTGAGAATTCTTTTTTGCTTTTTTCATGAAAAGAACATAAGTCGGCTATAATCATTTGCAAGGGAAAAACAGGTGCTGGACCAATGACTGCTACATCCAATCCTCAACTTGGCATTTCTTGTATATAATGAACCGGTTGCGCCTGATCGAAGTGCAAGATGATTCGCTTGCGACAAATTTAGACCTTAAAAAGGAATCTCAAAAAGGAATAATAGGAGCCATGCCATCTTATACCTTGGATGGCATGGCGACTATCAATAACGGGTGTAGTTAATTTCATCCTGCTGGAATTCGCGAATTATTTCATCTGTCAGAGTTGGACGCACATTTGGAATAATATCAAGAAAAATGTCGGTAGTAACTCGGTAGTCCGTGCCCAACATGTATTCCCGTTCGAATACTACTTGAGTAACCCTCTGAAAAAGGTATTCAATATCAGCCGGGGTAAAGTGGGGGATCATGGAGACTATTTTCTCCACGTCCACCTCGCCTCGATTTGTCTTGCTCAAGTAGTGCTCGAACACAATCTTCCGAGCCTGCGTTTCCAAAACCCCAACCGGGATTATGCAATCGAATCGTCCGGGTCGGAGCAGAGCGGCATCAAGCTGCCCTATATAATTCGTTGCGCAGACGAGGACGATCTTTTTCCCGTGCCTCTTGAGCAGAGGCACCTGTTTCAAGAATTCATTCGTTATTGATTTGTCTACACGGGAAGCCTGGTCCCTACTCCCAGCGATTTCTTCGAACTCGTCTATAAATAGAATTGCCTTGTCCAGATTGCGGGCCCTTTCCATCAATCTCTTGAGATTAGCGCCCACACGGTCAGCTCCGTCTTCCATCAGATCGCTGGGACTGACCTCGATGTACCACCACTGTAGGATACCTGCAATGGCTCTCACAAAATGGGTCTTACCGGTTCCCGGAGGCCCGAAGAAAATTATTGCTTTCGGAGGAATTACCCCATGTTTACGAGCGAGCCCACTCTCAGTGAGAGGCAAAATTATGCGTTTATCAATAATCCGTTTTGGAGGTTGAGAATCCGAAATGGTGTCCCATACTGACCTATCGACCATTTGGGCACCCAATTCCTTGAGTAAACGGACGTTTTCCGGGTCAATGGCCTGCTCGTCTACAAGATCGCTATTCTCGATGAAATCCAGACATGCCACCTTTATACCTACGTCTCGTCCGAGTTTCTCGGATAGATGCCATTTGTGCTCCAGGACCTTAATCCAGACGTCGGACGCGTCTTCGGGTTGGAACCTGTGACCGCTATACTCAAATATTTTTGATACGCAATCACCCGGACTTGGAATATTAGCAACTATGTCCATGCAATCCTCCTAAGTCCTTAAAAATCAAACGGAAGTCCACAAGTCATGGACCTCCGTGCCGTACCAAGACATTTATCGGTTCCAGACACCGTTGTCAAGCCTCGGTTCCTTTTTGGTGAGTCACAACGATGGGCAGCACTGCCGCACGCGGATTTCAGCCTCCCATGATTGGCTTTCTATGATACACATCGTGGAAAGACTGCTCCACGCTTCTGAACTTTGAAAACAGAACCGGCATGTTCGCGATCGTTCGTGCCCATCAGCCCCTATCCCCGTTTCACGCGACAACACGCCATGCTAAAATAACGGACTGACCAGTCGAAATTGTTGTCTTAATTAATATGCGCATCCACGAAGGCGCCTGATGCTATGGAAACAGAACGCAGTAAAAGGGTCTGGCTTCAAGAAGTGGGGCCCAGAGATGGTTTGCAAAACGAGCAAATGACCTTGAGCCCTGATGTGCGGGCCAAACTAATAGAGAGCCTGGTCGATGCGGGATTGTCTCGGATTCAGATAGGTTCATTTGTCAATCCTCGCCTAGTCCCACAGATGGCGGGGACAGATAAATTATGGCAAAGCCTGAAAAAAAAGAAAAACGTCAGGTACAGCGTCCTGGTTCTGAACGACAAAGGTTTGGAAATTGCTCTGGCGGAAGAGATACCTCACATAGAGATTTATGTTTCAGCATCAGAGACTCACAGTTTCCAAAATTCCGGTGTTTCAATAGCACAAGCCCTTAAAATAGCTTCTCGCGTTATAAATAAGGCATTACAAAACGACAGGAGCGTCACGGCCGGAGTGATGTGCGCGTTCGGATGTTTTTATGAAGGGCCGGTTGGACTGAAAAAGGTTTCGGACATAGTGCACGAATTCGCCTCAAACGGGCAGCTGGAGATCGGGTTAGCGGATACAGCAGGACTTGGTGAGCCGGCGGGGATTGATATAGTTTTGGAGTCGGTTCAGGAGATTATTTCAGCAGATCGGCTGATATTACATCTGCATGATACCCGTGGGAACGGCGTTGCCAATCTGAAAGCCGCGTTGGAAAAAGGAGTCCGCCGGTTCGACACTTCATTGGGTGGACTCGGCGGGTGTCCATTTATTCCGGGAGCCAAAGGTAATATATCTACCGAACAGGCAGTCAATGTGATGGAATCTTTGGGGTACTGGACGGGGGTTGATCGGAGCCGACTTGACAAGATCCGGACGGAGTTGGCTCATCTGCTGGCCGGAAACTGAATTAATTTGGAATCCAGCACTTGGCTTTCGCAATGGCCCTAGTATCGATCACATTTAATTTTCAAATCGAAAATACCATCCAGATCGGTATCAACAAGCTCTTCCTTGAGCAGCCCTGCTCGAAAATCCGTCTTCGCTCGATAATCGGGGAATCATTGGCGTCTGATCATGACTCCGAAATGATTCGATGCCCATCACGTCTTAATGGGATTTGGATCTTTGAAAAAGTGCTGTCAAACGCAATATAGCCGGTGAAGGTATGGGTTCCCGGGTTAGGCATGGGAACCAGAAAGTCTAGAAATCATCAAAGCGCCGGGGCTATAGAATCCCTATTCTTCGTCTTCCTCATAATCTTCATCTTCGTCCCAGTCCTCATCATCATCCCAATCGTCATCTTCATCCTCGTCGTCCCAATCCTCAGCCTCCTCATCTTCATCATCCCAATCGTCATCTTCATCCCAATCCTCTTCCTCGTCCTCATCATTTTTAGCAAGGACAAGAGGCAGAGCCTGAGAGACGGGGTCCAATTGCGTCGGATGAAGCGGGATGGATTGCAGCGAACCAGCGGATTCGTCCTCGCTTCCCCAATTACTAATCTGAGTTAAATAATTTCCTGAAGCACTGAAAACTATTCCGTTCACTATTCTCACTCCTGGGCGATATTTTCGTCCTTCTTTATCATGAAATTCCATTAGAGTCATGGCTTCATGACAGAGTCAATAGCAAAAATTTAATAAGACGTTCGGTGCAACAAATCTCGTATACATTGAAATATCACAAAACGTAGACACTCCAGCCGGAATATGGATCGTTAATTTGTTCTTTATTCTCGCGCAACGAATTATTCCTTTTGCCATAAAATCGGACGCCGTGGAATTCCGCGAAATAGGTATTCGTGTTAACAGTCCGTAATGGGAATAGAAAATCGAGTGCAAATCGTCCGTAAGTTCGGCTCTGATCGAATGTGTGCAGGTAAAGTGTTTTGAAGCTCGCACTTCGGGCTGACGAACCATCGAGCTTGGGATGCGGTGCGTCCGTTAGAATGGTTCCGATGGAATCGATTTCTTGTTTCGAAGAAAAAAAGATTGCGGAGGTCAGATCGGGCCAGATACTCTTGTCAGGAATTGTGGAAAGCTGAAACGCATGAGGTCTGCTTTCAAAAAACTTTGAGCTAAAAACCTGCGCTGAAATGGTCGAAACCTGCATTAAGGCAAATGTCACCGTTAAAACAACGCAGACTATAGGAAGGCCGGACACGTGTTCATGACGGATGCTTCCGCTGACAGGCATGTCTTCTACCCCCACTTTCAGTCTGCTTTGGCAATTCCGGTTTGTCAAGCCGCATGTACATGGCATCCGTCGGGACTACTGACCGAAGTATTAAATATAACCCTAAACACGAAAAATCTATTTTCAACTCACTAAGCTGTAGTATTGTCTCCAGATGGAGAGTCACAGAAATGGGCCAAGACAACAGTGTAGAAATTGAAATCCGGGCTATCAGTGAAGCCCTATCCAGTTCCGGATATTTTGACCCCGGATCGTTCACCGAGCACCAGGCCGACCGGTCGGAGAAAGGAAGAGCGGTTTCAAAGCTAGGCAACGCTCTTCGAACAGCGAGAAGAGCGAATCAGGATCTTGCCGGAATGGCTATCTGGCTCCACGAGAACATTCTCACCCCAATCTTCCAGCTTGAAATCCGCATCCGCGAGCCGAAATATTTCCATGAACTCAGGCGCATTCTGGAACGTCTTCTTGCAGCAACGGAAAATCTGAGGAAAGAGAGGGAGCACGTACGGGAACTTGTAACCTTCCACGCGAGGCTTTTGGCGATTTATATCCTGATTCTGTATCGTTGCGGCAGCCCCGGCCATCAAAGCCCCATCATGTGGATGATCTTCAAGAACATAGCCAGACGCAAGGCCGTTGAACTTGGAGCACGCCAAATAGATCACTTGCTCCCTGGATTAGAAAGTGCTGTAACAATCTCCATTATTGCCAAGAGATATGCCCTCTATATTCTGGCAGCCCGCGGAAATAGGCTGCTTTTTAGGGCGGAAATCGATTTCCGGACCCACGGGACGTCTCCCGAGCAGCTCGCGCTTCAGATAATGAACCTGCTTGTGGAAAACGCTATACAGCTCGCGGAAGTAACCGACCTGGTTTGTGCCGGCGGGGACTTGGGCACACTGCCTGACGGAACTTACGTCCTGACAGAAAAAGTTCGAAATGAGTCTTGGAAGCGGCTACCGAACAGCTCTTTGAATAGAGGTGCGCTTGTGGCATGGGAGCTGCTGAAGCTCCTTAGAAACCAAAAGAGCCATGGCGGCATCAATGCGTCTTTATGCAGCCCTCTTTCCTTCTCGACTCTTGGCGCTCACGATATGGATTCAGCGTTCAAGGAAAGCGAATTCGAACTCGGCCGGGGCTTGCAAGGTTTGGTCAAAGTCACTCCGCTCAAATCGGCTGCGGCATTGCTTTCGGAAATTGAGGGAATCAATTCTCAGACCATGAATCTAGTGGTAATGACCCTGGACGATCTTTTCGCGTCCGTGGTCAAGAAGGCAGGCCCCCGCATTATTAGAGAATTGGCCGCACAGGATGCAAACAAGATTTTGACAAGCTTCGATTTCGATAAAATCATCAACCGCCTCGAGCAAGAGAATTTTGCCATCCCTCCACATTTTCGGCTGGCTTCCCGCGACAAGGGGACAGGTGTGGGAGAGATATGTGAGCTGTTGATGATAGCGGAATCAGACAAGATATCCAGCCCGCTTGCTCGCAGTTTAATGTACGTTGTCGATTCTTATGCTCGGCAAGTGGCCATGGTTTTGCAGATGGCTTCCGCTGGCATACCTGGGGAGCGGCCGCACTTCATCGTGGTGACCAGCATGAGGGCGGTTGAGCCACATTTTAGACAATTATTCGGTAAAATTCGCGATCGAATCGATATCCCGTTCACGCCTGTGATCTGCCTGGATTCTTTTGAGCACGAGTACCTGGTTGCTAATCAACTTTTTGAATTATATGTGAACTCAAGGAACGACATGCGCTTGCAGATAAGTGTAGAAGCCGCAAGCATGAGACAGGCCCTGAAGGTCCTCGAATCGCCGGGAGACCGACCCTCGGCTTTTTCATTTGGATCCCTACTGGACGAACTGACAGACAGTATATCAAATGGAAAGCTCAGTCCGGCCAATGTCGTGCTGGTCGGGGCGGACAATGAAGACGCTTTAACGGCTGCTTGCGAAGCTAAGGAACAAGGCCTGATCAACAAGCTTACTCTCATCGGCGATCCCGACGATATTATGGCGGCTGTGGAGCACTGTAAAGTTCCGCTGTCAGTCGGCTCGGACCGCGTCGAGATAATTCCTCTCGATCCATTGGCAGTCGATTTAGACGCCAAAAAAAAGTCAATGGCTGAGGTTTTTCGAAAATTCATTCAACGCAACACCGACTATATAATTATGAAAGGCAGCTTGGATACAGCACCGATTCTCCGGGAAGCCCTTTCCATCTACAAATCCGAACCCGAATCGGGAAAGCCGGCCAAACGAAGGCTGGCATCACATACGGCAGTTTTCGTTCTTCCAAACGGCCGGTTCTTTGCTTTATCGGATGCGGGCGTGAACCCGAGTTTCAGAGATGCGGAGTCCTTACTCAGGGTCATAGAAAATCAGGCCAATGTGCTCAGAAATGCAGTGGATCCCCAACGCACATTCAAGATAGCAATCGTAACGGCTGTAGAAAAGGAGACGCCTGCTATCCCCTCCACGCTTCTGGCGGCAGAGGCCGTAGCAAGGGCGGAAGAGCTGCAGATTCCATATGGACCGTTGATTGTGGAAGGCCCGCTTTCTTTCGATTTGGCCACCGTGCCTGGAGTTGCCGAGGAAAAACATTATGATGGCCAAATACGGGGGGATGCGGACTGTCTTGTGGCAACTGACATAAATACGGCGAACGTACTTTACAAAATGCTCTCCAAGACCATGGGCAGCCTGGGTTTGATTGTGGATAATGGGGGGATAATCACCGCCGGCCCGGGTACGATTCCCATCGTCCTGACTTCCCGTGGTGACACCGCACGTACCAAGCTGAATTCCATTCTTCTTGCGCTTGCGTATACTTCACGGGAGCATGCCGCTCGGGGCGGATCATAGTCGCTGGCTTTATTTTCTCAATCCCGTTTGTACCAGAGGGGCGAAAGTACAGCTATCGACAATTACAGACGTCCCCTCCATAGACCCATCGTTGGCCGGATAAGATTTGAATTCCCCTTTATAAAGCTGGTGCTCATCAAGAAAATTCACTCCTATGCGACACACCGCAGCAAATCGGATTTTTGTGCGGCCATTAACTACATCCTACGGGACTGCTTGGCTTGGCACCTGTCCCGGAACGGATGTCCCTGCTCTTCTCGCGGCCAAGGCCAAGAAAATATATGACCAGCCGCTCATGATCATTTCAATCGCGACAAAAAGCCCGATGAACCAGAGCCCTGAAATCGGCCACTGTGCAATGATCATTATCCCGAGTAGAACGGAAATAATACCGCTCACCACTGGCCAGCCCCATCCTTTCGCGCCTCTAATATGAAATGCCATGACGATTCTTGTTATCCCGGCGAGGAGTATCATGAATCCAAGTACCAGCGTAAAAATAACCGAGGCGACCAAAGGATCTATGATGATCACGACTCCGGCCAGCCCGTACAGGATCGCGCTCAGGATGTGCCAGGCGATGCTTTTCCAGCCTTTGCTTTTAAAGGCATTAATGATTTGTGCGACCGCGGCAATCAGCAAGAGAACGCCAAAAAAAAGTACACTGACGATAGTCAGGGCAACCAGCATCCCGAGCCCTATAAAACCCAGAATGATGAAAAGAATGCCCAAAGCCAAGAACCATCCCCAATTCTTCTTTAGATCGCCCAGTACAGTCGCTAAATCCGTCACCCCTAGTAGACTTTGCTCCACCATAATTACACCTCACTTCCCAAGGTTTGTGTCACAAAACGCGACCCTTATCCCGCAGAGATAGAATACTCTATACAGATTATCATTGTTGATCAGAACGTAAGTTATCTGCGATCCTGAGACACTAAATTCTCAGATCATCGGATGCTGACGTCTCAGGAGAGATTTCAGAAAAGTGTGTCATCCAAAATTGGACCCGATCTTCCCCATAGTGTTTTCTCCAGCCGTTCAGGAGGTCATTCAGCGGGACATCAACGAAGGAACCGTGATATGTAATGTATTCTACATATGGATTGCCGCTTAGATCGTGACTGGGGTATACGGCATCCTTTATCCCATCGAATTCAACGGGAGCTATATTGTGCCGAGGGAATACCGATGAATCGAAAGCCGGGGTCGCTTTTACCCATTTCCCATTGAGATAAAACTCCGTAAATCCGTGGTACGAAAAAACATCCGTTCCCATCATTTCGATTACTTGTTTGCTTGCCCCGCGATTTCTGATATCCGCAAGACCGAGTCGGGATGGTATTCCCAGCGCCCTTCCCATCGCGCAAAGGAGACAGGCTTTTGTTACGCAGTATCCTCGGCCGCGTTTAAGCACATTGCTTGCTTTGTAATGCTCGGGAAGAAAGAATGGTGTGCGAATATCATAAAGCACGCTATCACGTGCCGCATAGAAAATTCCCTGGGTCTGCTCAATCTGATTCTTGGCATTGACGACCGCTTCTTTAACGAATTGTATAATTTCTTGATTATCACTATCAATGATACTGGTGGGCTCCAGGTATTCTCTATCCGGTAAATTTGGACCGGCCATTTTGCTCCCCTCCAGAAGATAATAACCCACAGTAGCAGAGAGCTGCTAATAGTCAATTATATTACTTTCAAAGTACGTACGCCTTCAGTCACAGGCCGCCAAAGAATGTCATTGCGAGCGGAGCGAAGCAGTCTCCCAAATTTTCGGAGATTGCCACGGCCTGGCGGCCTCGCAATGACAAATCCCGCCCTTCCTAACTGAGGAATTAGAAGTGTCATTGCGGGCGGAACAAAGCAATCTCGCGGTTCTTGAAGGGGAATGTTTCGGTAGATTTCCGAAACGGCAATTCGGATAACTCGCCACTTCTTGCATTAACTTGGTGTAACTTGCGATTCAAGATTTTCCTTCGTAGTTCACGACAATTGCGCGATAATTAAATTTAGTCCTTCCTAGAATCGAGCTTACTATACTAAGTATTTATTCTGCCTGACTTATTCCATTGAAGGGATTCGCTATGGGGGATCGGGCCAACTCCGAAAAACAGCCTCTCGATCAGCCGGAGGGTATCCGCCAGAGGCCCAAAGCGAGCGATCTGCTGAAAATCGAAGAGTCGCTAGCCGGCCAAACGGAAAGACTTCAAAAACTTTTTGATAATGCCCCATTCGGTATAGTCATCATCGGGCGGGATGGGAAGTACGAACAGGTGAATCCCCGTTTTACGGAACTATTCGGCTTTGAACCTGGTGAAGTCCCGAATGGCAGAGAATGGTTGAGGCTTGCCTTTCCTGACCCAGAGTATCGAAAACAAGTTATTTCTGCGTGGATAAGAGATATGCAAGAGTTAGGGACCGGCGAGACGCGGCAACGCATTTTCACGGTTCAATGCAAGGACGGCAGCAAAAAGATCGTCTATTTTAGACCAGTTAAGCTCGATACCGGCGAAGATTTAATGACTTGCGAGGACATTACCGAACACAAGCTTGCCGAAATGCAGCTGATTGAAAGCGAGCAGAAATATCGCACATTATTTGAAGATTCCAATGATGCGGTCTTTATTACAACCCGTGACGGCAAATTGATTGACGCGAATCGCGCGTTTTTGGCGCTGTTCGGCTATAGACGAGCAGAGGCCTTCAATATGGATATCCTGCATATATATTCTAATCCTGCAGATAGGATCCGATTCCAGAAAGATATTGAACATTTCGGCTTTGTTAAAGACTACCAAATTAAATTCGTGACAAAAGATCGCACGGAGATTGAGTGCCTTCTAAATTCCACCTTGCGGATGAGCGTTGACGGAGAAATCCTTGGTTACCAAGGGATCATCAGGGATGTAACTAATCAAAAGAAAGCCGAGCAGGCGCTAATACAGCATGAGGAGACGTTGCGAGCCCTCCTGAATGCAACGACCGATATTGCGCTTCTCGTGAATAATCAGGGAGAAATCCTAACCTTGAACCGACAGCTCGCTTCATCGTTGGGAAAACCGGCTGAAGAACTAATCGGCAAGTCCATTTTCGAGCTTTCAGGTTCGGAAGGTACCTTGGATAGGCAGCAACGACTTAACGACATTATTTGGACCGGCAAGCCAGCGAGGCAAGAAGACACGACAGGCGATGGAAGAATATACGACACCAGCGCATACCCCGTGCTCAGAGCAGACGGATCTGTCGAGGGAGTAGCTGTCTTTGCCAGAGATATTACAGATCGCAAAAAAGCAGAGGAAGAACTTCGTAGATCCGAAGAGAAGTATCGCGGCATCTTGGAAAACATCGCGGACGGTTACAACGAGGTTGACCTAAAAGGCAACCTCATGCTGGTCAATGATTCCTTATGTGAGATAACAGGCTATACGAGGGAACGTTTGATAGGACTGAATTATCGCGAGTTCGTGGATGAAACAAACGCCCAAAGAGTTTATGAAGCTTACAATCAAGTTTATAAGACCGGCAAACCCAACCGAGGCCTTTATTTCGAGATCACCAGAATGGACGGATCGAAACGATACTGCACAGTATCAATAAGCCTTGTGAAGGATGGCAACGGCGCACCCTGCGGGTTCCGAGGGATTTTTCGCGATATTACAGACCGACGGCGGCTTGAAGAACAACTTCGTCAGGCAGCAAAAATGGAGGCCATCGGGCAATTAGCCGGGGGGATAGCTCATGATTTTAATAATATCCTCACTGCCATAATTGGCTATTCTGAGAATTTGAGCCAAAGCATACCGGAAGGCGCTCCGTACCGAGACAAAGCACTCAGAATTAATCGTGCCGCTGTCAGGGCAGCAAATTTGACCCGTCATCTGCTTGCATTCAGTCGCAAACAGGTGCTTGATTTAAAATCTTTGGATTTAAACGCATTAATTCTCAATTTTGAAAAAATGCTAAAACCGTTGATCGGAGAACACATTGATATTGTTGTGGAACTTAGTCCATCCGCGGAAAAGGTCATGGGTGATGCCGGACAGGTCGAACAGATCTTGCTCAATCTTGCAGTAAATGCTCGTGATGCAATGCCGACAGGCGGAAAATTGGTAATCGAGACGGGAAATGTGTTTTTGGATGACGAATACGCAATAACACATTCAGAGGTCACATCAGGCCCTTACGTAATGTTGGCGGTTTCCGATACCGGGAGTGGAATGGATTCTCAGACTATGTCGCGGATTTTTGATCCTTTTTTCACAACAAAAACCAGAGAAAAGGGCACGGGTCTCGGACTTTCGACAACTTATGGGATTGTCAAACAGCACCAAGGCCATATTTCGGTTTACAGTGAGTTAGCTAGAGGGACTACATTCAAGATCTACTTGCCATTAGCTCCGGATACGGTGCCCATAGAAATCAAAGACCCGCGGACTGGTAATCAAATCAGAGGAAGCGAAACCATCCTTGTCGTGGAGGATGAAGAACTTGTCAGGGAGTTGACTTCTGAAGCTCTGCAGGCGCTCGGTTACAAAGTTTTAGAAGCCGGCGATCCGGCAGAGGCAAAGAAAATCGGCGAAAAGTATAAGGGAGCCTTGAATCTGCTGCTTACGGATGTCGTGCTCCCTCAGATGGACGGCAAAAGGTTGTTTGGTGAGTTATCTCCTTTATTTCCAGACATGCGAGTTCTATATGTATCGGGGTATACCGAGAATGCCATTGTGCATCACGGGGTTTTGGACGTTGGTGTGCAGTTCCTCCAAAAACCATTCACAATGGATGCCCTAGCAAGAAAGGTCCGCGAAGTACTGGATGAACCCTGAGGTCATTATTCTCTCGATTCTACGCCTCACATTAATATAATGTTTCGTGTGCAGTGCGAAGCGTCGGGAAATTTGAAGGGAACTGACTCGCTGGTTCCCGGGTAGCTGGAGAGGGAACAAACTGAACACAAAGATTGAGAGCTATAGTGATACCGCCTCGGCTCTGCTCTCAATAAATCCATTCCCAAATCGCCATCAAGGAGGTCGCTGGTTATGTGCAAGAAGTTTTTTGCAAGCCTGTTAATTCTCGTATTAGTCGTGTGGGTGGGTAGCGTCCTGGCGCAAGATACCCTAAAGATTGGAGCGCCCCAACCTATGACTGGTTCGGACGCGCCATTTGGCGACAAGTTTAAAAAGGCGTACACCCTGGCGGTCGATGAAATAAATGCTGCTGGAGGCGTAAATGGCAAAAAGATCGAGGTAATCATCGAAGACCACCAGGCCAAGAACCCCTTGGCGGCTACCGTCACCGAGAAGCTCATCGCACAAAACAAGGTGCTCGTTTTGACGGGCGGCCGAGCCTCCGGACAGGCGGTGGAAATAGCTTCAGTCGCCCAGCGGCTCAAGTGCCCGTATGTGGTGGATCATCCCTCGGCTGATATAATCACCGCAAAAGGCTTCGAGTGGGTGTTTCGCGATAATCCTACAGGTTCTATTTATCCCCAGGCATTTAATAAGTTTATCAGCGAGGTTCAGGGTGCAATGCCCAAATCCGCGGCGGTAGTCTACGACAACACGGTTTTTGGCAAAAGTATAGCTAATTCTGCCATGGTCTTCTTGAAATCAAAGAACGTGCCTATTGTTAATGATGAGGCTTACGCGGTAAATACTCTGGATTTCAAGCCCGTGATGACAAAAGTAAAGGCTCAGACCCCGGACTTCCTACTGATGGTAGCGGTTTCAACCACTGATGCCATTCTTCTCACTCGTCACGCCAAAGAGATGGGGGTGACGCCTCGGGCCTTTGTCGGTTTCGGAGGCGGTTTCGGCGTAGCTGATTTTGCCAACGAACTCGGCCCATTATCCGAAAATGTTTTCTCCTCAGCGGCTTGGTCAGGCAATCCCAACGACCCCACCACCAAAGCTTTCTACGAGAAATTTCACAAGTCTTATGGAATTTATCCTAAAGAGCACGAGGTGGAAGGCTATGCCATCATCTATATCATAGCTGACGCCATGAAGCGGGCCAAATTAACCGGCGATCTGGCGCAGGACCGCGAGGCTATACGCCAAGCGCTGCTCCAGACCGATATGACCACAGTATTCGGTCGCGTGAAGTTCGGGAATTGGGACGGCCCATTGGGAGACAAGTATACTAATCAGAATATCTATTCGCCCGAGCATTCGGTATTGGCACAATGGCGAGGCGGCAAGCTGCTGAACGTGTATCCCAAAGCTAATGCGGAAACGGATCACATTTTCCCGGATCCTACGGTAAAACGCTAGATGCGGGCAGGGCATAGGATTATCCTAAGAAGCCAGCCATCAATTATATGATGGTCACCTGCTAAGAAGCGATTCACTGTCCCCCTTTTCCTGAAGGGAGGTTTAGGTGGACTATCACCGGGGCAAACACTTGTGTCTGTCCTGGGCGGACACGTAGGTCCGCCCTTCCCTATACCCAGTTAATAAAGGGGGATAGATAGAATTATCCCATGGAAACATTGATACAAAGCATCGTAAGCGGTTTGCTAACCGGTTCCTTGTACGCCATGATCGGCGTGGGCCTTACGATTGTCTTCGGGGTTATGCGCATCATCAATATGGCGCATGGCGACATGGTCATGCTGGGGATGTATGGGGCATTTTGGGCCCATACGGCCTGGAAAATGGACCCTTTTCTTTCCATGATTGTCTGGGTACCCGCCGGTTTTGTGGGCGGCCTGCTCATTTTCCGCTTCTTGCTAAAGAAGATAGTGCCGGCCGGTGAATTGAACACGCTCCTGTATACCGCGGGACTGTCGCTCTTCGTGGCCAACCTTGCCCTCCTTATATGGACGGGTGATTACCGCACCATAAAATTGCCTTATGCGATTATGCCGCTGAGGCCCATGGGCATCGCGGTGCCCATCCCATTGGCCATCGCCTTTTGTCTTGCAATTTTGGTGACCGCCGCTCTCTACTGGCTTCTGGTGCACACCGATATCGGGCGTGCCATCAGGGCCACCAGTCAGGAGCCGGAAGCCGCCGCGCTAATGGGCATCAGTGTAGATCGCATTTCGATGATTACTTTTGGTTTGGGAACGGCCCTGGCTTGCGGCGCAGGGGTGCTTCTGGCACCGTCACTTTACCTCTATCCTACAGTAGGTGAGATTCTTGTAGCCAAATGCTTTGTCATCGTAGTTCTGGGTGGCTTGGGTTCAGTTCCCGGGGCAATAGTCGGAGGACTTATTTTGGGGCTGGCCGAATCATTGGGCGCGGTTTACGTGTCAGTTCCCTACAAAGACGCGATCGGTTTCGTGATCTTCCTGCTCGTGCTGCTGTTCAGACCTGCCGGTCTTTTTGGGGAGGGGAAGTCATGAAATTTATTGCGTTGATCGTTGCATTAGCATTAGTAATAGCCGCTCCCTGGGTCGTAACAGATCCTTTTTACGTGCATCTGATGATCATGGTCCTAATGTGGACAGTACTGGGCGCGGCCTGGAATATCCTGGGAGGATTTGCGGGTCAGGTTTCCTTCGGCCACTCCGCCTTCCTCGGAGCCGGTGCTTACACGACCATGATACTGTATCTTAGCCTTGGGATATCGCCGTGGTACGGTATCGTGCTGGCCGGAATTGTCGCGGCGCTGATCGCGGTTCCTATAGGTCTGATCTGCTTCCGGCTCCGTGGGCCGTATTTCGCGCTTTCAACCTTGGCAGTGGCTGAAATCATTAGATTAGTCGCTCTCAACTGGGAATCATTGACGAATGGCCCGGTTGGCCTTCTGATCACAACGTTACCGCCGGTAACTTTTGCGGGAAACCCCATCAATTGGGAAAGTAAGATACCTTTTTATTATATTGGCGCAATAATCGCGGCAGCAGCTTTGGCGGTTACCTGGATGCTTGCTCGTAGCAGGCTGGGCGCATATGTGTTGGCGATAAGCGAGGATATTGATAGCGCGGAAGCGTTGGGGATCAACACCGTCCAAGCAAGGGTATCCGCTCTGGCCTTATCTGCCTTTCTGGCCGGCGCAGGGGGTGGCTTCTACGCGATGTACTTCAGATATATAGATCCGGACGCTGTCTTCAGCATCGCTCTTTCGGTGGAAATGGTTTTCATACCCGTAGTGGGCGGCTTGACCACGGTGGTGGGTCCACTGGTCGGCGCAATCTTTCTTGTTTCACTTGGCGAAACCTTCCGGACACATTTTATGTGGGGCCACCTGATTTTTTACGGGCTTTTTATGATGGTGGCAATCCGGTACATGCCCGAAGGTATTTGGGGCAAGCTGCGCTTCATCATTGAAAGCAGGCTGGGGGTGAGAAATGGCTGAGGTCATGCTCGAGGTAAAAGATCTTACTAAGGCGTTTGGTGGCCTGCGAGCTGTGACCAATCTGTCCTTCACAGTGGAAAAAGGATCTATTATAGGCCTAATAGGACCCAATGGAGCGGGCAAAACTACTGTTTTCAATTTAGTGACGGGCTTTTTGCCGCCGACCGCGGGACAAATGAGCCTCCAGGGCGAAAATCTCGTAGGGCTTAAGCCTTACGCGGTCACTCGAAAGGGCGTGGCACGGACGTTTCAGACCGTCAAACCGTTCCGTAAGCTGAGTGTTTTGGAGAACGTAACGTTGGCGGCATTTCTGCGCTTTCCCCTACGACGACAGGCCGAAACCGAGGCGGCCCGTGTACTCGAAAAAATCGGATTGGGAAGTAAGACCAAGGCCCTCGCGAATGACCTTACTTTAATGGATCAAAAGAGACTGGAAATTGCCAGAGCGGTGGCAACAGGCCCCAAATTGCTTCTCCTGGATGAACCAATGGGCGGCCTCAATCCCACCGAGATCGATCAGGCTGCCCACTTAATCACTAATATCTGTAAGGATGGAGTAACGATCATCTGGGTGGAACACGTGCTCAGGGCCATTATGAACACTTCCCATAGGGTGATAGTAATAAACTACGGCGCGAAAATCGCGGACGGGACACCTCAAGAAGTGGTGGAAAACCCCGACGTAATTGCCGCCTATTTAGGTAAGCGAGCGAAGTCCCATGCTGCGGATTGAAAATCTTGAAGTGGCTTACGGTAAAGTGCAGGCGCTGTGGGGCGTCTCTCTGAGTATTGATGCAGGTCAGATCGTGGCGCTGGTCGGAGCCAACGGCGCGGGCAAGACCTCCCTTCTGAAGACCATTTCCGGACTCCTCAAACCGGCAAGCGGTTCCATTATTTTTGAGGATACTCCACTGGAACATGCGGCTCCCACACAGATTGTGCGCCTTGGCCTGATTCATGTGCCGGAAGGCCGCAAGCTCTTCCCCGAAATGAGTGTCCTGGAAAACCTTATGCTGGGCGCATACTGCACGCCGGTGAGTCAGCGGGAAGAGCGATTGGAGCAGGTATTCAGCGTATTTCCTGTTCTTAAGGGACGCCGAAGCCAGATCGCCGGCACTCTATCCGGAGGCGAGCAACAGATGGTGGCCATCGGACGAGGTCTGATGGCGGCGCCGAAACTTCTTATGCTGGACGAGCCGTCACTTGGTCTGTCCCCGTTATTGGTGGAAGAAATGTTCAGGGTTGTGGAGGAAGTGAATCGTCTGGGCATGACCATACTTTTGGTGGAGCAGAATACCGAACATGCCTTGTCGATAGCACATCACGGCTTTGTTATGGAATCGGGCCGAATTGCTTTATCCGGGTCCGGCAAGGAGCTTTTAGCCAATCCTGAGGTTAGAAAGGCTTACCTCGGGCTGTAGGCTCGGAACGAGGTGCCTGGTCAAATGCTGTATCTTCAAATATACCGATTCTCAGAAGGTGGAGATCATGGGAGAGCCTGTACCAGTGTCTGACACTTGACCTCGAGGTTTTGGTAGGCACCGGCGTCCCTGCCGGTGCGAAACATGATCGACCATTACACCAAGAGAGCATCCCATGGCAAAAAGGAAGATCATTTCGTCTTGGAACTTCGGCGCGGTCACAGGAGCGATTCTCGCAGCTTTTGTAATGAGTGGATGCTCGTCGAATGACCAGCCTCTCCCGCCTCTTTACAAGGCTTGTCAAGCAGGAGATACGGCTGCGGTTGAAAAACTTTTGGCCGAGGGTGCCGATCGCAACACGAGGGCTTCGAACGACGAGGCCGAACCAGCTATAGTCAGAGCGGCCAACGATGGACACATCAAGGTAGTGGAGCTTTTATTGAAACGCGGTGCTGACGTGAACGCAGCCGGGAAAAAGTCTAGGTGGAATGCGTTAATGAGTGCGGCATGTAGTGACCACCTCAACCGGATTACCAGGTATTCCATGGTGATAATGCTTCTCCAGGCTGGTGCTGATGTGCGCAGTCGTGACAAGTCCGGCCGAACGCCGCTTCATTTAGCATGCACTGCCTCACCACCGATGGACCCGAAGGTGATCACATCGCTACTAAAATACGGTGCAGACCTTAATGCCGAAGATAAATATGGAGAAACCCCTTTGGGGAGCGCCCTCTCGCCAGGAACTGATCGTGATTTGCAGATTATAAAACTCTTGATAGAACTTGGAGCCAAGGACCGAGAAGCGGTAATAGACCCGTCAGAAACGCTAGAACCCTATGAACCCGATTTCACTGACAGGTAAGCGTGCGGCATGGAGCCGGGACATGATGAGCAATACTCAAAATAAGCCGAAGAACTTCGGCCGGACAGCGCCTGTGAATGAGAAGAAGATTGTTTCAAATCTGGACGCGAGTCGCGTTAGTGTTCTTTCCAGCCTGGAGGCGCTGCGAATTAGCTATGTGGGCTCTTGCCGCGACTGGGTAAAACTCGATTCAGGAGTGGAGTAGGCAGTGGCCATGATTGAGTCCACTTAAACCTGTACATGACTATATTTAGTCGGCTGTTAATCGAGCGGACGATTTTAAGGAACGCTTGACGAGTGTGATCGACGACCGCGAGGTCGTAGCAGTTGTCCCTGTAGCGGATCTGTAATCGCTTGAGCAACTGGAAGCTGAAACGCGCTTTGGATGCCGTGTAGCACCTTGACGCGATTGCAGAAGGTCCCCCAGACGGATCTTTGAGAGGCGGGAGGGGTTAAGCTTTGGCGAAGATTGGGGAAAGCGGCATGCGTAAGTAGACTTTGTCGGCATGTAATTATGTATAATATAGTTGACAGTCATTTTATAGTGGC